>NZ_JBEYWC010000038.1:0-71119 GCF_040704505.1 Streptomyces sp. NPDC047002
GTCGGCATCCCGCTCGACGAGTACCGGCGCGTCCTGCCGGGGCTGCGCAACTGCGCGGTGACGGAGGTGCGGATGCGGCTCACGGTCCGCCCCGCCGCGCCGGTCAGCGCACCGGGTGTCCGGCCTCGCGCAGGGCCGACTTGACCTCGCCGACGCGCAGGTCGCCGAAGTGGAAGACCGAGGCGGCGAGCACCGCGTCGGCGCCCGCGGCGACGGCGGGGGCGAAGTCGCCGAGCCGGCCCGCGCCGCCCGAGGCGACGACGGGCACGGTGACCCGCGCGCGCACCGCGGCGATCATCTCCGTGTCGTAGCCGTCCTTGGTGCCGTCGGCGTCCATGGAGTTGAGCAGGATCTCGCCCGCTCCGAGCCCTGCGGCGCGCTCGGCCCACTCGACGGCGTCGATGCCGGTGCCGCGGCGCCCGCCGTGCGTGGTGACCTCGAAGGTGCCTGCGGGCGTGCGGCGCGCGTCGACGGAGAGCACGAGCACCTGGCGGCCGAACCGCTGCGCGATCTCCCTGATCAGCTCGGGCCGCGCGATGGCCGCCGTGTTCACGCCGACCTTGTCCGCGCCCGCGCGCAGCAGCCGGTCCACGTCGTCGGCGGTGCGCACGCCGCCGCCGACGGTGAGCGGGATGAAGACCTGCTCGGCGGTGCGCCGCACCACGTCGTACGTGGTCTCGCGGTCGCCCGACGACGCGGTGATGTCGAGGAACGTGAGTTCGTCCGCGCCCTCGGCGTCGTAGAGCTTCGCCATCTCGACGGGGTCGCCGGCGTCGCGAAGGTTGCGGAAGTTGACGCCCTTGACGACCCGGCCGGCGTCGACGTCGAGGCAGGGGATCACGCGTACGGCGACGCTCACGCGGCCGCTCCGCCGTCCGGCGCGCGGAACGCCTCGACCTCCACCTCGACGGCGAGGCTCGGGTCGACGAACCCGGCGACGGCGAGCACGGAGGCGGCAGGGCGCACCGCGTGGAACAGCTCGCGGTGGGCGCGCCCGACGTCGTCCGCGTCCCTGCTGTGGGAGATGTACATCCGGGTGCGGACGACGTCGACCGTGTCGAGGCCGAGTTCGCGCAGGGCGCTGATCGCGACGCCGAAGGCCGTCTTCGCCTGCTCGTACGGGCTGCCGTCGGCGATCCTGCCGTCCACGACGGACGTGCAGCCGGAGACGAGCACCAGGCCGTTCGGCAGGCGGACGGCGCGGGAGTAGCCGTACGCCTCCTCCCAGGGGCCGTCCGTCGCGAGCCTGCGCACCCCTGCGGGTGTCTCCTCGATCCGGGTCACTTGGCCACCACCGCGAGCGCCTCCTCCAGTGTGAACGCCTTCGCGTAGAGCGCCTTCCCGATGATGGCGCCCTCGACTCCCTCGGGGACGAGCGAGCCGAGCGCGCGCAGGTCGTCGAGGCTCGAGACGCCGCCGGACGCGACCACGGGCCGGTCGGTGGCCTTGCAGACGCCGCGCAGGAGGTCCAGGTTGGGGCCCTTGAGGGTGCCGTCCTTGGCGATGTCGGTGACGACGTAGCGCGCGCAGCCCTCGGAGTCGAGCCGGGCGAGCGTCTCGTAGAGGTCGCCGCCGTCGCGGGTCCAGCCGCGGCCGCGCAGGGTGGTGCCGCGCACGTCGAGGCCGACGGCGACGCGGTCGCCGTGGGCGGCGATGACACGGGCCACCCACGCGGGGTTCTCCAGCGCGGCGGTGCCGAGGTTGACGCGGGTGCAGCCGGTGGCGAGCGCCGCGGCGAGGGTGTCGTCGTCGCGGATGCCGCCCGAGAGCTCGACCTTGATGTCCACGGTGGCGGTGACCTCGGCGAGCAGGGCCCGGTTGTCGCCGGTGCCGAACGCGGCGTCCAGGTCGACCAGGTGCAGCCACTCGGCGCCCGCCGACTGCCAGGCGAGAGCGGCCTGGAGGGGGGATCCGTACGAGGTCTCGGTGCCCGACTCGCCGTGCACGAGGCGTACGGCCTGGCCGTCGCGCACGTCGACGGCGGGGAGGAGTTCGAGCGTGGAAGTGGACGGCATCACAGGGTTCCGATCCAGTTGGTCAGCAGCTGGGCTCCGGCGTCGCCGGACTTCTCGGGGTGGAACTGGGTGGCCCACAGGGCGCCGTTCTCCACGGCGGCGACGAACGGCTCGCCGTGGGTGGCCCAGGTGACCCTGGGGGGCCTGATGCGGGGGTTGGTGGTCTGGAGCGTCCAGTCGTGCACGGCGTAGGAGTGGACGAAGTAGAAGCGCGCGTCGGCGTCGAGCCCGGCGAACAGCTCGCTGTCGGCGGGGGCCCGCACGGTGTTCCAGCCCATGTGCGGGACCACGTCGGCCTTGAGCGGCCCGACGGTGCCGGGCCACTCGTCGAGCCCCTCGGCCTCGACGCCGTGCTCGATGCCGCGCTCGAAGAGGACCTGCATGCCGACGCAGATGCCGAGCACGGGGCGGCCGCCTGCCAGCCTGCGGCCGACGATCCAGTGGCCGCGGGCCGCGGTCAGGCCCGCCATGCAGGCGGAGAAGGCGCCGACGCCGGGCACCAGCAGCCCTTCTGCGTTCATGGCGCGGTCGTAGTCGCGGGTGATCTCGACGTCGGCGCCGGCCCGTGCGACGGCGCGCTCGGCGGAGCGCACGTTGCCGAAGCCGTAGTCGAAGATCACGACCTTCTTGCTCATGCCGTGCCTCCGGCCGCGAGGGCGCCCGTCATGTCCACAGCCCCTGGATGCGCAGTATCCCGGCGGCCAGGCAGAACACCGAGGAGAGCGCGAGCAGCACGATCACGCCGACGGGGAGCTTCTGCTTGATGAAGGAGTAGACGCCGCCCGCGAGGAAGAGGCCCACGAGGATCAGGACGGTGTTGAGCCCGGTCATGTCAGAGGGCGCCCTTCGTGGAGGGAAGGATGCCGACCGCGCGCGGGTCGCGCTCCGAGGCGTACCGCAGGGCCCTGGCGAGCGCCTTGAACTGGCACTCCACGATGTGGTGCGCGTTGCGCCCGTACGGCACGTGGACGTGCAGGGCGACCTGGGCCTGGGCGACGAAGGACTCCAGGATGTGCCGGGTCATCGTCGTGTCGTACGAGCCGATCATCGGCGCCATCGACTCGGGCTCGGTGTGCACCAGGTAGGGGCGGCCCGAGAGGTCCACGGTGACCTGGGCGAGGGACTCGTCGAGCGGGACGGTGCAGTTGCCGAAGCGGTAGACGCCGACCTTGTCGCCGAGGGCCTGGCGGAACGCGGCGCCGAGCGCGAGCGCCGTGTCCTCGATGGTGTGGTGCGAGTCGATGTGCAGGTCGCCCTCGGTCTTGACCGTCAGGTCGAACAGGCCGTGCCTGCCGAGCTGGTCCAGCATGTGGTCGAAGAACCCGACGCCCGTCGCGACCTCGACGCGCCCGGTGCCGTCGAGGTCGATCTCGACGACGACGGAGGTCTCCTTGGTACTGCGCTCGACTCGGCCGATGCGACTCATCCGCTCTGCTCCTTCTTGAGATCGCGCACCGCGTCGAGGAACGCGTCGTTCTCGGCGGGGGTGCCCGCGGTGACGCGGAGCCTGCCCGGCACGCCGTTGTTCCGGACGATCACTCCGCGGTCGAGGATGTGCTGCCACGCGGCCTGCGCGTCCTCGAAGAGGCCGAACTGCACGAAGTTCGCGTCGGAGTCCGTGACCTCGAACCCGAGTGCCCTCAGTTCCTCGACCAGCCGGTCCCGCTCGGTCTTCAGCTGCTCGACGTACCCGAGCAGGGTATCGGTGTGCTCCAGGGCGGCGAGCGCGGTGGCCTGGGTGACGGCGGAGAGGTGGTACGGAAGGCGCACCAGCTGCACGGCGTCGACCACGGCGGGGTCGGCGGCGAGGTAGCCGAGCCTGAGCCCGGCGGCGCCGAACGCCTTCGACATGGTGCGCGAGACGACGAGGTTCGGCCGGCCTTCGAGCAGCGGCAGCAGCGAGGGGTGGTGGCTGAACTCCGCGTACGCCTCGTCCACGACGAACAGCGAGGGCCTGGCGCGCTGCGCCGCCTCGTACAGCGCGAGGACGGTGGCGGCGTCCACCGCGGTGCCCGTGGGGTTGTTGGGCGTGGTGACGAACACGACGTGCGGGCGGTGCTCCGCGATCGCGGCGGTGGCCGCCCCGACGTCGATGGTGAAGTCCTCGTGGCGCGGCCCGGAGAGCCAGCCGGTGGTGGTGCCGCGCGCGATGAGGCTGTGCATCGAGTACGAGGGCTCGAAGCCGAGCGCGGTGCGGCCGGGGCCGCCGAAGGCCTGGAGGAGCTGCTGGAGGATCTCGTTGGACCCGTTGGCCGCCCAGACGTGCGCGGCGGTCAGGGGGTGGCCGCCGGTGCGGGTGAGGTAGGCGGCGAGCGCGCCGCGCAGTTCGAGCGCGTCGCGGTCGGGGTAGCGGTTGAGGCCGCGGGCGACCGCGCGTACCCGCTCGGTGATCCGGTCGACCAGCGCCTCGGGCAGCGGGTACGGGTTCTCGTTGACGTTGAGCTGGACGGGCACGTCGGGGTGCGGCGCGCCGTACGGGGACTGGCCGCGCAGCTCGTCGCGCAGGGGCAGGTCGTCCATGCTGACGGCGCTGCTGCTGCCGGTGGCACCGGTGGGGCGCGGCTGCCGGGCTTCCGGGGTCGTACGGGTCACTTCTGGGGCACCTTCCACCCGAACCTCGCCTTGAGCGCCGCGCCGTGCGCGGGCAGGTCCTCCGCGTCGGCGAGCGCCACCACGTGGTGGGTGACCTCGGCGAGCGCGTCGCGCGTGTAGTCCACGACGTGGATGCCGCGCAGGAACGACTGGACGGACAGGCCCGAGGAGTGGCAGGCGCAGCCGCCGGTCGGCAGGACGTGGTTGGAGCCGGCCGCGTAGTCGCCGAGCGAGACCGGCGCGTAGGGGCCGACGAAGACCGCGCCCGCGTTGCGCACCCGGGCGGCGACCGCGGCGGCGTCCGCGGTCTGGATCTCCAGGTGCTCGGCCGCGTACGCGTCGACCACGCGCAGCCCGTCGTCGAGCGAGTCGACGAGGACGAGCGCGGACTGCCGGCCGGCGAGCGCGGGCCTGATCCTGGCCTCGGCGTGCCGGGCCGCGGCGACCTGCGGCACGAGCTCGGCCTCGACGGCGTCGGCGAGCACGGCGGAGTCCGTGACCAGGACGGCCGCGGCCATCGGGTCGTGCTCGGCCTGGCTGATCAGGTCGGCCGCGACGTGCACCGGGTCGGCGGTCGCGTCGGCGAGCACGGCGATCTCGGTGGGGCCCGCCTCTGCGTCGATGCCGACGACGCCCTTGAGGAGGCGCTTGGCCGCCGCGACGTAGATGTTGCCCGGGCCCGTGACCAGGTCGACCGGGCGGCAGCCGGCGGGGCCCGGGACGCCGTACGCGAACATGGCGACCGCCTGGGCGCCGCCCGCCGCGTACACCTCGTCGACGCCGAGCAGGGCGCAGGCGGCCAGGATGGTGGGGTGCGGCAGACCGCCGAAGGCCGCCTGGGCGGGCGAGGCCACGGCGATGCCGTCGACGCCCGCCTCCTGGGCGGGCACGACGTTCATCACCACGGAGGACGGGTAGACCGAGAGGCCGCCCGGGACGTAGAGGCCGACCCGCTCGACGGGCACCCAGCGCTCGGTGACGGTGCCGCCCGGCACGACCTGCGTGGTGGTGTCGGTGCGCCGCTGGTCGCGGTGGACGAGGCGGGCCCTGCGGACGGACTCCTCGAGGGCGGCCCGCACCGCGGGGTCGAGCGCGTCGAGCGCGCGGCCCAGGGCCTCGGCGGGCACGCGCAGGGAAGCGGGGCGGCCGTCGCCGAACTTCTCGCCCCACGAAAGGACCGCCTCCGCGCCGCGATGGCGTACGTCCTCGCAGATGGGCCGCACCTTCTCCAGGGCGGCTTCCACGTCGAACTCGGCACGGGGCAGCAGGGCACGCAGGGCGCCACCCTCGGGGAGGGCGTCGCCGCGCAGGTCGATTCGTGAGATCACGGGACCAATTCTCGCAGACCCCGGCGGGCCGTCGGCCGCCCGTATCAATGGGTGATATGGGGCGTGCGCGCGGTGGCGGGGCGGGTGGGGCCAGGGGCCCGACCCCACCCCCGGCCACCCGTCACATCACCCACAGTCACCAGCGGTCACTCTTTCTTTACCGCCTCTTGACGCCGGAGGGCACAACCCTCCCGCCGTGAACGAAAGCTTCACATATCCCCACTGGCGCGTCCGCGACCTGCGGTTTTGAATGGTCCGCACCATGTCTTTGCTTCGCGCTCTGATCAGCACCGCGCGTATGGTCAGGCACACACCGCGGCTCGCGGCGGGGCTGCCGCCGGACGACGCGGTCCTCCTCGACGCCCCGGAGGGGCCGCTCGCGCCCGCGCTGCTGTCCGCGGCGCTCGGCGAGTACGAGGACGCGGCCAAGCTGCTCGCGACCACCCGCGAGGGCGGCGAGTGGGAGAGCCGTGACCGCTATGTGATGAAGCTCGCGGTCTTCGCGAGCCGGCGCGACGGGTGGCTCACCGACTGGCTGCGCGCCGCGCCGGGGGACCCGGACGCGCTGGTCGTCGGCGCGGAGCTGGCCGTGCGCAGGGCCTGGGAGTCGCCCGCGCGCGCCGAGCTGCTGCGGGACGCGGGCCCGCTGATCGACGCGGCGGCGGACGGCGACCCGCGCGACCCCGTGCCCTGGCGCATCGCGCTGGACCACGCGCGCGGCACGCACGCCCCGCACAGCCACTTCGAGGAGCTCTGGGCGCAAGTGGTGCGGCGCAGCGCGCACCACTACGGCTGCCATGTCTCTGCGCTGCTCTTCCTGTCCGCGCAGTGGTACGGCTCGCACCGCGAGTGCCTGGACTTCGCGGAGGGCGCGGCACGCCGCGCGCTGCCCGCCTCGCTGGTGCGGACGCTGCCCGCGCGCGCCGCCTTCCAGCAGCTGCTCGACTGCGCGCCCTCGCCGGTGCAGGCCGACCGGATCGACCGGGCGGCCGACCTGGCGATCGACCTGTCGGGCCGCTACCGCGCCGGCGACCCGTGGCCCGCCGAGGCGCGCAACCTGCTGGCGTACGTCCTCGTGCGGCGCGGGCGGTGGGCCGAGGCGCTCGACCAGTTCCGGATGATCGGCCCGTACGCGACGTCCTTCCCCTGGACCCGCCTCAGCGAGGACCCGCTGCGGGAGTTCCTCGAAACGAGGGACGAGGTGCGCCTCCAGGTGGCCTCCGGAATGCCTTTGTGCCACAGACCTGGTCGGTGAGGGCGCTTCGCCCACTAGGCTTGACGGTCGTGACCACGGCGACCCTCCCCCTGTTCCCGCTCAACGCGGTGCTGTTCCCCGGCCTCGTCCTGCCGCTGAACGTCTTCGAGGAGCGCTATCGCGCGATGATGCGGGAGCTCCTCAAGTCCGACGACCCCGAGGCGCGGCGCTTCGTCGTCGTCGCGATCCGCGACGGGCACGAGGTCGCTGTGACCTCCCCCGGCATGCCGGACCCGACGTCCGTGCCGGAGCGCGGCCCTTCGGCCGGCTTCGGCGACGCGCCGCTCGACTCGTTCCACACCGTGGGCTGCGTGGCGGACGCGGCCACCATCAGAGAGCGGCCCGACGGCAGCTTCGAGGTGGTGGCGACCGGCACCACCCGCGTACGGCTGCTGTCGGTGGATTCCTCGGGGCCCTATCTGACGGCCGCGGTCGAGGAGATCCCCGAGGAGGCGGGCGAGGGCGCGGACGCGCTGGCCGAGGGCGTCCTGCGGGCCTTCCGCACCTATCAGCAGCGCCTGGCGGGCGCCAGCGAGCGCAGCCTGCCGGACGACGGCGAGCTGCCGGGCGAGCCGCCGGTGGTGTCGTACCTGGTCGCCGCGGCCGCGATGCTGGACGTGCCGGCCAAGCAGCAGCTCCTTGAGGCGACGGACACGGCGTCAAGGCTCCGCCAGGAGCTCAAGCTGCTGCGCGCCGAGACCGCCGTCATCAGGAAGCTGCCCTCGCTGCCTGCGACGGACCTGACGACCAACCCGACGCACCTGAACTGACCGGCCGGATGGCGAAGAAGCAGAGGAGGGGCGGCGGAGGCGGCACCCCCGCCACGACCGCGCTGGCGTCCGCGGGCGCCGCGTACACCCTGCACGCGTACGAGCACGACCCGGCGGCCCCGAGCTACGGCGAGGAGGCGGCCGAGGCCCTGGGCGTGCCGCCGGAGCGGGTGTTCAAGACGCTGGTGGCCGAGGTCGACGGCGCGCTGACGGTCGCGGTGGTCCCGGTGACGGGGCAGCTCGACCTGAAGGCGCTTGCGTCGGCGGTCGGCGGCAAGCGCGGGGCGATGGCGGACCCGGCGGCGGCCGAGCGCGCCACCGGCTATGTCAGGGGCGGCATCTCGCCGCTGGGGCAGCGGCGCGCCCTGCCGACGGTGCTCGACGCGTCGGCGCGCGCGCATCCGACGGTCTACGTGTCGGCGGGCCGCAGGGGCCTTGAGGCGGAGCTCGCGCCCGGGGTGCTCGCGGAGCTCACGTCCGCGGTGGTCGCGCCGGTGGCGCGGCCGTAGGAGCGGCGCGGGGGTGCGGGCCAGGCCCGCACCCCTGGGGTCCTGGCCCGCACCCCGGTCCTGGGGCCCGGCCCGTACCGCCGCTGCCCGGCTACTTCAGCGCGGGCGCGACGACCGAGTCGAACTGGTCCTGGGTGAGCGGCGGGTTCTGGCTGCCGGAGACCGTGAGGGCCTTGCCGTCGACCTTGAAGGTCGGCGTGGCGGTGTAGCCGTCCTTGTTGAACTTGGCCGCCATCTTCAGCGCCCAGGCGTCGAACGTGCCGTCCTTGACGTCCTTCTGGAAGGCGGCGTTGCCCTTGAGCGCGGGGACGGTGTCGGCGATCTTGATGAGGTAGTCGTCCGACTTGAACTTGTCGTCGTTCTCGTCCGGGTGGAACGTGGACGAGTACATGGCGGCCTTGTACTGGAGGAAGGCGTCGGGGCTGACGTTGAGCGCCGCGCCCAGGGCCGAGAGGCCGTTCTTCGAGCCCTGGCCGTTGTCGTGGTCGTCGATGAAGTCGGCGCCCACGTACTGGAGCTTGTACTTGCCCGCGTCGACGTCCTTGTGGATCGTCGTGCCGAAGGCGTTCTCGGCCTGCATGCAGATCGGGCAGCGCGGGTCCTCGGCCTCGACCAGGGTCTTCTTGGCGGTGGACTTGCCGATGACGACGGTGGTGCCGTCGGTGCCCGAGGTGTTCTTGGGGGCGACGACCTTGGTGGTCTTCGCCGCGGCCTCCCAGGCGGAGGGCTTGTTCGAGTTGTGCACCAGCAGGACGACGCCCGCGGCTATCGCGAGGACGACGACGCCGGAGCCCGCCACGATGGACTGCTTGCGGATCTTGTCGCGCTTGGCCTGCTTCTCGCGCTCGGCGCGCAGGCGCTCCCGTGCGGCGGCCTTGTTGGCGGCGTTGTTGCGTGCGCTCATGGGGGTTTCACTCCGTGTGAGGGCACCCGTCGCTCGACGGGTGGGGAGGGGCATTGCGGACGGGAAGAGACGGAAGACAAGGGTGGGGAAACGGGCCGGGCCCGTGCTCAGGCGATGCCGAGCACGGTCACGGGCGGTCCCCTCCGTCCGACGGAGTGGGTCAGGAGGCGGCCGGCTCCGGGCCGCGGCGGGCGGGCCGCCCTGCGGTGCGGGACCCTCGGGGCGGCGTGCGCCGCCCCGGTGGCCGCGCGGACGGCCAGCAGCAGCGGCCGGAAGGCGAAGGCCGCGACGGTCAGGACGAGCCCAAAGACCGCGCGCTCGCCGCGCCGCAGCCAGGCCGCGGCGAGCAGACCGGTCGCCACGTGGACGGCGAGCAGCAGCCAGGGCAGCCACGGGCGGTCCGACGAGGCGAGGAGCGCGGCGGCGGGCGACTGGGGCCCGCCGACCGCGGCGACGCCCGGGAGGTGGGCGCCCACGGGGTGCCCGCACAGGACGTCGAAGCCCACCGAACGCAGGGAGCCGGTGACGGGACCGCCGACCGGGCCGTAGCAGACCTGCTGGCCCGTGGTGAAGACGGTGTCGGCCGCCAGTTCGAGCGGGACGAGCAGGGCGGCGATGCCCCCGTACCCGCGCTCGCGGCCCGCGAGGGCGTAGGCCGCGCAGAAGACCGCGCAGGTCAGCGCGGCGAGCACGGACAGCGGCAGCGCCGAGCGCGACAGCAGCACGTGGGAGCCTGCGGACAGCGTCACGACGAGCGCCGTGAAGAGTGCTGCCCGCGCGGCTCGCAGCTGCGTCGCGGATATGTCCATCGGTCCCGAGTGTGCCATGGGAGCCCGTCAGGAGGATCTAAAGGTTTCCGAACCGATACGGGCGCCCGGCCGCACCCGTAGCCGCCGGCACGCACGCAGCCCGCCCGGACGCCGGGCCCTGCCCCGCACGGACCGCGGAGCCGCGGGGCCCCGCAGGGCGGCAGGGCCCGCACGGACCGCGGGCCGCAACGCCCGGCTGTCCGGCCGCACTCGTACGCGCCCGCACGGACGAGGGGCCGCGGCGCCGTGGGCCGCCACGCCCGGCGCCCGGCCGCCCGCCGTCCCCCGAGGGCTCGCGCCGGGGGCGCGGGATGCGGCGCGCGGGCGGTCGGCTGTCGGTGCCGGGTCGTAGACTCCACGGCGTCGGCGGAGTCCGCTGTGCCGGGATCCGCCGAGATCCACCGTGATCCGCGCCCGCTGCTGGAGGCCCCACCGTGACCAAGCCGCCGTTCACGCATCTGCACGTGCACACCCAGTACTCCCTGCTGGACGGTGCCGCGCGGCTGTCGGACATGTTCACCGCCGCCAAGGACATGGGCATGTCGCACATCGCGATGACGGACCACGGCAATCTCCACGGTGCGTACGACTTCTTCCACCAGGCGAAGAAGGCCGAGGTCACGCCGATCATCGGCATCGAGGCGTATGTGGCGCCCGCCTCCCGCAAGCACAAGCGCAAGATCCAGTGGGGCCAGCCGCACCAGAAGCGCGACGACGTCTCGGGCTCCGGCGGCTATACGCACAAGACGATCTGGGCGGCGAACGCGACGGGATTGCACAACCTCTTCCGGCTGTCGTCCGACGCGTACGCGGAGGGCTGGCTGCAGAAGTGGCCCCGCATGGACAAGGAGACCATCGCCAAGTGGTCGGAGGGGCTCATCGCCTCCACCGGCTGCCCCTCGGGCGAGCTCCAGACCAGGCTGCGCCTCGGCCAGTACGACGAGGCGCTCAAGGCGGCCTCGGAGTACCAGGACATCTTCGGCAAGGACCGGTACTTCCTGGAGCTGATGGACCACGGCATCGACATCGAGCACCGGGTGCGCGACGGGCTGCTGGAGATCGGCAAGAAGCTCGGCATCCCGCCGCTGGTGACCAACGACTCGCACTACACGTACGCGCACGAGGCGACCGCGCACGACGCGCTGCTGTGCATCCAGACCGGCAAGAACCTCTCCGACCCCGACCGCTTCCGCTTCGACGGCACCGGCTACTACCTCAAGTCGACCGACGAGATGTACGCGATCGACTCCTCGGACGCCTGGCAGCAGGGGTGCGCCAACACCCTCCTGGTCGCCGAGCAGATCGACACGACCGGCATGTTCGAGAAGCGCGACCTGATGCCGAAGTTCGACGTGCCCGAGGGCTTCACCGAGGTCACCTGGTTCCAGGAGGAGGTGAAGCGCGGCATGGCCCGCCGGTATCCGGGAGGAGTCCCCGACGACCGGCAGAAGCAGGTCGAGTACGAGATGGACATCATCATCCAGATGGGGTTCCCCGGGTACTTCCTCGTGGTCGCCGACTTCATCATGTGGGCCAAGAACAACGGCATCGCGGTGGGCCCCGGCCGGGGTTCCGCGGCCGGCTCGATCGTGTCGTACGCGATGGGCATCACCGACCTCGACCCGATCGAGCACGGGCTGATCTTCGAGCGGTTCCTCAACCCCGAGCGCATCTCCATGCCCGACGTCGACATCGACTTCGACGAGCGCAGGCGCGTCGAGGTCATCAGGTACGTGACGCAGAAGTACGGCGCCGACAAGGTCGCCATGATCGGCACGTACGGCAAGATCAAGGCGAAGAACGCCATCAAGGACTCGGCGCGCGTGCTGGGCTACCCGTACGCGATGGGCGACCGGCTCACCAAGGCCATGCCGGCCGACGTCCTCGGCAAGGGCATCGAGCTCAACGGCATCACCGACCCGAAGCACCCGCGCTACGGCGAGGCGGGCGAGATCCGCGGGATGTACGAGAACGAGGCGGACGTCAAGAAGGTCATCGACACCGCGAAGGGCGTCGAGGGCCTGGTGCGGCAGATGGGCGTGCACGCGGCCGGCGTGATCATGTCCAGCGAGACGATCACGGACCACGTCCCGGTCTGGGTGCGCCACACGGATAACGTGACCATCACGCAGTGGGACTACCCGAGCTGCGAGTCGCTCGGCCTGCTGAAGATGGACTTCCTCGGCCTGCGCAACCTCACGATCATGGACGACGCCGTCAAGATGGTGAAGTCCAACAAGGGCAGGGAGCTCGACCTCCTCGCCATCCCGCTGGACGACCCGAAGACGTACGAGCTGCTGTGCAGGGGCGACACGCTGGGCGTCTTCCAGTTCGACGGCGGGCCGATGCGGTCCCTGCTGCGGCTGATGAAGCCCGACAACTTCGAGGACATCTCCGCCGTCTCGGCCCTGTACCGCCCGGGCCCGATGGGCATGAACTCGCACACGAACTACGCGCTCCGCAAGAACGGCCAGCAGGAGATCACGCCGATCCACCCCGAGCTGGAGGAGCCGCTGCGGGAGGTCCTCGGCCTCACGCACGGCCTGATCGTCTACCAGGAGCAGGTGCAGAAGGCCGCGCAGATCGTCGCGGGCTACTCGCTCGGCGAGGCCGACATCCTGCGCCGCGTGATGGGCAAGAAGAAGGCCGACGAGCTCGCGAAGAACTTCGTCCTCTTCCAGGCGGGCGCGCGCAAGAACGGCTATTCGGACGAGGCGATCCAGGCGCTGTGGGACGTGCTGGTCCCGTTCGCGGGCTACGCCTTCAACAAGGCGCACTCGTCCGCGTACGGCCTGGTCACGTACTGGACGGCGTATCTCAAGGCGAACTACCCGGCCGAGTACATGGCGGCGCTGCTGACGTCGGTGAAGGACGACAAGGACAAGTCGGCCGTCTACCTCAACGAGTGCCGCCGCATGGGCATCAAGGTGCTCCCGCCGAACGTCAACGAGTCGCAGCCGAACTTCGCCGCCCAGGGTGACGACGTGATCCTGTTCGGCCTGACGGCCGTGCGCAACGTCGGCCAGAACGTGGTGGATTCGATCATCCGCTGCCGCAAGGCGAAGGGGAAGTACGCCTCGTTCCCCGACTTCCTCGACAAGGTCGAGGCCGTGGTGTGCAACAAGCGCACGGTCGAGTCGCTGATCAAGGCGGGCGCTTTCGACGAGATGGGCCACACCCGCAAGGGTCTCGTCGCGCACCACGAGCCGATGATCGACAACGTGGTGCAGGTCAAGCGCAAGGAGGCCGAGGGTCAGTTCGACCTGTTCGGCGGCATGGGCGACGAGCAGTCCGACGAGCCCGGCTTCGGACTCGACGTCGAGTTCTCGGACGTCGAGTGGGACAAGTCGTACCTGCTCGCGCAGGAGCGGGAGATGCTCGGCCTGTACGTCTCCGACCATCCGCTGTTCGGCCTTGAGCACGTCCTGTCGGACAAGGCGGACGCCGGCATCGGCCAGCTCACCGGCGGCGACTTCGGGGACGGCGCCGTCGTCACCGTCGGCGGCATCATCTCGGGCCTCCAGCGCAAGATGACCAAGCAGGGCAACGCCTGGGCGATCGCCACCGTCGAGGACCTGGCGGGCTCGATCGAGTGCATGTTCTTCCCGGCGACGTACCAGCTGGTGTCGACGCAGCTGGTGGAGGACACCGTGGTCTTCGTCAAGGGCCGCCTCGACAAGCGCGAGGACGTGCCGCGCCTGGTCGCCATGGAGATGCAGGTCCCCGACCTGTCGAACGCGGGCACCAACGCACCGGTGACGATCACGATCCCCACGGTGCGCGTCACCCCGCCGATGGTGAGCAGGCTCGGCGAGATCCTCGGCAGCCACCGGGGCAACTCGGAGGTGCGGATCAAGCTCCAGGGCGCCCGCAAGACCACCGTGCTCCGGCTCGACCGGCACCGGGTGCAGCCCGACCCCGCGCTGTTCGGCGACCTGAAGGTGCTGCTCGGCCCGTCCTGCCTGGCAGGCTGAGCAGGCTGCTCGCACGCGCCGAGGGGCGCGCCCGCACGGTGCGGGCGCGCCCCTCGCGCACTCCCGGTACGGCCCGCGCCGCGCGCGGCGCTCTCCGGGTGGGCGCGGCGCGTCAGTTGTGGCCGAAGCGCTTCTGCCGCTTGCCGTGCGGCGCGGTGTCGGGGGCCGTGAACCTGGCCTGCTCCGCCTCCGTCATCTTCTCGGCGACCGGCGTCTTCGCGGTGGCCGCCGCGTGCTCGGTGGCCTGCGGCCTACTTCGGTCGCGGTTGCGGTTCTTGGCCATGGTGTGCCTCCTGGAGGGTCTCGGTGCCAGGGCCGTTGTCAGACTCACATGACCGGAAAAAAGCCGCATTTTGGATCATTGCCGTGCGTAGTGATGCCTTGTCACAGGGGGTTGCGGGCGGTACGCCACGCCGAAGATCCAGTTCGGAACCTTAAGGCACCCTTCGTCGGGCAGACTCGAACCGAACCCCTGCCCCTCCCGATCCGAGGTTCCCGAGAGAACCCGTGGCCCCGATCCCGAGGTTCCCGAAAGAAGGTGGAACACGTGGACCGCTGCGTCGTCCTGGTGGACGCCGGCTATCTGCTGGGCGCCGCCGCGAGTCTCCTCGCCGGAGAACCCGCACGCTCCCGCATCACCGTCGACCACTCCGCCCTGATCAGGGGCCTTCGCGAACGTGCGGAACAGGAGACGCAGCAGCCGCTGCTCCGCATCTACTGGTTCGACGGGGCGCCCGACCGCGTCCCCCAGCCGGAGCACCGCAGGCTCCGCGTGATGCCCCGGGTGACGGTCAGGCTCGGCGCCCTGACCCGCAGCGACGGGCGGTGGGCGCAGAAGGGCGTGGACGCCGCGATGCACGCGGAGCTGACCGAGCTGGCCAGGAACCGCGCCTGCTCCGACATCGTGCTGGTCACCGGCGACGGCGACCTGCTGCCCGGGCTGATGTCGGCGAAGGAGCACGGGGTCGCCGTGCACCTGTGGGCCGTCCAGGCGGCCGACGGCGACTACAACCAGTCGGAGGATCTCGTCGCTGAGGCCGACGAGCGCCGGGTGCTCGACCGCGACTGGATCACCCGCGCCGTGCGCGCGAAGGACCTCGGCGTCTGCCCGCCCGCCCCGGCCACCCGCCCCGACATCGCCGCGATCCTCGCCGCGCCGCTGCCCGAGTCCGTGCCGGACGGCTCCGGGCACCGCGGCGGGCAGCGGGAGACGCCCCGCAACGGAACGGCGCCACGCCCCGAGGCCGAGCCCGACGGGTCCGAGGAGAGCCGGCCCGCGGGCAAACCGGGCGTGCCTACCCCGAAGGACCTGGCCGACCTGCGCGGCCCGCTCGGCCAGCCGGCTCCCCAGCAGCCGGTGGGCGCGACGCTGCGCTGGTCCTCCGACAGGGGCTGGGTGGTGCGCCCGGGCTCAGGCGCCGCGGGCGAGCCCCCGGAGACGGCGTCGCTGCCCACCCTGGCGCAGCTCACCAGCGCCGAGCAGCGCTGGGCCGACCGCGAGGAGGACATCACCACGGTGAGCGGCGACCCCTTCGAGGTCGGGCAGGTCTTCGCCCGCCGCTGGATGGAGCGGCTGCCGGCCGAGGACGGCCATGTCGCCACGCTGGCCACGCTCTACCCGCGCATCCCCCACCGCATCGACGGCGAACTCCTGCGCTACGCGGCCCGCTTCGGCCTGCTCGCCCACAAGGACGACCAGATCGACGAGCACGACAGGTACGCGATCCGCGCGGGCTTCTGGCGCGAGATCGACATCACCACGGCCGCAGGGCACCCGTCGGAACAGAACTGACCGCCGCGCGCGGCCCGTTCCCGCGCATCCGGCTCCCCCTCACCCGGGCGGCGCTACTCTGGGCTCCTCACCGCCGGACGGACGGTGGAGAACGGGGCGGTCATGATGCAACCCGATGCGGAGGAGCCGGCCCCCGGCCGGGCGCAGCCCCCCGCGCAGCCCTCACCCGCACCGGACGAGCCGGCGGACATCCGCGCACGTCTGCGGACCGGGTACGAACGGCTCGACGACGACTCCCTCACCCCCGCGGAGCGGGACGCGGTCGCGTGGGAGATCTCCGCTCTCGAAGCCCGGAGGAGCGCCGTCGAAGACCGGTCGCACGGCGACCTGTTCCCAGCGCAGCAGAACTTCTACGTGAGCGGCGGCGCGAACGCCGTCATTCACACGGGCGGCGGCAACGTCCAGGACCCGGAGCTCTCCCAGCAGCCGCCGGCACCCGGTGCCCAGCAGCCGGCCGCCCCGCAGCCGACCCCGGCTGACCGGCGTCTCGCCTGGCACTTCTCGTACGCGGACCGGATCCTGCGGCACTACACGGCGCTGTTCTGGGTGGGCCTCGCCCTGGTCGTGTGCGGCGGGGCGCTGGCGCTCGGCAGCGCGATCTACAGCGTCGCGCACCCCGGCGACTTCGCGGCCCGCGCGACGCAGGGCTCGGTCGGCGCGCTGTTCGGCGTGGCGGGGACGCTGATGAGCCGCAAGGCCCGCGAGAAGGAGCAGCAGGTGGCGGAGGCGGCGAGGGCCAACGACGCCAGGATCGCCGAGGACGAGCGCTTCGACCGGGCGACCGCGCTCCTCGAACGGCTCGACGATCCCTCCCTCAGGGAGAAGGCCAGGATGGTCGCCGCCATGAAGCAGCTCGACATCCCGGTGGCCGACGACGTCATGACCCACCTCCTCGGCGCGGCGTCCCCGCCTCCGCCTCCGCCCACCGAGCTGCCCGCGCCGCCCCGCCGGGACACCGCCCCCGAGGACCCCGGGACACCCGCCTGAAACCGCCCCCGGAAACCCCGTCCCCGCACGCGCACGGCGGGAGAGGGGGCTTGAACTGGGAGCTCGGACAGCGGGGAGAGGCTGAAGGCCCGCAGAACCCGGTCTGTAGGGTTGTCCCTCGTGAGTACGGTGTGCGAGGTGCGCGGTCTGGTGAAGACGTACCCCGCCGCGCGCGGTCGCCGTGGGGCTCCGGGCACGCCGGAGGTGCGCGCCACCGACGGGATCAGCCTGCGGGTGCGGCGCGGTGAGGTCTTCGGGCTGCTCGGTCCCAACGGCGCGGGCAAGTCCACCCTCGTACGGCAGCTCACCGGCCTGATGCGGCCCGACGCCGGCACGGTAGACGTGCTCGGCCACGACCTGGTGCGCCACCCGGAGCGTGCGTCCCGGCTGATCGGCTACCTCGGCCAGGAGTCCACCGCGCTCGACGAGCTGACGGTGTCGCTCGCGGCCGAGACCACGGGCAGGCTGCGCGGCCTGCCGCTGAGGGCGGCGCGCGCCGAGCGCGACGCGGTCATCGCCGAGCTGGGGCTCGGGGAGCTCGCGGGCAGGCCGCTGAAGAAGCTCTCGGGCGGCCAGCGGCGGCTCGCCTGCTTCGCCGCCGTGCTGGTCGGCGAGCGGCCGCTGCTGGTGCTCGACGAGCCGACCACCGGCATGGACCCCGTCGCACGGCGCGCGGTGTGGGCCGCGGTCGACCGGCGGCGCGCCGAGCGCGGCACGACGGTGCTGCTGGTGACGCACAACGTGATCGAGGCGGAGACCGTGCTCGACCGGGTCGCGGTGCTCGAACGCGGCCGCGTCATCGCCTGCGACACGCCCGCGGGCCTCAAGCAGCAGGTCGCGGGCGAGGTACGGGTGGAGCTCGTGTGGCGCGAACGGGCGCCGCTCGACGTGCCCGAGGTGGCGGCGCTGCGCGGCTTCGCGCAGGAGTCGGGGCGCCGCTGGGTGCTGCGGCTCGCGCCGGACGAGGCGCGCGCCGCTGTCGCCGCGGTGACCGGGGGCGCCGCCTTCGCGGCGCTCGACGACTTCACACTGGCGACGCCGAGCCTGGAGGACGTCTACCTGGCGCTCGGCGGCCGGACGAACGGGCTGGTGAAGGCATGAGGGGTGACACGGTGTGAGCGTTCTGCCCACGGAGTCCGCAAAAGCGGGCACCGCCCTGGGGGCCGTACGGGACCTGCGGGGCCCGGGCCCCGCGCGCGAGGCGGCGGCGGGCGCGCACCCCGCGCCGCTCGCACCGCGTGCCAGGCTGCTGCCCTCCCTGGCCGCGGTGTACCGGGCGCAGCTGTCGCGTGCCCGGGTGGCGCGGATCCCGCTGCTGTTCGTCGCGACGTTCCAGTCCGTCGGGATCATGGTCCTGATGCGGGGCGTGGTGGACGGCGGCCCGGGCGCGCGGGCCGTGGTCTCCGGGTCGAGCGTGCTGGTGGTGGCGTTCGTCGCGCTGAACCTGCTGGCGCAGTACTTCGGCCAGCTGCGGGCGAGCGGCGGCCTCGACCACTACGCGACGCTGCCGGTGCCGCCGGCCGCCGTGGTGCTGGGCGCCGCGGGCGCGTACGCCTCGTTCACCGTGCCGGGCACGGCCGTGACGGCGGTCGTCGGCAGCGCGCTGTTCCAGCTGCCGCTGAGCCATCTGTGGGTGCTCGCCGCGGTGATCCCGCTCGCGGGGGCCGCGCTCGCGGGCCTGGGCGCCGCCTTCGGGCTGCTGGCGCCGCGGCAGGAGGTCGCGACGCTGCTGGGGCAGCTCGGCATGTCGGCGGCGCTGCTGCTCGGCGTGCTGCCCGCCGACCGGCTGCCCGAGCTGATCCGCTGGGCCCGTGACCTGCTGCCCTCCACGTACGGGGTGGAGGCGCTCGCCGGCACGTTCGACGCGCGGCCCGACTGGTCGGCCGTGGGGCTCGATCTGACGGTGTGCGCCGCGGTCGGCGTGGTGTCGCTCGCCGTGGCGACCTGGGCGTACCGCAGGGCCGCCGTCCGCTGACCCGGCTCGCCCGGCCGCCCGCCCTGCCGCGGCGGCGCACAGGCATGTTTGGCACGATGGCACGGTGAACGCACCGTTGCCGCCTCCCCACCGCCCGTCCCCGGACCCCTGGCAGCAGCCGGAGGCCGCGCAGGGCGGCGCCCCCTGGCCGCCCGACCGTCCCGGTGGCCCCGGTACGAGAGCGGAGCTGGCGCAGGCCGCCCTGGTGCTGGTCGCCACGGCCGCGTGCGGGCTCGTGCTGGGCGCGCTGTGGGCGTGGCTCGCGCCGAAGGTGCCGCTGACCTCGGACAGCTCCGCCGTCCTGCTCAAGGACGTGGAGGGCGAGGAGGCGATCGGCGGTGACGGCACGTTCGTGCTGCTCGCGCTGGCGTTCGGCGTGGTGAGCGCGCTCGTGGTGTTCCTGTGGCGCAGGCACGGCGGGGTGCCCCTGGTGTTCGGGCTCGCCCTGGGCGGCGTCGCGGCTTCGCTGGTCGCGTGGAAGTTCGGGCAGCTGCTCGGCCCGACGACCGACGTGGTCGCGCACGCCAAGCAGGCGGGCAGGGGCCACACCTTCGACGCGCCCCTCGAACTGGGCATGAAGGGCGCGCTGCTGGCCTGGCCGGTGGCCGCGATGCTGGTCCACCTGGGCCTGACGGCCTTCTTCGGACCGCGCGACCCCGAGCCCCCGGAGGACTGGAACCCCCCGGCCTGACGCGCCTCTCCCCGCCCAGGGCGGCTCCGGAGGCCGGGCCCGTACGAGCCGGACGCCCCGGAGCCCGCGAGCCAATACAGCTAGTGCCGCTCCCCGGCGATGTCGGCGAGGAAGGCGGTCGCCAGCTGCCAGGTCTCCTCCGTGGCCGCCTCGTCGTAGTCGGTGAACCCGGAGTCCGTGTACAGGTGGCCGACGCCCGGGTAGCGGAAGACCTCCACATCGGCGCCTGCGGAACGCATCCGCAGGTACCAGGCCGTCAGCCAGTCGTGCGGCTCGAACACGTCGGGGTCCGCCACATGGAGCTGCACCGGCAGGTCGTCCACCGCCGCGCCGTCCGCGATGTCGGACGTGCCGTGCAGCAGGAGCAGCCCGCGCGCCCGCTCGTCACCGAGCGCGAGGTTCTGGGCGATCGCCCCGCCGAGCGAGAAGCCCGCGTAGACGAGGCCCCCGTCGGAGTGGGGCGCCGCGGCGGCCACCGCGCGGCGCAGCAGCTCGTCCGCGCCGGTCTTCTCCTTGATCGCGAGCCCCTCGTCCATGGTCGTGGCGGTTTGCCCGTCGTAGAGGTCGGGCACGCGCACGGAATGCCCGGCCGCGCGCAGCCGGTCGGCCGCCTCGTGGACGGCCGGGCGCAGGCCGAGGGCCGAATGGAACAGCATGATCTCCATCCGGCCATCCTCCCATCCGCACCCGCACGCCATCCGACGACGAGGGGATCATGAACGAGGCACTGCGACCACTGATCGTGCTCGGCGGCTCGGTCGCCCTGACCCTGCTGCTGGGCTGGGGCGCGGACGTCGTGCTGCGGCGGCTCGACGAGCGGCACCGCGAGACCCCGCTGTGGGGGCTGCTGCGCCGGTGCCGCGTCCCGCTCCAGGTGGTGCTGCTCGCCGCGCTGCTGCGCGGCAGCTACCGCCAGACCCGCTGGGCGTTCATCGTGCACCACGAGAACCGCATCGGGCAGTTGCTCTCCCTGGTGCTGATCGCCGCGGGCGCCTGGCTGCTGATCCGGATCGTGTCCGCGGCCGTGGAGTCCTCGTACGCGCGCTACGCCTCGTCGACCCGCGATCCGATGCGGGTGCGCCGCGTACGCACCCAGGTTCTGCTGATCATGCGGATCGTGACGGCCGTCGTGGTGGTCGTGGCGGTCGCGGCGATGCTGCTGACCTTTCCCGACATGCGGGCGATCGGCACGTCGATGCTGGCGTCCGCGGGCATCATCGGCATCGTCGCCGGTGTGGCCGCGCAGTCGACGCTCGGCAACCTGTTCGCCGGCTTCCAGATCGCGTTCGGCGACATGGTGCGGATCGGCGACACCGTGGTGGTGGACGGCGAGTGGGGCGTGATCGAGGAGGTCACACTCACCTATCTGGCGGTGCGGACCTGGGACGAGCGCCGCATCACCATGCCGGTGTCGTACTTCACCAGCAAGCCGTTCGAGAACTGGTCGCGCGGCGGCGCGCAGATGACCGGCACCGTCTTCCTCCAGCTCGACCACACGGCTCCGGTGCAGCTCATGCGGCAGAAGATGCTGGAGATCCTCCGGGCCACCGACGCGTGGGACGGCCGCGGCTGGAGCCTCGCCGTCACGGACACCACGCCGACGTCGATCGAGGTGCGGGCCGTCGTGACGGCGAAGGACGCCGACGACATCTGGACCGTGCGGTGCGCGGTGCGCGAGCAGCTGATCGCCTGGCTGGTCGACCACCACCCGTACGCGCTGCCCCATGTGGCCACGGCGTCCGCGCCCGCGCCGCACGAGACCCGCTTCCCCGAAGCGGACGGCGTGCCCACGCCCCGGCTGCGGTCCACCACCGGCCGCCGCACCGCGCAGCCCGACACCGGCCGCGGCTGACCCGCCCGCCGCACCGGCGGCTCAGCGCACAGGCGGCACGCCGCGGCTCAGCGCATCGAGCGCACGTCGAGGTGGCGCAGCACCCGGTCCACGACCTCCGGGTCGGAGCCGGGCTCGCTGCGCGCCGACAGCACCTCGTGGCGCGCGGCCGACATCATGTCCCGCTGGACCCGCCGCAGCGTCTGCACGTACGCGATCCTGCGCGCGAACCACTCCCTGCGCTCGTCGTCGACGACGAACGGGCTGATCCGCGCGCCGATGTCGAAGGCCGTACGGGTCAGCCGCTCGCTGATCTCGTCCGGCAGGTCCTCGACGCTCTCGATCTCCTTGAGCCGGTGGCGCGCCGCACGCGCGGCCCGCACCGCGAGGTCGTGTTCGAGCTTGCGTTCCGCGTCCGCGTCCGCGGTGACGCCGAGCCGCCGCACCAGCCAGGGCAGGGTGAGGCCCTGGACCACCAGGGTCGCCATGATCACCGCGAAGGCGATGAAGACGATCTCGTCGCGGCCGGGGAACGGGCGCCCGTCGTCCGTGGTGAGCGGCACGGCGAGGGCCAGCGCGACGGACGCCACGCCCCGCATCCCCGACCACCACATGACAACGCTCTCGCGCCAGCTCATCGGGATCTCCTCGTCGAGGTCGCGCAGCCGGTGCAGCTTCTTCGCCGCCCAGGCGGCGGGCAGCAGGTACAGCAGCCGCACGACCACCACGACGCCGACGATCGCCGCGCCCCACACCACCAGCTGGGTCTCGTGGCCCTGACCCATGTGGAAGGCGTTGTGCAGTTCGAGCCCGATCAGGCCGAACGCGACCCCGGTGACCAGCGTGTCCACGATCTCCCAGAAGGAGTTCCCCGCGAGGCGGCCCATGACGTCGTCGGCGTCGGCGGTGTGCTCCGCGAGGAACAGGGCCGTCGTGAGGACCGCGAGCACGCCAGAGCCGTGCAGCTCCTCCGCGAGCACGTACGCGACGAACGGCACGAGCAGCGTCATGCCGACCTGGAGCGTCGCGTCGCCGAGCAGCGACATCAGCTTGTTGGACACCCAGCCCAGGGCGAGGCCGACCGCGACGGCGACCACCGCGGAGAGCACCAGCTCGCCCGCGGCCGCCGGCCAGGAGAAGCTGCCGCTGACCACCGCGGCGATCGCCGCGTGGTAGATCACGATCGCGGTGACGTCGTTGAACAGGCCCTCGCCCTCCAGGATGGAGACGAGCCGCCTGGGCAGCCCCAGCGACCCGGCGACGGCGGTCGCCGCGACCGGGTCGGGCGGCGCGACCAGCGCGCCGAGCGCGACCGCGGCGGCGATGGGCAGGCCGGGCACGATCGCGCCCGCGACGGCGGCGACAGCCGCTGTGGTGAGGAACACCAGCGCCACGGCGAGCAGGAAGATCGGCCGCTTGTTGGCGGCGAACTGCCGCCAGGAGGTGCGCTGCACCGCCGCGTAGAGCAGGGGCGGCAGCAGCAGCGGCAGGATGTACTGCGGCGGCACCTGCACGTTCGGCACGAACGGCAGCAGCGCGAGCACAACCCCGACCAGCGTCATCAGGACGGGCGAAGGAAGCCCGATCCGGTCGCCCAGGGGAACCGTCACCACCGCGCCGAGCAACAGCGCGAAAAGCAGCGCCAACTGGTCCACGGATACGCCTCCGACAGGTGATCATGGCCGCCTGTGACCAGGCCGCCCCAGCGTGCCACGCGGGGGCCGCCGACCGGCGGCGCGCCCCGCCAGGGGGCGCGGCACCGCCGCGGCCCCCGCCCTCACAACTCCCGGCGCATCGACCGGTGCGGGATGCCCGCGTCGAGGAACTCCTCGCCGTACGGGGCGTAGCCGAGGCGCTCGTAGAAGCCGAGCGCGTGGGCCTGCGCGTGCAGGTCGACGGCGCCGAGCCCGGCGGCGCGCGCCGCGTCCTCGATGCCGCGGACCAGGGCGGCGCCGATGCCGAGCCCGCGCGCCGTGGACCTGACGGCGAGCCGGCCGAGGGCGCCCACCCGCGGGTCGCCACCGGTCACGTCGGCCGCGCCGGGCCCGTGCAGCAGCCGCCCGGTGCCGATCGGCGTGCCGTCGTCGGCGACGGCGAGCACGTGGAGCGCGTCGCCGTCCCTGCCGTCGAGGTCGATGTCCTCCGCTATGCCCTGCTCCAGGCGGAAGACCTCCTTGCGCACGGCGAGGCAGGCCTCCAGGTCGGCGGCGTCCCGCGCGAGCCGCACGGTGCACGGCGCGGCGGCGCCGCTCATGCGTTGCTCTCCTCGCGCACGGTGTCGAGCGCGCCCTGGAGGTCCGCCGGGTAGTCGCTCGCGAACTCGACCCAGCCGCCGTCCGCGGGGTGCTCGAAGCCGAGGCTGACGGCGTGCAGCCACTGCCTGGTCAGGCCGAGCCGCTTGGCGAGCGTCGGGTCGGCGCCGTACGTCAGGTCGCCCACGCAGGGGTGGCGGTGCGCCGACATGTGGACGCGGATCTGGTGCGTGCGGCCGGTCTCCAGCTTGATGGTCAGCAGCGAAGCGGCGCGGAACGCCTCCATGAGGTCGTAGTGCGTCACCGACGGCTTGCCGTCCACGGTGATCGCCCACTTGTAGTCCGCCGTGGGGTGGCGGCCGATGGGCGCGTCGATCGTGCCGCTCATCGGGTCGGGCAGGCCCTGTACGAGCGCGTGGTAGCGCTTGTCGACCGTGCGCTCCTTGAACTGCCGCTTCAGCAGGGTGTAGGCGCGCTCCGACTTCGCCACGACCATCAGCCCCGACGTGCCGACGTCGAGCCGGTGCACGATGCCCTGCCGCTCGGCGGCGCCCGACGTGGAGATGCGGTAGCCGGCGGCGGCGAGCCCGCCGATGACGGTGGGACCGCTCCAGCCGGGGCTCGGGTGCGCGGCGACGCCGACCGGCTTGACGATCACGACGATGTCGTCGTCGTCGTGCACGATCTCCATGCCCTCGACGGGCTCGGCGACGAGCTGCACGGGCGCGGGCGCGCCCGGCATCTCGACCTCGAGCCAGGCTCCCGCCGTGACCCGGTCCGACTTGCCCACGAGGGCGCCGTCGACCTGCACCTTGCCCTGGGCGGCCAGCTCCGCCGCCTTCGTACGACTGAGCCCGAACACGCGCGCGAGGGCGGCGTCGACGCGCTCGCCCTCAAGGCCGTCGGGTACAGGGAGTGTTCTGATGTCCGGAATGATGGCCGTCCCGTGGTGATGGTGTCCTGGGCCGCGTCAGTTCCGGTGGAGCGTCCCGTCCGGGTCGAGCCCGCGGAACGACAGCAGCACCACAAGGATGCCACCGCAGGTGATGGCCGAGTCGGCCAGGTTGAAGACCGCGAAGTGCGCGGGGGCGATGAAGTCGACCACCGCGCCCTCGAACAGGCCGGGCGCCCGGAAGATCCGGTCGGTGAGATTGCCGAGCGCGCCGCCGAGCAGCAGCCCGAGCGCCAGCGCCCACGGCAGGCTGTAGAGGCGCCTGGCGAGGCGGGCGATCACCACGATCACCGCGGCCGCGATGATCGTGAAGATGACCGTGTACGCCGTGCCGACGCCGAAGGCGGCGCCGGGGTTCCTGATCACGCGCAGTTCGAGGGCGCTGCCGAGGAGCCGTACGGGCTCGTGGAACTCCAGCTTCGCCACGACGAGCAGCTTGCTGCCGAGGTCGAGGAGGTAGGCCACGGCGGCCACGGCGAACAGGGCGGCGATCCGCCGCCGGCCCCGCTCGGCGGGGACGGCGGCGTCGTCTGCCTCCGACGTACCGATGATGCGCTCCGCCTCTGCCACGTGAGTCCCTCGACAAGCTGGCCGCCGACCCAGCGGGTCCTCTCGGGCCCGCTGGTGCCTTGTGTGAGAACGAGGGTACGACACGGTGCGGCTCGGGCGGCGGTCCTCAGCCCCTGCGCTCCTGCTTCTGCTTGTCCTCGACGCACAGGGTGGCGCGGGGGAAGGCCTGCATGCGGGCCTTGCCGATCGGCTTGCCGCACACCTCGCACAGGCCGTAGGTGCCCGCGTCGAGGCGGTGCAGGGCGCGCTCGGTCTGTTCGAGCATCTCGCGGGCGTTGCCTGCGAGCGCCAGCTCGTGCTCGCGGGTGATGTTCTTCGTGCCGGTGTCGGCCTCGTCGTCGCCCGCGCCGTCCGCGGAGTCGCGCATCAGCCCGGCGAGCGCGCGCTCGGACGAGGTGATCTCGGCGGTCAGCCGCGCGGCCTCGTCCTCGAGGCCGCTGCGGGCCTCGGCCACCTCGGCCGCGGTCCACGGGTCCTCCCCCGGCCTGACCGGGAGCTCGCCGGGTGCCGCCTGGGTCTTCTTCGCTGCCACCGTCTCTGCTCCTGTCTGGGCGTTTCTCGTTCGATTCTCCCGGGCCACGCTCGTTCTTTCGGCGCTCCCGGCGGGGGGTCCACCGGCCGCGCGGGTGGCCGGCGCCCTCTTCTGGGCCTTCTCGGCCTTTCTCGCTCCGCCGGCGCTCTCAGCGGTGGCCTTACCGGCCGCGTGTTTCCCGGGTTCGGCCTTCTTTGTCGCTGTCCGGCTCTCGGCCGGCCCTTCGGACGCTCGTTTGGCCGGGGCCCGCTCGGCCGGTGCCTTCTTGGGCTTTCTGGTTCCGCCGTTGCTCTCGGCGGGAGCCTTGCCGGTCGCGTGCTTCCTGGGGGCGGCCTTCTTCGGTGCCGTCCGGCTGTCAGGTGAGCCTTCGGACGCTCGCTTCGCGGGGGTGTCCGGGGTCGCGGAGTCCGCCCTGGTCGGTTTCTTCGCCATGGCCGCGGCCCCTTCACATTTCGTGATCTTGCCCGCAAATCGTGTTGGGACGATAAATCGACACCAGCTCCGCGGCAACGGGGCACGCCGCCCCTTTTGTTCCCTCCACCCGGCCTCTCCGCGAGCGTCTGCATCCGTTGTGCCCAGCAGTCCGGCGGGTAATCCGCACTCCTCGCCACCTCCGCACCCCCGGCGCGGCCCGGTGCGCGGATGTGACCATCCGGGTCATGCCCGCCGCCGTGTGGCGCACCGGTACGGCACCGGCCGGGCTGGCCGTACACTGGGCCGAGCGAGAGGCGTGGATGGGGACGAGTAGCCCGAGAGCGGCCAGGAGCGACCCGGGGACGGTGCGAGCCCGGGGGCAGAGCGCGGTGCGAAGGATCACCCCGGAGCCGCCGGAAGAAAGCCCGCGGCACGCGGCGGGTGACTAGACCCGGCAGCGCGACCCCAATGAGGGGGCGCCGGGCGCGGCTGTGCCCGGGGCCAAGGAGGGTGGTACCGCGGGAGTTCCTGCTCTCGTCCCTCCGGACGGAGATGCCGCAGCCCCGCCGGAGGAAGCGCCCGATGACATCAGTGACCCCGCCGCAGTACCGCCCGGTACCCGCGCAGGTCGACCTGCCCGCCCTCGAACACGCCGTGCTCGACTTCTGGCGCGAGGCGAAGATCTTCGCCAAGAGCATGGAGCAGACCGAGGGCCGCCCCGAGTGGGTCTTCAACGAGGGCCCGCCCACCGCGAACGGCATGCCCGGCGCCCACCACATCGAGGCCCGCGTCTTCAAGGACGTCTTCCCCCGCTACCGCACCATGCGCGGCTATCACGTGCCCCGCAAGGCCGGCTGGGACTGCCACGGCCTGCCGGTCGAGCTCGCGGTCGAGAAGGAGCTCGGCTTCGAGGGCAAGAAGGACATCGAGGCGTACGGCATCGCCGCGTTCAACGACCGGTGCCGCGCCTCCGTGACCCGGCACACGGACGCCTTCGAGCAGCTCACCGACCGGATGGGCTACTGGCTCGACATGGACAACGCGTACTGGACGATGAGTCCCGAGTACGTGGACTCGGTCTGGTGGTCGCTGAAGCAGATCTTCGACAAGGGCCTGCTCGTGCAGGACCACCGGGTCGCCCCCTGGTGCCCGCGCGACGAGACGGGCCTGTCGGACCACGAGCTCGCGCAGGGGTACGAGACGGTCGTCGACCCGTCCGTCTACGTGCGCTTCCCTCTGACCTCGGGCCCGCTCGCCGGCCGTGCGTCGATGCTGGTGTGGACGACCACCCCGTGGACGCTGGTCTCGAACACCGCCGTGGCCGCGCACCCCGACGTGCGGTACGTGGTGGCGGGCGACGGCCAGGAGCAGGTCGTGGTCGCCGAGCCGCTGCTTGCGAAGGCGCTCGGAGAGGGCTGGGAGCCGACCGGCGAGTCCTTCACCGGCAGGGAGATGGAGCGGTGGACCTACCGCCGCCCCTTCGACCTGGTCGCGTTCCCCGAGGGCACCGACGCGCACTACGTCGTCAACGCCGAGTACGTGACGACGGAGGACGGCACAGGACTCGTCCACCAGTCCCCCGCCTTCGGTGAGGAGGACCTCAAGGTCTGCCGCGCGTACGGCCTCCCCGTGGTCAACCCGGTCCGTCCGAACGGCACCTTCGAGGAAAACGTGCCGCTGGTCGGCGGCGTGTTCTTCAAGAAGGCCGACGAGGCGCTGACGGAGGACCTGCGCGCCAGGGGCCTGCTTTTCCGGCACCTGCCGTACGAGCACAGCTACCCGCACTGCTGGCGCTGCCACACCGCGCTCCTCTACTACGCGCAGCCGTCCTGGTACATCCGCACGACGGCCGTGAAGGACCGCCTGCTCGCGGAGAACGAGCGGACCAACTGGTTCCCCGACTCGGTCAAGCACGGCAGGTACGGGGACTGGCTGGACAACAACGTCGACTGGGCGCTGTCCCGCAAGCGCTACTGGGGCACGCCGCTGCCCGTCTGGCGCTGCGCGTCCGACGAGGGGCACCTGACCTGCGTGGGCTCGCGCGCCGAGCTGACGGAGCTGACCGGCACCGACCAGTCGGGCCTCGACCCGCACCGCCCGTACATCGACGAGGTCACCTTCCCGTGCCCGGAGTGCGGCGAGACGGCGACCCGGGTGGAGGAGGTCATCGACGCCTGGTACGACTCGGGCTCGATGCCGTTCGCGCAGTACGGCTACCCGTACCACAACAAGGAGCTGTTCGAGCGGCGCTACCCGGCGCAGTTCATCTCCGAGGCGATCGACCAGACACGCGGGTGGTTCTACACGCTGATGGCGGTCGGCACGCTCGTCTTCGACCGGTCCTCGTACGAGAACGTGGTGTGCCTCGGCCACATCCTGGCCGAGGACGGCCGGAAGATGTCCAAGCACCTGGGCAACATCCTCGAACCGATCCCGCTGATGGACCAGCACGGCGCCGACGCGGTCCGCTGGTTCATGGCCGCGGGCGGCTCGCCGTGGGCGGCCCGCAGGGTCGGCCACACCACGATCCAGGAGGTCGTGCGCAAGACCCTGCTGACGTACTGGAACACCGCGGCGTTCCAGGCGCTGTACGCGCGCACCTCCGGCTGGGCGCCGTCCGCCGCCGACCCGGCGCCCGCGGACCGGCCACTGCTGGACCGCTGGCTGCTCGGCGAGGCGCACACGCTGACCGAGCAGGTCACGCAGGCGATGGAGGCGTTCGACACGCAGCGCGCGGGCAAGCTGCTCTCCGCGTTCGTCGACGACCTGTCGAACTGGTACGTGCGCCGCTCGCGGCGCCGGTTCTGGCAGGGCGACAAGGCGGCGTTGCGCACGCTGCACGAGGTGCTCGAGACGGTCACGCGGCTGATGGCGCCGCTGACGCCGTTCATCACCGAGCGGGTGTGGCAGGACATGGTCGTGCCGGTGACGCCCGCAGCGCCCGAGTCGGTGCACCTGGCGAGCTGGCCGGAGCCGGACCCCGCGCTGATCGACCCCGCGCTGTCGCGGCAGATGGCGCTGGTGCGGCGGCTCGTCGAGCTGGGCCGCGCCACCCGCGCCGAGTCGGGCGTCAAGACGCGCCAGCCGCTGTCGCGGGCGCTGATCGCGGCCGCCGGCTTCGAGTCGCTGCCCGCGGGGCTGCGCGAGCAGATCACCGACGAGCTGAACGTGTCGGCGCTCGCGACGCTCTCCGAGGTCGGCGGCTCGCTGGTGGACACCACGGCGAAGGCCAACTTCCGTGCGCTGGGCAAGCGGTTCGGCAAGCGGGTGCAGGACGTGGCGAAGGCCGTCGCCGCCGCGGACGCCGCGGAGCTTTCGCAGGCGCTGCGCGAGGGCACGGCGTCGGTGGAGGTCGACGGCGAGCGGGTGGACCTCTCGCCCGACGAGGTGATCGTCACGGAGACCCCGCGCGAGGGCTGGTCGGTGGCGTCGGACGCGGGCGCGACGGTCGCCCTCGATCTGGAGATCACCCCGGAGCTGCGGCTCGCCGGTCTCGCGCGCGACGCGATCCGGCTGATCCAGGAGGCCCGCAAGAACAGCGGCCTCGACGTCGCCGACCGGATCGCGCTGCGCTGGCGCTCGACGTCCGACGAGGTCACCGAGGCCCTGACCCGGCACGCCGGGCTGATCGCCGACGAGGTGCTGGCGCAGGACTTCGCCCAGGGCGAGCCGGAGGCGGGCTACGGCGAGGCGTTCACGGACGCGGGCCTCGGCCTGACGTTCCACCTGCGCAAGGCCTGAGCGCGGACGGCGGGTCCGCCGCCCGGGGCCGGGTGGCGGACCCGCCGTCGCCTGCGCGGCGCGGGCAGGCGAAAGGGCCGGGCCCGAGTCCTGGTGGGGACTCGGGCCCGGCCCTTCGTGCGGCCTGCCGACGGCCGTCAGTGGTTCACGCGCGCCGCGCGCGTCCCGGCCTCAGTTGTCGTCCTCGTCGATGAGGAAGCCGCGCATCGGCGAGGGCGCCTGCTGCATCGGCTGCGGGGCCTGCGGCCTGACCGGCGCCATCGGCTGGGTCATCGCGGGCGACATCTGCTGCTGGCCGCCGCCGTACGAAGGACCGGACGAGGGCCCGCCGTTCATGGAGGGGCCGCTGCCCATCGAGTGGCCGAGCGATCCCGCGCCCGCGGACGCCATGGAGGGCGACGGCGGCAGCGAGGGAGCGGACGACGGCGTGCGGGGCGGGGCGAGCGAGTCGTCCGCCTGGGTCTCCAGCTGGCGCAGCTGGCTCTCCAGATACGACTTCAGACGCGTGCGGTACTCGCGCTCGAACCCGCGCAGGTCCTCGACCTTGCGCTCAAGCGTGGCGCGCGCGGACTCCAGGGAGCCCATGGCTACGCGGTGCTTCTCCTGCGCGTCCCGCTCCAGCGCGTCGGCCTTGGCGCGGGCGTCGCGCTCCAGGCCCTCGGCGCGGCTGCGCGCCTCACCGACGATCTTGTTGGCCTCGGACCGCGCCTCGGCGATCGCCTGGTCGGCGGTCTGCTGGGCGAGGGAGAGGACACGGGCGGCGCTGTCGCCGCCGGGGCCGCCGGGCTGGCCGAGCTGCGGTGCGTGGCCCATCGGACCTGGGCCGCCCATCGGACCGCCCATGGGGCCGCCCATCGGTCCTGGGCCGCCCATGTGCTGCTGCATCGGGCCGGGACCGCCCTGCATGGGCCCGCCCATCTGCTGCTGCATCTGGCCGGGGCCACCCTGCATGCCGGGTCCGCCCTGCATGGGTCCGCCCTGCATGCCGGGACCACCCTGCATGCCGGGGCCGTGCTGGCCCTGCGGACCCTGGGGGCCGTGCCCCTGCGGGCCGCCGGGGCCCTGGGGACCCTGCTGGCCCTGCGGACCGTGCGCGCTCGGACCCGCCGGCAGCTGGGGGGGACCCATCTGCGGGGGCTGCTGCTGCACGGGAGGTCCGGATATGGCAGCGGGAACGGGACCGTTGGGCCCGCCCTGCCCCTGCGGGCCGCCGGGACCCTGCCGGTCCTGCGGCTCGGGCGACTTGCGCATGTTCTGCTGCTGCTGGTTCTGCGCGGCCGCACGCGTGGCCGCGGCCAGCTTGGCGCGCAGGTCCTCGTTCTCGCGGAGCAGGCGAGTCAGTTCGGCCTCGACCTCGTCGAGAAAGGCATCGACCTCGTCCTCGTCATAGCCTTCTCGGAGGCGGACGGTCGTGAACTGCTTGTTCCGCACGTCCTCGGGGGTCAACGGCATCTCTTCTTCACCTCTACGTAGTCGTCGGCAGTCGGCAAGACCGTATCGTCCACACTCATCCCGCGAACCCGCCTACGACGGAAATCAGAATGTAAACGATGATCATCAGAACGAAGAAGGACAGGTCGAGTGCCACGCCCCCGAGACGCAGCGGCGGGATGAACCGCCGCAGAAGCTTGAGCGGTGGATCGGTGACAGTGTAGGTGGCCTCAAGTACGACCACCATCGCCTTCCCGGGTTGCCATGAACGTGCGAACTGGAAGACGTAGTCCATGACCAACCGGAAGATCAGCACGATCAGGAAGCACATCAGAGCGATGTAGATCACCTGCAGCGCTACGCCCATCCCGCGCTTCCCTCTCCCCTGACTTCACTCGGTCCGGCCGGGCGGCCGGAGTCGTACCCGGTGTCGTGTTCTCAGCTCTGGTTGAAGAATCCGCCCTCTGCGATGCGGGCCTTGTCCTCCGCCGTGACATCGACGTTAGCAGGAGACAGCAGGAACACCTTCTGGGTCACGCGTTCAATGCTGCCATGCAGACCGAAGACGAGTCCTGCCGCAAAGTCGACAAGTCGCTTCGCGTCGGTGTCGTCCATCTCGGTCAAGTTCATGATCACCGGGGTGCCTTCGCGGAAGTGTTCCCCGATGGTACGGGCCTCGTTGTAGGTCCGCGGGTGCAATGTGGTGATGCGGTAGGGCTCCCGCTCCGACACGACCTTGGGCATGATCACCGGTGCGTTCTTCTCCAGACTGGGACGTTCAGGTGTGATGGACGACACGGGGGCGATTCGCGCGGGTCGTCCGCTTTCGGCGGCTAGCGGCACCGGCTCGCGCTCGCGTTCGCGCTGCGCAGGCGGGCCCGGCACCCGCACCGGCTCCTCGCGCTCCGGCTGGTGCACGGGTTGACGCCGGTGCTCCCGCTCGGGCTCCGGCTCGGGTTCGAAGTCGTCGTCGGGGTCGAAGCCCCTGCCGTCGTACCCATCGTCCTCCACGAGGCCGAGGTACACCGCCATCTTGCGCATCGCGCCGGCCATGCTCCGGTTCCTCCGCTCTGTGGTGGATCACTCGTCACCAAGTGTCCGCGATCCACTCGGCCTGCCCGCCTTCCGGCGGAAATGACCATATTTTCTACTGTGGTCCGACTTGCTTCGCGACGTTACCCGAGCCGGGGTCGGACTCCGAGGACCGCCGTACCGACGCGTACATGTGTCGCACCCGCCTGTACGGCCTCTTCGAGGTCCGCGCTCATCCCTGCCGAGACCATCGTCGCAGCAGGATGGTCCGCCCGCAGGCGGGATGAGATTTCCACCAGCCGTTCGAACGCCGCGCGTTGCCGTCCCGCGTACGGTCCGGCGAGCGGGGCGACGGTCATCAGACCGTCGAGCCGCAGTCCCTCGGCCCCGGCCACCGCCGCGGCCAACTCCCCGACGCCGTCCGGTGCGACGCCGCCGCGCTCCCCCCGCTCGCCCGACTCCGCGTCGAGCGCGACCTGGAGCAGGCAGCCGACCTCGCGTCCCGCGCGGACCGCGGCCGCCGACAGCGCGGCCACCAGTCTGAGCCGGTCGACCGACTGGACCTCGCCCGCGTAACCGACCACGGAGCGCGCCTTGTTCGTCTGCAACTGTCCCACGAAGTGCCAGTTCAGCGACAGATCCGCACAGGCGGCTGCCTTGGGCGCCGCGTCCTGGTCGCGGTTCTCCGCGACCTCGCGCACGCCGAGCGAGTGGAGTATGCGGACGTCGTCGGCCGGGTAGGTCTTGGTGACCACGATCAGGGTCACCTCCCGCGGATCGCGCCCGGCCGCCGCGCACGCGGCGGCGATCCGGTCCCGAACGGCGGTGAGATTGCGGGAGAGTTCCGCCTTGCGGTCGCTCATCTGCTCAGTCCAGCCAGACATAGCCGGCGAGCCGACCGGTGGTGCGGTCCCGGCGGTACGAGTAGTGGTCCGCCGACTCGCGCGTGCAGACGGGCGAGCGCCGCAGGTCACACACGCCGAGCCCGGCCAGCTGGGCGTGGACGCCCGCGGCGACGTCGACCGCCGGGGTGCCCCAGCTCGTCTCCGCGTACGCCTCGGGCACGGCGGCCGCGACGTCGGCGCGCATCGCGTCCGGCACTTCGTAGCACCGGCCGCAGACGGCGGGCCCGGTGTACGCGGTGATCCGGGCGGGCTCGGCACCCCGCTCCACCATGGCGCGCACCGCGGCGGGGACCACCCCCGCGACGAGTCCTGGCCGGCCCGCGTGCGCGGCGGCGGCGATGCCTGCGGCCGGGTCGGCGAGCAGGACGGGCACGCAGTCCGCGGTCAGGACCGCGAGCGCCAGGCCGCGTTCGGCCGTGACCAGCGCGTCCACGGCGGGAACCGCGTCGCCCGGGGCCCACGGGCCGGTGACGTGGGCGACCTCGCGCCCGTGCACCTGGTTCATCCACACGACCCGGGACGGGTCGAGGCCGAGCGCCCCGGCCGCGAGCTTCCTGTTGGCGAGGACCGCTGCCGGATCGTCGCCCACCGCGCCGCCGAGGTTGAGCTCCTCGTACGGAACGGCGCTCACCCCGCCCCACCGGTCGGTGAAGGCGAAGTGGGCGCCGCCCGTGGTCGCGAGGGTTTCCCGTATCACTTGAGGAAGTCCGGGACGTCCAGTTCCTCGGCCTGGCTGTCCTGGAAGGGCGGACGGGTCGGCGGAACGTGCGGGGTGGAGACCGGCGGGAGCGGCTTCTCCGCGACCGGAGGAGCCGATTCCGCGGGGGTCGCGGGCTCCTCGGGGGCGGGCACCGTGCCGAGGCCGCCGGACGCGGGGCGCCCGCCGTCCAGCGGACGCGGCGCCTGGGACTCCTCGCGCTTGCCCGCCGACGAGCCGAGTACCGTCTCGCGCCTGGCCGGCGGCTGGCCGCCGTCGAAGCCCGCCGCGATCACGGTGACCCTGACCTCGTCGCCGAGCGCGTCGTCGATGACCGCGCCGAAGATGATGTTGGCCTCGGGGTGCGCGGCCTCGCTGACCAGTTGGGCCGCCTCGTTGATCTCGAAGAGGCCGAGGTCGCTGCCGCCCGAGATGGAGAGCAGCACGCCGCGTGCACCGTCGATGGACGCTTCGAGCAGCGGTGAGGAGATCGCCATCTCTGCCGCGGCCACCGCGCGGTCGTCGCCGCGCGCCGAGCCGATGCCCATGAGCGCCGAGCCCGCCTCGGACATCACGGACTTGACGTCGGCGAAGTCGAGGTTGATCAGGCCCGGCGTGGTGATGAGGTCGGTGATGCCCTGGACGCCGGAGAGCAGCACCTGGTCCGCGGACTTGAACGCGTCGAGCACGCTGACCTGGCGGTCCGAGATGGACAGCAGCCGGTCGTTGGGGATGACGATGAGGGTGTCGACCTCTTCGCGGAGCTCGGCGATGCCGTCCTCCGCCTGGTTCGCGCGGCGGCGCCCCTCGAAGGTGAACGGGCGCGTGACCACGCCGATCGTGAGGGCGCCGAGCGAGCGCGCGATGTTGGCGACGACGGGTGCGCCGCCGGTGCCGGTGCCGCCGCCCTCGCCCGCCGTGACGAAGACCATGTCGGCCCCCTTGAGGACCTCCTCGATCTCCTCCCGGTGGTCCTCGGCCGCCTTGCGGCCGACCGCCGGGTTGGCGCCTGCGCCGAGGCCGCGGGTGAGTTCCCTGCCGACGTCGAGCTTGACGTCGGCGTCGCTCATCAGCAGGGCTTGCGCATCGGTGTTGATCGCGATGAACTCGACACCCTTGAGACCGACCTCGATCATTCGGTTGATGGCATTGACACCACCGCCGCCGACACCGATGACCTTGATGACTGCGAGGTAGTTCTGCGGTGCTGCCACGTCGAAGGCCTCTCGCCTCGGGTTACGTGCCGCCGCGCGGACATATCCACTGCGCGACGACTGATGCCGATGGGACGGTCCGAATCGCCGACCCGAACCCTAACGTTGAAGTTTAGGGTTAGTAGTGCGTCTGTTCTTGGACTTCTTTGGACTCTCCGAACAGGACACTAAGGCGACAAGTGGCGGACGTTCAATGAACACGCCGAACCTCCCGTGTTTCTTTTCACCCTATGTGATCACCCGTAGCGCTGGCCAACCAGGGGCCCTGCCAGCGAAAACGTGCGTCAACTCACCGACGACGCAGGGGCACTGGGCGCACTCACGTCGAAATGGCCCGCCTTGGGCGCGCCTTTGAGCAGAGCGGTCAGAGCGCGCGCCTTGGCCGCACCCTCCTCACTGCTCCCCCACATCACCGTACGGCCGTCCGCCAGCCGCAGGGAAACGGAATCGTAGGACCGGACCTGGAGTGACCGGGTGTCACGGGCCACTTGCGCGGGCAGCGCGGCCCGTACGGCCGCGGCCTCGCGCAGCAGCCTGGCGGCCGGGAAACGGGGCGAAGCCGCCTTCGGATCCGGGGTCAATTCCAGCAGCGGAACGCCCTGGGGCGCATTCCGCACCGTGTCGAAACGCACGCCCTTCGCGTCGACTTCGGTGAAGTCCGCGCCCTTCTTCATGACCAGCACGGGCACACGTTCCGTGACTTTCACCTCAGCCGTGTGCGGCCACGACCGGGAGACCGCCACGGAATCCACGCGCGGCAGCGCCCGTTCGACACGCGTCTCGACCGCACCGGTGTCCAGCGAGGCGAGCGGCGAGCCGAGCGGCACCCGCGCGGCCCCCGCCACCTGCTCGGACGTCAGCACCCTGCCCCCGCTGACCTGCACCCGGGTGAGCCGCAGCCACGAGGAGCCGTAGAGGAGCCAGAGGACGAGGCCGAGCAGCACAACCACCCCGGCCAGTACGACGATCAGCCTGCGCAGGGGGACGCGCGGGCCCCCGGACCGCTCGCCGCCGGGGCGGCCGGACTCCGACCGCGGCTGCCGCGCGTCGCGCTCGGCTGTGGTCGGTCCGGCCATGTGCCCCTGCCTCTCGGTCGGTTGGGCCCGCGAGCCCGTGCCTCACACCTGACGGTGTGCGGCGATCGCCTCGTACACCATGCCGACGAGCAGGTCGTCGGCGTCCCTGCGGCCGAACTCGGAGGCCGCCCGGGACATTTCGTACAGCCGGTGCGGATCGGCCAGTACCGGAAGGACGCTGCTCTGCACCCACTGGGGGGTCAGCTCCGCGTCGTCGACGAGGAGTCCGCCGCCCGCCTTCACCACCGGCTGGGCGTTGAGCCGCTGTTCGCCGTTGCCGATCGGCAGCGGCACATAGGCGGCGGGCAGCCCGACGGCGGAGAGCTCCGCCACCGTCATCGCGCCCGCGCGGCAGAGCATCATGTCGGCCGCGGCGTACGCGAGATCCATCCGGTCCACGTACGGTACCGGGATGTAGGGCGGCATTCCCGGCATGTTGTCCACGTGCGGCATTTCGTTCTTCGGGCCGACCGCGTGCAGGATCTGGATGCCGGAGCGCTGGAGCACCGGGGCGACCTGCTGGACCACCTCGTTGAGCCTGCGGGCGCCCTGCGAGCCACCGGAGACCAGCAGCGTCGGCAGGTTGGGGTCGAGGCCGAACGCGGCCCGCGCCTCGGGCCGGACCTTCGCGCGGTCGAGCATGGCGATGGTGCGGCGCAGCGGGATGCCGATGTAGCGGGCGCCGCGCAGCTTGCTGTCGGGGGTGGAGACGGCGACGGCCGCGGCGTAGCGCGAGCCGATCTTGTTGGCGAGGCCGGGGCGCGCGTTGGCCTCGTGGATGACGATCGGGACGCCGAGCCGCTTGGCCGCGAGATAGCCGGGCAGCGCCACGTAGCCGCCGAAGCCGACCACGCAGTCGGCCTTGGTCCGCTCCATGATCTGCTCGGCCGCCTTGATGGTGCCACGCAGCCGCCCCGGCACCGTGATCAGCTCGGGCGTGGGCTTGCGGGGCAGCGGCACAGCGGGGATGAGCGCCAGTTCGTACCCCCGCTCGGGGACGAGCCTGGTCTCCAGGCCGCGCTCCGTGCCGAGCGCCGTGATCCCGGTGGTGGGATCGGCCCTGCGCAGCGCGTCCGCGAGGGCGAGCGCGGGCTCGATGTGGCCGGCGGTCCCTCCGCCTGCGAGTACGACATGCACCGAAATTCACCGCTCTCCGGACGGCCTCTGCTTGACGCGCCGTCTCATCGTCATCCATCTCAGCCCGCCCGGCCTCCTGCCGGGGGCGGACGCCCGCATGGCGAGAGCCGCCTTCGCCGCCGGCTCCTGCCGCGCGAAGGCGATCAGCAGTCCGACGGCGAACATCGTCGGAAGCAGGGCCGACCCTCCGTAGGAGAACAGCGGGAGCGGGACGCCCGCGATCGGCAGCAGGCCGAGCACGGCACCGATGTTGACCACGGCCTGGGCCGTGATCCAGGTGGTCACGCCTCCCGCGGCGTACCTCACGAAGGGGTCCTCCGTGCTTCCGGCCACGCGGATACCCGCATAGCCTAGAGCCGCGAACAGGGCGAGCACCGACAGCGTCCCTGCCAGGCCCAGTTCCTCCCCGGTGATGGCGAAAATGAAGTCGGTGTGGGGTTCTGGCAGCTGGCCCCATTTCTCCACACTGGCGCCGAGGCCCGAGCCGAACCAGCCGCCGCCCGCGAGCGCGTAGAGGCCGTGCACGGCCTGCCAGCACTGGTCGTCGGGGCCGAGGGCGCTCGCGCCGATGCAGTCGAGGCGGCCCATCCGGTTGGGACTCGTCTTGACGAGCATGGCGCCGATGGCGAGCGCGACGCCGAGCACCCCGGCGAACAGCCTGGTGGGCGCCCCCGCGAGCCAGAGCAGGCCGAAGAGGATCGCGGTGAGGATGATCGCGGTGCCCAGGTCGCCGCCGAGCATGATCAGGCCCAGCAGGAAGAACGCGCACGGCACCAGCGGCACCAGCAGGTGCTTCCACTGGTTGAGCAGCCGCTTCTCCTGCTTGCGCGCGAGCAGGTCGGCGCCCCACAGGACGAGCGCGAGCTTGCCGAACTCGCTGGGCTGGAGCTGGAAGGCGCCGAAGCCGATCCAGTTCTGGTTGCCGTTGACCGACTGCCCTATCCCCGGCACCTGCACGAGCGCCATCAGGAAGACGGTCACGACCAGCAGCGGGTAGGCGAGCGCCCGGTGCAGCCTGACCGGCATGCGGGTGGCGACGAGCAGCAGGACGCCGCCGATCAGCGCGGCGAGGAACTGCTTGCGGAAGAAGTACGAGGCGGGCAGCGAGAGTTCGAGTGCCTTGATCATCGAGGCCGAGTAGACCATCACGAGTCCGAGCACGATGATCAGCGCGGCGCTGCCGATGATCAGGTAGTACGCGGTGAGCGGGCGGTCCCAGGCGCGCCTGGCCTGCTCGAACCGCCTGCGCAGCGCGGCCGCGCCCCTGGGCGGGCCCGCGGGGCGGCGCGGCGGCCGCGGCCGTGCGGCGGCGCCGCGGGGGGCGGGGGCCCGCCCGGCCCGCGGCCCGGCGCCGGGGGCGCCGCTCCGCAGGGCCGCGCCGGGCACTCCCGCGGCGGCGAGGTCCGTCCCGGGCAGCGCCCCGGCGGCGGCCGACGGGCGCCGCTGCGCCTTCTTCCGTCGCCCTGACGCGCCGTCGGCGTGCTGGGGGTCGTCGGCCGGCATGGTTGGTGTCCCCTCCAGTCGAGCCCGGCGGGGCGCCTGGGCCCGCCGGTCAGGCATGCTCCGCTGCGAGCGAGCGCACGGCCTGCGCGAACGCCTCGCCCCGCTTGTTGTAGTTGGCGAACATGTCCATCGACGCGCAGGCCGGGGCCATCAGGACCGTGTCCCCTGGCTGTGCGAGGCGCGTCGCCTCGCGGACCGCCGCCGCCATCGCCCCAGTGTCGGTCCGTTCGAGGTCGACCACCGGGACCTGCGGGGCGTGTCGCGCCAGCGCTTCCCTGATCAGGCCGCGGTCGGCGCCGATCAGGACGGCACCGCGCAGCCGCGCCGCCGCCCCCGCGACCAGCTCGTCGAAGGTCGCGCCCTTGGCGAGGCCCCCGGCGATCCAGACGATCGGTTCGTAGGAGGCGAGGGACGCCTCGGTGGCGTGGGTGTTGGTCGCCTTGGAGTCGTCGATGTACGTGACGCCCGCGATGTCGGCGACGTGCTCCATGCGGTGCGGGTCGGGGCGGAAGGCGCGCAGCCCGTCCCGTACGGCGGCGGCCGGGACGCCGTACGCGCGGGCGAGGGCAGCGGCGGCCAGGGCGTTGGCGATGTTGTGCGGCACGGCGGGGGTCACGTCCGCGGCCTCGGCGAGCTCCTGCGCCTGGCGCTGCCGGTCCTCGACGAACGCCCGGTCGACCAGGAGCCCGTCCACGACGCCGAGTTCCGAGGGCCCCGGGGCGCCGAGGGTGAAGCCGATCGCGCGGCAGCCCTCCTCGACGTCGGCGGCGCGCACCAGGTCGGACGTGGCCTTGTCCGCCGCGTTGTAGACGCACGCGACCTGGTTGCCCTCGTAGATCCGGCCCTTGTCCGCGGCGTACGCCTCCATGGAGCCGTGCCAGTCGAGGTGGTCGGGGGCGAGGTTGAGGACCGCGGCGGAGTGGGCGCGCAGGCTGGGCGCCCAGTGCAGCTGGTAGCTGGAGAGCTCGACGGCGAGCACGTCGTACGGCTCGTCGCCGGTGACGGCGTCGAGCAGGGAGACGCCGATGTTGCCGACCGCGGCCGTGCGCAGGCCCGCGGCGGCGAGGATCGCGGCGAGCATCCGCACGGTGGTGGTCTTGCCGTTGGTGCCGGTGACGGCGAGCCAGGGCGCCGCCCCCTCGCCGCGCAGCCGCCAGGCGAGTTCGACGTCGCCCCAGACCTCCACGCCCGCGGCGGCGGCGGCCGCGAACAGCGGCTTGTCGGGACGCCAGCCGGGCGCGGTGACGACCAACTCCGTGCCCGCGGGCAGCGTGTCGCCGTCGCCGAGCCTGACGGTGACGCCGAGATCGGCCAGCTCGCGCGCCTGGGCGCGCGAGCGGTCGTCCTCGCCGTCGTTGACGACGGTGACCTCGGCGCCGAGGCCGTGCAGGACGCGCGCCGCCGGGACCCCGGAGACCCCGAGTCCCGCGACGGTCACGCGCCTGCCGTGCCAGCCGTCCGTGCTCACTTCTGGGCCGCCCATCCCGCGTAGAAGAGGCCGAGGCCGACGATCACGCACATGCCCTGGATGATCCAGAACCTGACCACCACAAGGACCTCGGACCACCCCTTGAGCTCGAAGTGGTGCTGGAGCGGGGCCATCCTGAAGACCCGCCTCCCGGTCATGCGGAAGGAGCCGACCTGGATCACCACGGACATGGTGATCAGGACGAACAGGCCGCCGAGCACGGCCATCAGGAACTCGGTGCGCGAGGTGATGGCGAGGCCGGCGAACGCGCCGCCGAGCGCCAGCGAACCGGTGTCGCCCATGAAGATCTTCGCCGGGGACGTGTTCCACCACAGGAAGCCGAAGCAGGCGCCCATCAGGGCGGACGCCACGACGGCGAGGTCGAGCGGGTCCCGTACCTCGAAGCAGGCGTTGGGGTTGGTCAGGGTGCCCGCGTTGGCGCAGGACTCCTGGAACTGCCACAGGCCGATGAAGGTGTACGCGCCGAACACCATCACCGAGGCGCCCGTGGCGAGCCCGTCGAGGCCGTCCGTCAGGTTCACGCCGTTCGACATCGCGAGGATCATGAACAGCGCCCAGACGACGAACACGACGGGCCCGATGGACCAGCCGAAGTCCGTGACGAACGACAGCTTGGTCGAGGCGGGCGTGATCCCGCGGGTGTTCGGGTCCTGGAGCGCGAGCACCGCGAAGGCGATGCCCACGATCAGCTGCCCGGCCATCTTCGCCTTGGCCCGCAGGCCCAGCGACCGCTGCTTGACGATCTTGATGTAGTCGTCGAGGAACCCGACGAGCCCCATCCCGGTCATCAGGAACAGCACGAGGATCCCGGAGAAGTGGAAGTCCTCGCCCGTGACCACCTTCGCCAGGACGTACGCGATGAGCGTCGCCAGGATGAAGGCGATACCGCCCATGGTGGGCGTGCCCTTCTTGCTGCCGTGGGTGCGCGGACCGTCGTCCCTGATGAACTGTCCGTACCCCTTGCGGGCCAGCAGCTTGATGAGCAGCGGGGTGCCGATCAGGGTCAGGAAGAGCCCGATGGCCCCCGCGAAGAGGATCTGCCTCATCGGCCGGCGACCTCGCCCTCGGCCGCGCCGTCGAGCAGGGCGAGGGCCACCCTCTCCAGCGCTGCCGACCTGGATGCCTTCACCAGCACGACGTCTCCCGGACGCAGTTCCCTGCGCAACAGGTCGATCGCCGCCCGTGCGTCGGACACGTGCACCGACTCCTCACCCCACGAACCCTCGTTGTAAGCGCCCAGTCGCAGCCAGGACGCTTCCCTGCCCCCGACCGCCACGAGCTTGTTGACGTTGAGCCGGACGGCGAGCCGCCCGATCGCGTCGTGCTCGGCGAGTTCGTCGTCCCCGAGCTCGGCCATCGGGCCGAGCACCGCCCAGGTGCGCCCCCCTCCGGCACGTGCGGCGCCACCCATGGCGACCAGCGCGCGGAGCGCGGCTCGCATGGATTCGGGGTTCGCGTTGTAGGCGTCGTTGACGATCGTCACACCGTCCGAGCGCTCGGTGACCTCCATACGCCAGCGGGAGAGGGACCCTGCCGACCCGAGCGCCTCGGCGATCTCGTCGACGGAAAGCCCCAACTCGTGGGCTACGGCGGCCGCGGCGAGCGCGTTCGACACGTGGTGCTCACCGTACAGCCGCAGCGTCACGTCCCTGCACCCGGAGGGTGTCCGGAGCAGGAATGCGGCCTGTCCCGTGTCCGTGAGGCGTACGTTCTCCGCCCGTACGTCTGCCTTGTCCGACTCCCCGAAGTACACGACGCGGGCCGTGGTGCGGGAGGCCATCTCGCGTACGAGGGCGTCGTCGGCGTTGAGCACGGCGATGCCGCCCTCCTCGGCGGACGGCAGCGACTCGACCATCTCGCCCTTGGCGATGGCGATGTTCTCGCGGCTGCCGAACTCCCCGAGGTGGGCGGTGCCCACGTTCAGGACGACGCCCACGCGGGGCGGCACGAGGCCGGTCAGGTAGCGGATGTCGCCGATGTAGCGCGCGCCCATCTCCAGGACCAGGTAGCGGGTGTCCGCCACGGCACGCAGGGCGGTGATCGGCAGGCCGATCTCGTTGTTGAGGTTGCCCTCGGGCCAGATGGTGGGCGCCTTGCTGCGCAGCAGCTGGGCGATGAGGTCCTTGGTGCTCGTCTTGCCCGCCGAGCCGGTGAGCGCGACCACGGAGGCGCCGAGGCGCTCCACGACGGCCTTGGCGAGCGCGCCGAGCGCCTCGACCACGTTGCCGACGACGATCGCGGGCACGCCGACGGGACGGGTGGCCAGCACGGCGACCGCGCCGGCCTCGACGGCCCGCGCGGCGTAGTCGTGGCCGTCGACGCGTTCGCCGGCGAAGGCCGCGAAGAGGCCGCCGGGCTCCACCGCGCGGGAGTCGTAGACGACGGGCCCGGTGACCTGGACGTCCTTGGCACCCGGTGCCGGTATGTCGCACGCCTGCCCGCCGACGATTTCGGCGACCTCGGCGAGGGAGAGGGTGATCACTTGGTCATCCCTGACTGTTGTTCCTGTGGCGGCTGTTCTCGTGACGGGGCTCGTCGTGGAGCGAGCGTGCGATGGCGTCGCGCAGGACCTCCCGGTCGTCGAAGGGGCGTACCACGCCCGCGATGTCCTGGCCCTGCTCGTGGCCCTTGCCCGCGACGAGGACGGTGTCCCCGGGCTGGGCGCGGGCGACTGCGGTGGCGATGGCGGAGGCGCGGTCGGCGTCGAGCAGGACGGCGCCCCGCTCGTGGACGGGCACCTCGGCGGCGCCCGCGACCATCGCGGCGAGGATCGCGAGGGGGTCCTCGGAGCGCGGGTTGTCCGAGGTGAGGACGGCGGTGTCGGCGAGGCGCGCGGCCGCTGCGCCCATCGGGCCGCGCTTGGTGGTGTCGCGGTCGCCGCCGCAGCCCAGCACGATGTGCACCTGGCCCTTGGTGACCTTGCGCAGGGAGCGCAGGACGGACTCGACGGCGTCGGTCTTGTGCGCGTAGTCGACGACGGCGAGGTACGGCTGGCCCGCGTCGACGCGCTCCAGGCGGCCGGGGACGCCGGGCACGGCGCCGACGCCGTCGGCGGCCGCCTGCGGGTCGATGCCCGCGACGGCGAGCGCGACGACGGCGGCGAGGGTGTTGGCGACGTTGAACGGTCCCGGCAGCGGCGCCTCGGCGTGCACCCGCACGCCGTCGGGGCCGACGACGGTGAAGCCGGAGCGGTGCGAGCCGACCTCGACGTCCTCGGCGCGCCAGTCGGCGTCGGGGTGGCCCTCGGCGGAGAACGTGGTGACCGGCACGGACGCCTCGGTGACGAGCCTGCGGCCGTACTCGTCGTCGTAGTTGACGACGCCCCTGCGGCTGCGCCGCGGGGTGAACAGGCTCGCCTTGGCCTGGAAGTAGTCCTCCATGCCGTGGTGGAACTCCATGTGCTCGGGGCTCAGGTTGTTGAAGACGGCGACGTCGAAGACGCAGCCGTCGACCCGGCCGAGCACCAGGGCGTGGCTGGAGACCTCCATGGCGACCGAGGTGGTGCCGTGCTCGCGCATGACCGCGAAGAGGGCCTGCAGGTCGGTGGCCTCGGGGGTGGTGCGCTCGGACTTGATGCGCTCGTTGCCCACGCGCATCTCGACCGTGCCGATCAGGCCCGTGCTGTGGCCGGCGCCGCGCAGCCCGCCCTCGACGAGGTAGGCGGTGGTGGTCTTGCCCGAGGTGCCGGTGATGCCGATCTGGAGGAGGTCGGCGCCGGGGTGGCCGTAGATCGTGGCGGCCAGTTCGCCCATCCGGGCGCGCGGGTCGGGCACGACGAGCACGGGCAGCCCGGTGGCCCCGGCGCGCTCCCGGCCGCCCGGGTCGGTCAGGACGGCGGCCGCGCCGAGCTCGGCGGCCTGCGCGGCGTAGTCGGCGCCGTGGACGCGCGCGCCCGGCAGGGCCGCGTACACGTCGCCCGGGCGCACGGCCCGCGAGTCGTGGGTGATGCCGGTGACCGTGGCGTCCGCGGCCGGCGCGCCGGTGTCGAGCAGGGCGGCCAGGTCGGCGAGCGGGGTGGGGTCCACCCGTTCCGGCCGCGGGGTCCCCGGCCTGTTCTCGGGGGCGGGCGCGGTGTCGGTCGGGGTCTGATCAGCGTGTGGCACGGCGGTGAGCGTACCCGCACGCGCGGGGCTCGGGCCAAGCGAGGCGCGGGCGGTCCCCGCGGTGGCGGGGCGGTCGCCCGGTGGTGTGGTGTCGATCGTCACTGGCGGTTCCTGGTGCCTTGAGGGGTCAGTCGCCGGATCCCGGGTCGAAGGTGACCGGCAGCCGCGCGGGGGCGCTCCCGGTCGGCGGGACCTGCAGCGTCTTGAGGGAGAACTCCATGACCTTCTTGAAGATGGGACCGCAGATCGAGCCGCCGAAGTAGGCGCCCTTGGTCGGGTTCTGGATGGCGCAGTAGACGGTGATCTGCGGCTTGTCGACGGGCGCGAAGCCGGCGAAGGAGGCGGTGTAGCCGCGGTAGCGGCCGGTCTTGGGGTCCACCCTGTTGGCGGTACCCGTCTTGCCCGCCACCCGGTAGCCGGGGATCTGCGCCGAGGTGCCCGTGCCCTCCACGTCGCCGACCACGGATTCGAGCATGGTGCCGACGGTGCGGGCGGTCGCCGGGCTGACGACGCGGGTCTTGCGGGGCGCGGGGCCCGGTGTGAAGCGGCCGTCGGGGCCCCTGGTGCCCTTGACGAGCGTCGGCTGCACCCGTACCCCGCCGTTGGCGATGGTGGAGTACACGGACGCCGCCTGGAGGGCGTTGATGGACAGGCCCTGGCCGAAGGGGATGGTGTACTGCTGCGAGGTCGACCAGTCCCCCGGCTTGGCCAGCAGCCCCTGGGTCTCGCCGGGGAAGGCGAGCCCGGTGGGCTGCCCGATGCCGAACTTCTTCAGGTACGAGTAGAGCACCTTGTTGGCCTGGGCCTGGGTGCTGCCGAGGTGTCCTGCGGCCTCGATGGTGCCGATGTTGCTCGACTTGGCGAGGACGCCGTTGAGCGTGAGGTACTCGGTCGGGTGGTCGATGTCGTCGTGGAAGAGGCGGTCGCCGCGGTGCAGCCGGTTCGGCACGACCACATGGGTGAGCGGGGTGGCCGCCTTCTGCTGGAGCACCGCGGACATCGTCATGATCTTCGCGACGGAGCCGGGCTCGTAGGCGTCCTGGAGCGCGGCGTTGCCGAGGTTGTCGGCGCTGGCCCTGGAGAGGTCGTTGGGGTCGAAGCCGGGCGCGTCGGCCATGGCGAGGACCTCGCCGGTGCGCGCGTTCTGCACGACGACGTAGCCGCGGTCGGCCTTCGACTTCGCGACCTGGTCGGAGATGGCCCGCTGGGCCTCCCACTGGATGTCGCGGTCGATCGTCAGCTGGACGTCCGTGCCGGGCACGGCCGGCTTCTCGCTCGAACTCCCCGTGGGCACGCGGCGCCCGCCCGACTGGGTGTACGAGACCTCTCCGTCGCGGCCCGCGAGCTGCTTGTCGAGCATCGACTCGATGCCGCCCGCGCCGTGGCCGGCCCCGTTGACGAAGCCCAGTATCCCGGCGGCGAGGTCGCCGTTGGGGTACACGCGCTTGGTGGACTCCTCGTCGAAGACCCCGGCGAGCGGGTTGGTGCCGGGGCCGCCGGCTGCCGCGTCCTTGCTCGCCTTGGTGGCGAGGACGTTCTTGAGGTCCTTGATCTGGTTCCAGACCTGCGGGGTCTGCCGGGCGGCGAGGACCGTGTAGCGGGAGTTCGGGGTCCTCAGCTTCTTGACCAGGGCCGCCTGGTCGACGTCGAGGACGGGGGCGAGCAGCGCCGCGGCCCGCTCGGGCGTGTCGGGCGCCTTGCTGAAGGCGGGCGCGAACATCGACGGGTCTGCGGTGATGTCGTACGCGTCGTCGCTGGCGGCGAGCGGCACGCCCGACCGGTCGGTGATCTCGCCGCGCTCGGCGGCCACGGTGCTCTTGAGGACGCGGTTCTGGTCGGCCCGCGTGGTGTACGCGCTGGCGTCGACCGCCTGCACCTGGAGGAGCCGCACGGTGAACACCAGCACGACGAGCGTGAGGCCGAGGGCGACGAAGCGCAGCCGCGGCTTCGGGCTGCCGAGCTTCAGCCGCCTCGGCCTGCGCGGCGGCCCCGGCCGGTAGGTGCGGCGGCGGGCGGGCGCTGCCCCGCGGGCCTGGCCCGGCCGGCCGCCCGCGGGCCGCGCGGGACCGGGGACCCTGCGGCGCGGGGGTTCCTTGGAGGGCACGTGGTCACCTGCCGGGGGTGGTCGTGGGGGCGGGCGGCGCGCCGGTCAGTGCGAGCGGCACGGCCCCGTCCTGCGGGGTGGCGGCGGGGGAGGCACCCGGCGCGGGCGTGCCGGAGGCGCCGGGTGTGGCGGCCGGGCCGGGCGCGGTCTGCGGGGCGGGGCTCCCGGCCGCCGTGCTGCCCGAGGGGGCGGGGCTGCCGGACGCCGGGGAGCCGGAGGGTGCCGGGCTGCCCGACGGCGTCGCGCTCGGCGCCGGGCGGGAGGGGCGCGGGAGGGGCAGCGCGTGGGCGCGGGTGGGGCTGCCGAGCACGGTGCCGTCCGGCTGGAGGAAGGCGGGGTTGCCGCCCGGGACCATGCCGAGCATCCGGGCCCGCTGGGAGAGCGCGCCGGGCGCCGAGCTGTCGTCCACGTCGCGCTGGAGCGCCTGCTCCTCGTCCGTCAGGTCCTGGGTCTGCTTCTTGAGCTTGCTGAGCTTGAACGATCCTTCGTTGAGCGAGGAGTTCAGCATGAGCAGCGTGATCAGGCCGCCCGCGAGGAGCAGCACCACGAGCAGCACGAAGGGGGTGCGGGCCGCGGAGCCCGAGCCCGAGGGCAGCAGTCCCGCGAGCCGGGCAGCCCGGCCGCGCAGCTGCCCGGGGGCGGGGCTCACAGCGCGTCCTCGCGGATGCGCCGGGCGCCGCGCAGCCGGGCCGACGCCGCCCTGCTGTTCCCTGCGACCTCGTCCTCGCCCGGCAGTTCCGCGCCGCGGGTGAGGAGTTCGAGCCGCGGCTGGTACTGCTCGGGCACGACCGGCAGGCCGTGGGGCGCGGTGCTGGTGGCGCCCGCGGTCAGGACCTGCTTGACGATGCGGTCCTCCAGCGAGTGGTACGAGAGGACGGCGATGCGGCCGCCGACCGCGAGTGCGGAGACGGCGGCGGGCACGGCGCGCTCCAGGACCGCGAGCTCGCCGTTGACCTCGATGCGCAGCGCCTGGAAGGTCCGCTTGGCGGGGTTGCCACCGGTGCGCTTGGCGGCCTGCGGCAGCGCGTCCCTGATCAGCTCGACGAGCCGGCCGCTGCGGTCGAAGGGCTCCCTGGCCCGCTCCCGCACGATTGCCTCGACGATCCGCTTGGCCTGCTTCTCCTCGCCGTAGGTGCGCAGGATGCGCACCAGTTCGCCCGGCGGGTAGGTGTTGAGGACCTCGGCGGCGCCTGCGCCCGCGCTCTGGTCCATCCGCATGTCGAGGGGCGCGTCCTGGGCGTAGGCGAAGCCGCGGTCCGCCTCGTCGAGCTGCATGGAGGAGACACCGAGGTCGAACAGGACGCCCTGGACGCGGGGGACGCCGAGCCGGCCGAGCACCTCGGGCAGTTCGTCGTAGACGGCGTGCACCAGGGTGGCGCGGTCGCCGTGGGGGGCGAGCCGCTCGCCGGCCAGCCGCAGCGCCTCCTTGTCGCGGTCGAGGGCGATCAGGCGCGCCGCGGGGAAGGTGGCGAGCAGCGCCTCGCTGTGCCCGCCGAGGCCGAGGGTGCAGTCGACGACGACGGCGCCGGGGTCGGCGAGGGCGGGGGCCAGCAGATCAAGGCACCTCTGGAGCATCACGGGTACGTGCCGCTCGCTGCGCTCGCTCATGCGCCCTCTCTGGATCCGGCGCGCCGTACGCGGGGGCCGGGTCCCCGCCCGCTCGGAAGGGGAAGCGGTCCGCCGCCGCGAGGGCGCCGTCGGACCGTCGAGCGGGAGGAGGCCGAGCCGCACGTCCGCCGCGCACGCGGGGAGTTCCGGGAAGTGTGCGGTGGGAAACCGCGAACTTCGCGTCACTTTAGTGCACTGTCCCTTGCGGTCAATCAACCGCCCAGCGCGTCGCCCGGCTCGCACGGACCGCTCCGGCGCGGCCCGCCGGATCGGCGGGTTTCGGCCACAACGATGGCGCCGGTTGTTTGTCGCGGCCCCACAGGGGGCCCCTGGCCCCCTGTCCCCTTACCTTCATAGGTATGACGACCTCGACTCATTCCTCCCATGAGCCCCCGGCCGGCCCGCGCGACGGTGGCACGGTCACCGACCGGCTCATAGACGCCAACGGCCGCTACGCGCAGAAGTTCCAGGACCCGGGCATGGACGCCCGCCCCGTGCTCCGGGTGGCCGTGGTGGCCTGCATGGACGCGAGGATCGACCTGCACGCTGCGCTCGGCCTCGAACTGGGCGACTGCCACACCATCCGCAACGCGGGCGGCGTGGTCACCGATGACGTGATCCGTTCGCTCACCATCAGCCAGCGCGCCCTCGGCACCACCAGCATCGTGCTGATCCACCACACCGGCTGCGGCATGCAGACCATCACGGAGGGCTTCCGGCACGACCTGGAGCTGGAGGTCGGCCAGCGCCCGCCGTGGGCGGTCGAGGCGTTCCAGGACGTCGAGCAGGACGTGCGCCAGTCGATCCGCAGGGTGCGGACCTCGCCGTTCCTGCTGCACAGCGACGACGTGCGGGGCTTCGTCTTCGACGTGAAGACGGGCCGCCTCACGGAGGTCAGGGCCGACTGACCTGCCGCGCGGGCCCGGCCCGCCGCACACCCCGCAGCCCCGCCCGGCACCCGGCGCGCGCCCCGCGACGGCACGCGGGTGCGGACGCCGTCCGGCCGCGCTCGTCCCCGGATGTCCTCGGACAAGTGACACGAAGCGGTAACGGCAACAAGAATGCTCCAGGGAGACTGAACCGGAACCTTCCGGAGGCAGTGTCCGTATGTCGGGGTGGGCCGGTGGACACGTCGTGCGCCGGCCCTACGGGCATGAGGGGTACCCCAGCTCCGCACGGGAGCCACGGGGCAAGGCCGAGGAGGGCCGGGTGACGACCTATGACGACCGAGCGGATCCCACGGACCTGACCGCCACCGCAGAGCGGGTGCGCGCGTCGGTCGAGGGGGTGATCGAAGGCAAGCCGGAGGTCGTACGGCTGTCGCTGACCGTGCTGCTCGCCGAGGGGCACCTGCTGATCGAGGACGTGCCGGGCGTCGGCAAGACGATGCTGGCGAAGGCGCTGGCCCGGTCGGTCGACTGCTCCGTGCGGCGCATCCAGTTCACCCCCGACCTGCTGCCGTCGGACATCACGGGCGTGTCGATCTTCGACCAGCAGCGCAGGGACTTCGAGTTCAAGCCCGGCGCGATCTTCGCCCAGATCGTGATCGGCGACGAGATCAACCGCGCCTCGCCCAAGACCCAGTCGGCGCTGCTCGAGTCGATGGAGGAGCGCCAGGTCACCGTCGACGGGACGACGTACGAGCTGCCGAGCCCTTTCATGGTGGTGGCGACGCAGAACCCGGTGGAGATGGAGGGCACGTACCCGCTGCCCGAGGCGCAGCGCGACCGGTTCATGGCCCGGGTGTCCATCGGCTACCCGAGCGCCGAGGCGGAGCTGCGAATGCTGGACGTGCACGGCGGGCCCTCCCCGCTCGACGACCTCCAGCCCGCGGCGCACGCGCACGACATCGTCAAGCTGATCGACGCGGTCCGCTCCGTGCACGTGGCCGAGGCCGTGCAGCGCTACGCGGTGGAGCTGGTCGCCGCGACCCGCACCCACCAGGACCTCAGACTCGGCGCCTCGCCTCGCGCGACGCTGCACCTGCTGCGCGCGGCGAAGGCGTCGGCGGCCCTCGCGGGGCGCGAGTACGCGCTCCCCGACGACGTGCAGGCCCTCGCCGTCCCGGTGCTCGCGCACCGGCTGCTGCCCACGGCCCAGGCGCAGCTGGCGCGCAGGACGGCCGAGCAGGTGGTGCAGGAGATCCTCCAGCACACGCCCGTGCCGACCGCGGACGGCGGCAGGGCGCAGGGCGGCGGCCCCTTCGGCGGCCTGCGGCCCGGGCCCCGGCGGTCGTGATGCCGGCGGGCGGGCGGCCGGGCGCGTCAGGACCCGCGGCGTACGGCGCGGGCGAAAGCGAAGGGACCGGCGGGCGCAGGGCGGGCGGGCTGCGGGCAGCACTGTCCGGCCTGACGACCCGCGGCCGGGCCTTCCTCGCCGCAGGGGCCGCAGCGACCGCCTGCGCCTACGTCCTCGGCCAGCCTGACCTGCTCAGGGTGGGGCTGCTGCTGATGGCGCTGCCGCTGGTGTGCGTCGCCGTGCTCCACCGCACCCGCTACCAGGTCGCGGGCACCAGGCGGCTGTCGCCCGCCCGGGTGCCGGCCGGCGCGGAGGCCAGGGTGCACCTGCGCGTGGACAACGTGTCGCGGCTGCCCACCGGGCTGCTGATGCTCCAGGACCGCGTGCCGTACGTGCTGGGACCGCGCCCCCGCTTCGTGCTCGACCGGGTGGAGTCGGGCGGCCGCCGCGAGGTGTCGTACCGCGTACGGTCCGACCTGCGCGGCCGCTATCCGCTCGGCCCGCTCCAGCTGCGGCTGACCGACCCGTTCGGGATGTGCGAGCTGACGCGGTCCTTCAGCGCCTCCGACACGCTGACGGTCGTCCCCCGCACCGAGCCGCTGCCGCCGGTGCGGCCCGGCGGCGAGTCGGCGGGCTTCGGCGACGGCAGGCAGCGCTCGCTCGCGCTTGCGGGCGAGGACGACATGATCCCCCGCGGCTACCGGTACGGCGACGACCTGCGCCGGGTCCACTGGCGCTCCACGGCGCGCCACGGCGAGCTGATGGTGCGCCGCGAGGAGCAGCCGCGGCGCGCGCGGTGCACCGTGCTGCTCGACACCCGGGCGGCCGCCTACGCGGGCGCGGGCCCCGACTCCGCCTTCGAGTGGGCGGTCTCCGGCGCCGCCTCCGTCCTCGCGCACATGCTGGAGCGCGGCTTCACGGTGCGGCTGCTGACCGACACGGGCGCCTCGGTGCCCGGCGACGGCGGCGACGGCTTCTCCGGCGCCGCCCAGGAGTCCGCGGACTCGATGGGGCTGCTGATGGACATGCTCGCGGTGGTCGGCCACTCCCGGGACACGGACCTCTCCCCCGCCTACGACGCGCTGCGCGGCGGTTTCGAGGGGCTGCTCGTGGCGTTCTTCGGCGATCTCGACGAGGAGCAGGCGTCCGTGGCCGCGCGGACGCGGGCCCGCGGCGGCACGGCCGTCGCCTTCCTGCTGGACAGCGGCGAGTGGGCGCCAGGCCCCGGCAGCCCCGGTGGCGCCGGCGCGCCCGCAGGGGACGCCGGGCGGCGGGCGCGGCAGCTGCGGGAGGCCGGCTGGTCCGTGGTGCGGGTGCCGCCGGGCCAGGCGCTGCCCGGGCTGTGGCGGCAGGCCGCCGAGGCAGACACCGGTCCGTACGCCCGCGAGGGCGGCGCCACCGGCCCGTACGGTCCGGGTGGCGACGCGTCCGGCCCGTACGGTTCCGGCGGGGGCGCGGCGGCCGGGGGCGCGGCGGCCGGGGAACGGGCCGCGACGGGCGGTCCCGCGGGGCTCTTCGGCGGGCGGTCATGAGCGGCCGGGGGAAGCTGACGCTGTGCGCGCTGGCCGCGACGCTGCTGACGGCGTGCGCGCTGCTGCCGCTGGTCTCCTCGTCCGGCTGGCTGGCCGAGGCCGCGGTGATGGCTGCGGCCGTCAGCGGGGCGGGCGGGCTGATGCGCAGGGTGCCGCTGCCGCGGAGCCTCACCGTGCTGCTCCAGGCCGTGCTCGCGCTGCTGATGCTGACGGTGGCCTTCGTGCGGGACGCGGCGCCGCTCGGCCTGGTGCCGACGCCCGAGGTCTTCGAGGGGTTCGGGCTGCTGCTGTCGGCGGGCGGCGATGACGTGACGCGCTACTCGATACCTGCGCCGCCCACCCAGGGCATCACGCTGATGCTGGTCGGCGGGGTCGTGGTGATCGGCCTTGTGGTCGACGCGGTCGCCGTCACCCTGCGCAGCGCGGCCCCCGCCGGGCTGCCGCTGCTCGCCCTGTACTCGGTGGCCGCGGGCATCTCGGGCGGCACCGGCTCCACGTCGAGCTGGCTGTGGTTCCTGCTGGCGGCCGCCGGCTACCTGCTGCTGCTCCTCGCGGAGGGCGGCGACCGGCTCGCGCAGTGGGGCCGGGTCTTCGCCGGCCCGCCGCGGGCCGGGCGCCCGCCGGGCTCAGGTCCTGCGAGGGCCTCGGCGCCCGCGCGCACCGGCCGAAGGATCGGCATGGTGGCGCTCGGCGTCGCGCTGGTCGTGCCGCTCGCGCTGCCGCAGCTCACCGGCGGGCTGCTCGCCGACCTCGGCGGCGACGGGTCGGGACTCGGCGGCGGCACCATCTCCGCGGTCAACCCGCTGGTCTCCCTCCAGGACGACCTCAACCAGGACGACGACCGTGAGGCGCTGCGCTACCGCACCAACGCGCCCGACGGGCAGGGCATGTACCTGCGGATCATGGCGCTCGACCAGTTCGACGGCACCACCTGGCGCTTCTCGCAGCGCAGGGTCCAGGACGTGCCCGCCGCCCTGCCCTCCCCGCAGGGCCTCTCGCCCGGCGTGCCCACGGCGCGGATCAGCACGAGCATCACGGCCGCGCCCTGGTACCGGCAGAACTACCTGCCGATGCCGTACCCGGCGACCGCGGTGAAGGTCGGCGGGCGCTGGCGCTACGAGCCCGAGGGCAGGACCCTCGTCGGCGACCGCGGCCAGTCCACCCAGGACGCCCGCTACACGGTGGACAGCCTGGAGGTGAACCCGACCAGGCGGCAGCTCGCCACGGCGGGCGCTCCCCCCGCGGCGCTCGAACGCCAGTACACGGAGGTGCCGTCCAGCCTGCCCGCCGTGGTGAAGGCGACCGCGCGGCGGATCACCGCGGGATCCGCCAACGACTACGAGCGCGCCGTCGCGCTCCAGGACTGGTTCGCCGCGGACGGCGGCTTCACGTACGACACGCACGTGAACTCGGGTACGGGACCCGACGCGATCACCCGCTTCCTCAAGGACAAGCGGGGCTTTTGCGTCCACTTCTCCTTCACGATGGCCGCGATGGCCCGCACGCTGGGCATCCCCGCGCGGGTCGCCGTCGGCTTCGCACCGGGCACGCCCGAGGGCGACGGCACCGTGGACGTGGGGCTGCGGGACGCGCACGCCTGGCCCGAGCTGTACTTCCAGGGGGTGGGCTGGACCAGGTTCGAGCCCACGCCGAGCCGGGGCAGCCTGCCCGACTACACGCTCCCCGCCTCGCCCTCCGACCCGGACTCGTCGGCCTCGACGCAGCCCTCGGCCCCCGACTCGGCCGCGCCGACCGCGGCGCCGTCCACGTCGAGCAGCTGCGCCCCGCAGGACCAGCGCCTCGGCGCGTGCGACCAGGCCGCGGCCCCCGCACCGCAGCCGCCGTCCGGGTCGGGCACGGGCGGCCGCCGGTGGGCGCTGCTCGTCGGCGGGATCGCGCTCGCCGTACTGCTCGCGCTGCTGCCGCTGCTGCACCGGCTGCGGGTCAGGGCCCGCAGGCTCGGCGCGGGCGCCCACCTCGGCGGGGACCCGGCGGCGCCGGTGCTCGCGGCCTGGCGCGAGCTGCTCGACTCCGCGTGGGACCTCGGCATCGTGCCGGACGAGGCGCGCACCCCGCGGCGCGCCGCGGAGCGGATCGTGCGGCTCGGCCGGCTCGACGGGCGGGCCGCCGAGGCCGTGCACCGGCTCGCGGGCGCCGTGGAGCAGGTCCTGTACGCCCCCGACCCGGCGCCGCGCCCGGGTCTCGCAGCGGACGTGCGCCTCGCGGTGGCCGCGCTGCGGGCCCCGGCGGGGCGCACTGCCCGGCTGCGGGCGCTGCTGCTGCCCCGTTCGTCCGTCCGGGTCGTCTGGGCACTCGCGGACCGCCGCGACGCCCTCGCGGACCGCTGGGCCCCCGGCCGCCTGCTCCCGGCGTCCCGGCGCCGCCCGTAGCGCACGACGTGGCCCGCCTCCCCCGCGGAGGCGGGCCACGCGAGCGCCGCAGGCCCAGCGACTGCCGGGGCGGAGGGCCCCGAGCCCCCGGGTCTGCGCCCCCGCGGGCGCCCTGCGCCTGACGATGCAGAGCACAGCCCCGCCCCCACGTCAGCTCCCCTCGGCGTCCAGGCTCACGCGCGGCGGGGCCCCGTCCAGCCACCCACGCCCGGTAGCACTCGCGGGCGTCGGCGCCCTCCACGTCGGCGCCCCTCGCCCGCGGCGCCCCTCGCGGAGCGGCGGGCCGCCCGGTCGCGCACGCGGCTGAGGGGCGGACGCGGTGTTTCTCGCGTCCGCCCCTCAGAGGTGCTGCGTCAGTGGCCCTGCTCGTCGCGGCGCCGCTGCCAGCGCTGCTCGATCCTGTCCATCATGGAGCGGTGCTGCCGCTGGGCCCTGCCGGCGCCCCGCGCGCGGCCGGGGGCCGCCGCCTGCTCGCCGCGCTTCGGTGCCCTGCGCCAGCCGGTGACGGCCAGCACGGCGCAGCCGAGCATCACGAGGAAGCCGACGACGCTGATCCAGATCTGCTGGGCGACCATTCCTGACATGAGGAGCGCGATACCCACCAGGAAGCCGGCGACCGCCTGGTAGACCCGTCGCCGGGTGTACGTACGCAGTCCGCTTCCCTCAAGCGCTGTCGCGAACTTGGGATCTTCTGCGTACAGCGCTCGCTCCATCTGCTCGAGCATTCGCTGCTCGTGCTCAGAGAGCGGCACGGAGTCCTCCTAGTCGTCGGCCGCGGGGGCGGCCGGTATGCGGCTCCTTCAGGATAAGCGGGGAATCGCCCCCGAGAAACCCGCCCTCACTGCCCTTTCGCCCATCCGGACCGCCATGCGAACTCGGCTGTTGAGGCGTAGATTCCCCAACCCCCGGGACGTCATGCCGGAAGGTCTACCCCGATCATACGGCGCCAAGCCCGCTCGGGGGCGGGCTTGTGTCGTACTCCATGTGCGGTCGGCGGCGCGCCCGCGCCTGCCGGGGAGCCGGTCAGCCCCGCTTCTCGGCGAGAACGTGCAACTGGGTGGCGACTGCCTGGAAGGCGGGCAGGGCGGCGGCCGTCGCCTCCAGCTTGAGCAGCGCTTCAAGGGCGCCGGGCTCGGTGTCCACGAGGCCCCCGGGGACGAGGTCGGCGAAGACCCTGACGCCGTGCACCGAGACGACCGCGAGGCCCGCCTCGCGCACGAGGCCGGCGAGCTGCTCGGCCGTGAACCTGCGGGGCACCGCGTCGCCCTGGCCCCAGCGCCCGTCCGGGTCGATCAGCGCCTGCCTGGCCTCGGCGAAGTGCCCGGCGAGCGCGCGGCCGAGCACGGCCCCGCCGAGCCCGGAGGCGAGCAGGCTGAGTGCGCCGCCGGGGCGCAGCGCCTCGACGGCCTTGCGGAGGCCGTCCGCCGGGTCGTCCGCGTACTCCAGGACGCCGTGGCACAGGACCGCGTCGAAGCCGCCGCGCGGGACCACGTCGAACAGGCCGTCGATGTCGCCCTGCACGCCGCGCACCCGGTCGGCGACCCCGGCCTCAGCCGCCCTGCGCTCCAGCGCGAACAGCGCGTTGGGGCTGGGGTCGACCACGGTCACCCGGTGGCCGAGACTCGCGACGGGCACCGCGAAGTTGCCGGTGCCGCCGCCGGTGTCGAGGACGTCGAGGGCGTCAGCCCCTGTGCTCTTGGCACGGCGGGCGAGGGCGTCGTCCAGAACCTCCCTGACCACGCCCGTGCGCAGGGGGCCGCGGCGGGACGACGGCGACTCGCCGCCGGCTGCGGGGGATGGTTCCGACACGGCAGTCGACTCCTCGGACGATGGCGGCACGGACGGGTGTGCGGCGCCCAGCCTATTGCTTCCGGCCACCCCCGCTGCCGCCTCCCCCGCCCCGCGCGCCCCCGCGGCACCGCACGTCACCCGGGCACACGGAGCGGGATACGGGGCGGCCGGGACCCGCTAAGGCGCCGCGCGGCGCGGGGTCGGCAGCACCGGCCGGCGCACGAGCAGGCGCTCGACGATCCTCAGGAACATCTCGGCGTCCCGCAGCAGGTCGTCGGCGTCGCGCCGGGTCGCGGCGCCCCTGATGCCGGCCTCGGCGCGGGCCCTGCGCTCGGCGCCGGCGGCGAACAGGGCGCTCCACTCGGTCAGCTCGGGGGCGATCTCCGGCAGCACCTCCCAGGCGCTGCGGATACGGCGGCGGCGCCTGGGCGTCGTCTCGGGGCGGCCGCGCGCCGCGAGGACGGCGGCCGCGGTGCGCAGGGCGGCGAGGTGGGCGACCGCGTAGCGCTCGTTGGGCGCGTCGAGGGCCGCGGCCTCGTCGAGCCCGGTGCGCGCCTGGGCGAGCAGGTCGAGCGCGGCGGGCGGGGCGCCGGCCCTGCGCAGCACGGGGTGGATGTCGGTGGGCGGGCCCGTGGTCGGCGAGGGGGCGGGGCCACCCGGCGGGAGCCGGCGTGCGGCGCCTGCGGAGGAGCTGGCCATGACGAACCTCCTGTCGAGTGCGACGGCACGGCGGCCGTCTGTGTCCCATGGTGCGGGCCACCACTGACAATCTGCTCCGACCTGGCCTTTTCACGCGGCACTTCACCCGCGGGAGTCCCTTCGGGTGATCGCGGCGCACGGGGAGGCGCGGCGGGGCCCGGGGCCCCGGCGCTGTCGGCGCCGGGGCCCCGGGCCCCGCTCTCCCCCGTACGGACGCGGCCCGCCGTGTCCCCCGTCGGCCCGCGTCCCCGTCCCCGCCCCGTTTCCCCGCTCCCCCGTTTCCCCCGTCCCCCGTTCTCGGTGCCCCCGGTGCTCCGCGGGCCCCTCCGGGCCTTCGGCGCTCCGGGGCAGGAGGGCCCGGTGTCCTCTCGGTCACCGGCCCCTCCGCTGTGCACCCCCGTTCGGAAGGGCCGCTTCACCGTTCCGCCGCCCCGTGCCGGCGGTGCCGGTTCCGTGCCCCTTCCGTACGCTCCACTCTTCCGTCGGCGGCGGCCGGGCCCATCCGCCCGCCTACTCATCTCACTGCCTGAGTACGGGTACTCAGGCAGTGAGCCTGAACGCCGGGCGGCGGCAGCGGCCCTGCTCATGGGGTGCGGCGGCGCTGCTGAGGGCTGCCGTTAGAGTCACCGGCATGGCACGGATTGCGGTGATCGGCGCCGGGATGGGCGCGATGGCGGCGGCCGCGAGGCTCGCCGTGGCGGGGCACCGGGTGACGGTGTACGAGCGCACGGCGGCGTACGGCGGCTCGGTGGGCGGGTTCGAGCGGGACGGCTTCGGCTTCGACACCGGCCCCGCCGTGCTGCACGTGCCCGCGGTCTACCGCGATCTGTTCGTGAAGACGGGCAAGGAGCCGCTGGAAGCGTGCGTGGAGCTGGTGCAGCCCGAGCACGACGCGCTCCATGTCTTCGCCGACGGGCGGCGGGCGCTGCTGCCGAACGCGTCGCGCGGCGGGGTGGCCGCCGCGCTCGACGGGGCGTTCGGCGCGGGGGCCGGCGCCCGCTGGGCGGACTTCCTTGGCCGCGCGGGCGAGACCTGGGCGCGCACCCGCCGCCCGCTCCTCGAGGAGCCGCTGCCCGCCGATCCCGCGCCGCTCGGCCGCGACCCGTACCCGGCGCTGCGGCGGCGCAGGCTGCTGCGCGGCGCCCGGCAGGCGGCGACGCTCGCCGAGGTCGGCGCGTGGGAGCTCGGGGTGCCCGGCCTCGCCGCGCTGCTCGACGGGTACGCGCTGGCGTACGGCCTCGACCCGCGCACGGCGCCCGCGAGCGCCTCGGTTCTGCCGTATCTGGAGCAGACGTTCGGCACCTGGTACGTGCGGGGCGGGCTGCGCCGGCTGGCGCGCGCCGTGTACGAGCGGTGCGTGGCGCGCGGCGTCGAGTTCGTCTTCGGCGCCGAGGTGGCGGCGGTCGTGGAGAAGGACGGCGCGGCGGCCGGTGTGGAGCTGGCCGACGGCACCTCGGCCGCGGCCGACGCCGTGGTCGCAGGGGTCGCCCCGGCCGCGCTCCCCGCGGCCCCCGGTCAGGAGGGCGAGGGCGCCACGGGGGCAGGCGACGTGGCGCCCGGCCGGTTCACGGTGCTGCTCGCGCTGCGGGGCGGGCGCCCCGCGGGGACGGCGCACCGCACGGTCGTGCACGCCCCCTCGGCCGCCGAGGAGGCGGCGGCGGTCTTCGGCGGCTCGCCGGCCGAGCGCCCCACCGTGACGGTGGTGCGCCCCGACGACCCCGCGGTCCGCCCCGACGCGGAGCACGAGGCGGTCGCGGTCACCGCGGTGGTCGCGCCGCACGGCCCCGTCGACTGGAGCGACCGGGCGCTGCGCGTGCGGTACGCGGACCTTCTGGTGGCCGCGGCGGCGGCCGCCGTACCGGAGTTGGCGCAGCGCACGCTGTGGCGCGAGGTGCGGACCCCTGCGGAGACGGAACGGGAGACGGGCGCGCGCGGCGGCGGCGTCCCCGCGCCCGCCCTGGCCGGCGCAGGCGGCCGGCTGCTGCACCCCGCCAACTCGGCGCGCCCGCGCGGGCTCTACCGGGCGGGCGGCTGGTCGCACCCCGGCGGCGGCCTGCCGCACGCAGGCATGTCGGGCGCGCTGGTGGCCGGACTCGTCGTGGAGGGGCCCGGGTTCCGCGGCTCGCAGTGAGCCGGCGCACCGGAGCGGGCCGGGCGCGGGGGGAGGGCGCCCGGCCGGTGGTGCGGGCTCAGTAGCGGTACGGGCCGCCGGGCTCCGGCTCGGGGCGGTGCGCCGAGGGGTCGTACGGGTAGCCGTCGGGGCCGTAGCCCTGCTCGTACCCCCCCTGCCCGTCCTGGGTGCTGTCGCGCTGCTGGGGGACCCAGACCCCGCCGGGCGGGGTGTCGACGGCGTAGGGGTCCTGGTACTGCTGCCGGCCGTAGCCGTCGGCGTAGTTCTCGTAGGAGCCGTAGGACGCGGGGTCGGCGTAGGGGGCGGTGTAGGTGTCGTAGCCGTCGTACTGGCCCTGGTACGCGGGCTGTTGGCCGCCGGGCTCCGTCTGGCCGCTCTGGTCGCCCTGGGCCTGGTCGCCGTAGCCGTACCCGTAGCCGTACTGCTGTTGCGGGTACCCGGCCTGGTCGGGCCGGTCCTGGTAGGTGCCGTACGCGTCGTTGACACCGTAGGCCGCGTATCCGGCGTGCGCCGCGGGCTGTTCGTAGCCGCCGTAGGCGTCGTAGTCGGCGGGGGCGTAGTCGGTGTGCCCGCCCTGGCTCTCGGCGGCGAACGCGGCGGTGCCGAGGCCCGAGGCGGTGTCGGCGGGGTCGCTGTGGACGCCGTACTGCGTGCCCGTGTCGTCGGGCAGCGGCTGCGGCGCGTAGACCGCCGTCTCGTCGGCGGCGCCCTGTCCCCCGTCCCCCGCGGTGAAGTCGCCCGGCACGGCGGCGACCATGGTCTGCTCCTGCGCCGGCTCCTGCTCGGGGGCGGCCTCCCGGGGCGGCGCCGCGTCGGCGCCCGCGGCGCCCTTGCGGCGCCTGCTGGTGCTCGGGCGCCCGCCGAGCGCCCAGCCCGTGGAGTAGCCCTTCCTGAACGACAGGGTCACATACGTCTGCCCGACGCCGAAGGCGATCGCCCCGCCGACGATCACCAGGATCGACGGCAGGACCACGCCGACGACGACCGTCAGGAAACCGGCGAAGGCGAGCAACCGCCAGCGCAGCCGCGCCTTGTACTGGAGCAGCACCTCGCCGAGGAGCCAGAGCGCGACCATGCCGAACGCGATGTAGAGGACCGCCCAGCCCATGTACGCCCCTCTCGTACGGCCGCCGCACCCGGTGGTGTGCGGCGCCGGTCAGGAATGCCCGTGCAGTCCGAGATTCTCGTGGATCTCAAGTGTCGCAGTGGAGTTGTTGAGCGTGATGAAGTGGAGGCCCGGCACCCCTTCCGCGAGGAGCCGCGCGCAGAACTCCGTCGCGAACTCGATGCCAATGGAGCGTACAGCCGCTGGATCCTCCTTGGCCGCGAGGATGCGGTCTTTGAGCCGGGCGGGCACCGCGGCGGTGCTCAGCGAGGGCAGCCGCTCCAGCTGCTTCACGCTCGTGACCGGCATGATCTCCGGGATGATCGGCGTCTCGCAGCCCGCGGCCGCGGCCCGGTCGCGCAGCGCGAGATAGCTCTCGGGCTCGAAGAACATCTGGGTGATCGCATAGTCGGCGCCCGCACGGCACTTGGCGGTGAAGTGGCGGATGTCGCTGTCCCAGTCGGGCGAGCGCGGGTGCATCTCGGGGAAGGCGGCCACGCCGACGCAGAAGTCCCCGGACTCCTTGATCAGCTCGACCAGTTCGACGGCGTACTCGACGCCCTCGGGGTGCCTGGTCCACTCCCCCATCGGGTCGCCGGGCGGATCGCCGCGCACCGCGAGGATGTTGCGGATGCCGGCGGCCGCGTACCTGCGGACCATGTGGCGCAGCTCGGCGACGGACTGGCCGACCGCCGTCAGGTGCGCGACGGGGGTGAGGGTGGTGTCGGCGGCGATCTGCTCGGTCGCCCTGACCGTGCCCGTACGGGTGGAGCCGCCGGCGCCGTACGTCACGGAGACGAAGCTCGGCGCGACGGCCTCCACGCGGCGCAGCGCGTTCCACAGGTTGCGCTCGCCCTTCGCCGTCCTCGGCGCCCAGAACTCGAAGGAGCGGCTGAGCCCGCCCTCGGCGAGCACGTCGCGGACGGTGCGCGCGTGCGGTATCCAGGTGGACGGGGTGCCGAGGGCCATACGGGCAGGTTAGCGACTTGCGGCGGGCCCCGTCACGCGGCGCCCGCGCCCCGGGCGGCAGCGGCGGCCGCCCGCTCCCTGACGCGGGAGGCGAGCGCGGCGCTCGCCGCGGCCGGGTCGTCCGCCTCGGTGACGGCCCGTACGACGACGATCCTGGTGGCCCCGGCGTCCAGCACCTCGTCGAGGTTGCCCTCGTCGATCCCGCCGATGGCGAACCAGGGGCGGTCGATGCCGTGCGCGGCGGTGTGGGCCGCCGTGTGCCGCACCAGGGCGAGGCCCGGCGCGTGCCGTCCCGGCTTGGTGGGGGTGGGCCAGCAGGGCCCCGTGCAGAAGTAGTCGACGCCGGGCTGGACGGCCGCGGCCTCCGCCTCGGCCTCGGCGTGCGTGGAGCGGCCGATCAGCGGCCGGTCGCCGAGGATGGCGCGGGCCGCGGGCACCGGCAGGTCGCCCTGGCCGAGGTGGAGCACGTCGGCGCCGGTCGCGTGCGCGACATCCGCGCGGTCGTTGACCGCGAGGAGTGCGCCGTGCCTGCGGCAGGCCTCGGCGAAGACCCGGAGGTGGTCGAGCTCCTCGGCCGCCTCAAGCGACTTGTCCCTGAGCTGGACGATGTCCACCCCCGAGGAGAGGACGGCGTCGAGGAAGGCGGGCAGGTCGCCCTGGCGCTTGCGGGCGTCGGTGCACAGGTAGACACGGGCGTCGGCGAGCGCGGCGCGGGCGGTGGACATCGGGTGTTCCCCCCTGGTACGTCCCCGGGGCGGCGGCGGCCGCCCCGGGGCATCGGTGTGCCGGCTGGCCCGGCCCTGCTGCTTCCCGTTCTCCTGCTGCACTGTCCGGCGTCCGCCGTCCCGCGCCCCGGGTGGGCGCGGGCGGCGGATGTCAGACGGCGAGCGCCTGCGCCCGGCGCTTCACCTCCGTGCCGCGGTTCTCGCCCAGGGCCTGCGCGGGCGTGCCCGGCAGGGTCGGGTCGGGCGTGAACAGCCACTCCAGCATCTCCTCGTCGGAGAAGCCGTCGTCCTTCAGGAGCGTCAGCGTGCCGACGAGCCCCTTGACGACCCTGTCGCCGTCGATGAAGGCGGCGGGGACCTGGAGTGTCCGGTTCTCACCGCGGCGCACGGCGATCAGCTGGCCTTCCTTCACCAGCTGGCGCACGCGCGTCACCTCGACGTCCAGCTTCTCCGCGATGTCGGGGAGGTGGAGCCACTCGGGGACGAGGGCATCGATCTTCGCGTCAATCTCGGTCACGGGGACAAGCCTGCCATCCCGGACTGACAGACGGTAGCGGTGGCGGTCCGAGCGGGGCACGCGGGCCGGCTCCGGGCGGGGCGCGAAGGGCCGGTTCCTGGCGGGGGACGCGGACCGGTTCCGGGCAGCCGCTGGTGCGCAGGCGCTCCCTAGCGCAGGGCGCGCTTCAGCGGTACGGACGGGTCGGCCGCGCGCTCCGGGTCGAGCAGAGCGCCCGCGTCGACGAGCTTGCGCCCCTGCGCCAGGTCGCGCGGCCTGCCCACGGCGAGCAGCGCGACGAGCGCGCCCTCGCGCAGCCACAGCGCCGACCAGGCGCTGCCCCGCGGGTCGCCGCGGGGCACGAGCAGGTCGGCGCCCGTGTGGTGGCCCGCGTACTGCACGAAGCGGCCGAACTGCTCGGACCAGAAGTACGGCACCGGGTCGTACGGCTCGGCCGCCGCGCCGGTGAGGTGGGCCGCGACGGTGCGCGGGCCCTGGAGCGCGTTGTCCCAGTGGTGCACGAGGAGCCGCTCGCCGTAGCGGGCCGAGGGGAAGGAGGCGCAGTCGCCGACCGCGTACACGCCGGGCAGGGAGGCGCGCAGCGACGCGTCGGCGCGCACCGCGCCCTCGGGGCCGAGCTCCACGCCGGAGCCGGCCAGCCACTCGGTCGCGGGGCGGGCGCCGATGCCGACGAGGACCGCGTCCGCGGCGATGGCCCGCCCGTCGGCGAGGTGGACCGCGCCCTCCTCGACGCGGTCCACGCCGACGCCGGTCAGCAGGGTGGTGCCGCTCTCCGCGTACCAGTCGGCCATCGGCACGGTGACCTCGGCCGGCAGCGCGTGCGCGAGGGGGCGTTCCGCGGCCTCGACGACGGTGACGGCGCATCCTGCGGCGCGCGCAGCCGTGGCGAACTCGGCGCCGATCCAGCCGGCGCCGACGATGGCGATGTCGCGCTGCGCCTGGAGGAGGGGCCGCAGCACCGCCACGTCGTCCAGCGTCCGCAGCACGTGCACGCCCGGCACGCCCGACGCGCCGGGCAGGGTGCGCGGCCTGGCGCCGCAGGCGAGGACCAGCGCGTCGTAGGGGACGGGACCCGCGGCGGTGTCCACCACGCGCTCGCCCGGCCGCAGCCCGGTCGCCTCCACGCCGAGCCGCAGCTCCACACCGAGCGCGTCGAAGTCGATGTCGAAGGCGGAGCCCTCGGCCTGGCCGAGGAGCACGGCCTTGGACAGCGGGGGCCTGTCGTAGGGCGGATGGGTCTCGGCACCGAGCACGGTGACGGGTCCTTCGTGGCCGCACTCGCGCAGCGCCACCGCGGTCTGCACGCCGGCCATGCCCGCGCCGACGATGACGACTCTCTGGTCCTCGCTCACGCGCTCACCATAGATCCCCGGGGCCCCGGGCCGTCTTACGGGACGGCGTGGCAGGGTCTACCCTGGCCCGGAAGACCTCGCGGGAGCCCGGGCGGACCGGGCTGAGAGGGAGGCTGGGCGGCCTCCGACCGTACGAACCTGATCCGGGTCATGCCGGCGAAGGGAGGGGCTGACGACCGTGCAGCCTTCCGACACACCCGACACAGCGCACCGGCGCACCGCGGCGCCCGCGGGCCGGGGCGGCGCCCGCGGCCACGACGTGCTCGTGGTCGGCGGCGGGATCATCGGGCTCGTCACCGCCTGGCGGGCCGCGCAGCGCGGTCTGCGCACCTGCGTGGTCGACCCGGAGCCCGGCGGCGGCGCCGCACAGGTCGCCGCGGGCATGCTGGCCGCCGTCACGGAGCTCCACTACGGCGAGGAGTCCCTGCTCGGGCTCAACATCGCGTCGGCGCGCGCCTATCCCGAGTTCGTGGCCGAGCTGGAGGAGGCGAGCGGCCGGGACACCGGCTACCGCGCCTGCGGGACGCTCGCCGTGGCGCTGGACAGCGACGACCGTGCGCACCTGCGGGAGCTGCACGCCTTCCAGCAGAAGTGCGGCCTGTCCTCCGAGTGGCTCGGCGGACGGGAGTGCCGCCGGCTCGAACCGATGCTCGCGCCCGGCGTCAGGGGCGGGCTGCGGGTCGACGGCGACCACCAGATAGACCCGCGCAGGCTGGCCGCCGCGCTGCTCGCCGCGTGCGAGCGCGCGGGCGTGGTCCTGCACAGGGGCTGGGCGCGGCGGCTGACCGTGCGCGGCGGGCGCGCCGTGGGCGTCGAGCCTGCGGAGGGGCCCGCGATCGCCGCGGGCCAGGTGGTGCTCGCCGGGGGCAGCCTGAGCGGCCGGCTCGACGGCGTGCCCCCCGAGGTGCTGCCGCCGGTGCGGCCGGTGAAGGGCCAGGTGCTGCGGCTTGCGGTGCCGCGGGCGTACGCGCCGTTCCTCTCGCGTACGGTGCGCGCGGTGGTGCGCGGCGCCGACGTGTACCTGGTCCCGCGGGAGAACGGCGAGCTGGTGGTGGGTGCGACCAGCGAGGAGCTGGGGTGGGACACCACGGTCACCGCCGGCGGGGTGTACGAGCTGCTGCGGGACGCGCACGAGCTGGTCCCCGGGATCACGGAGCTGCCGCTCACGGAGACGAGGGCGGGGCTGCGGCCCGGCTCGCCCGACAACGCGCCGCTGCTCGGCCCGACCGCGCTGCCAGGACTGCACCTGGCGACCGGGCACTTCCGCAACGGCGTGCTGCTGACGCCGGTCACGGGCGAGGCGCTGGCCTCGGCCCTGGCGACAGGTGAACTGACCGAGGTGGCAAGGCCGTTCGGGCCCGAGCGGTTCGCCGGCACGGCGGTCGGCGGGCCCGCAGAGGGCCGTACGGTACGAGTGGTACGAGAGGGGCGGTCGGCATGAGCGAGGGTACGGCGGGGCGCGTGGTGCGCGTGTCGGTGAACGGCACGCCGCGGGAGGTCGCGGTGGCGACGACGCTCGACGTGCTGGTGGCGTCGTTCACGGCGGCGGCGTCGGGCGTCGCAGCGGCGGTCAACGAGACGGTGGTGCCGCGCGGCAGCTGGCGGGACACCCCGCTCGGCGAGGGCGACCGGGTCGAGGTCCTCACCGCGGTGCAGGGCGGGTGACGGGCATGGCCGACGACGCGCTGACCATCGCCGGGGTCTCCTTCACGTCCCGGCTGATCATGGGCACGGGCGGGGCGCCCAGCCTCGACGTGCTCGAACGCTCGCTCGCCGCATCGGGCACCGAGCTGACGACGGTCGCCATGCGGCGGCTCGACCCCGGGGTGCAGGGCTCCGTGCTGTCGGTGCTCGACCGGCTCGGCATCAGGGCGCTGCCCAACACGGCGGGCTGCTTCACGGCGGGTGAGGCGGTGCTGACGGCCCGGCTCGCGCGCGAGGCGCTCGGCACCGACTGGGTGAAGCTGGAGGTGGTGGCGGACGAGCGGACGCTGCTGCCCGATCCCGTGGAGGTGCTCGACGCGGCGGAGACGCTGGTGGACGACGGCTTCACGGTGCTGCCTTTCACCAATGACGACCCGGTGCTCGCGCGGCGGCTCGAAGAGGTCGGCTGTGCGGCCGTGATGCCGCTCGGCTCCCCCATCGGTTCGGGTCTCGGCATCCGCAATCCGCACAACTTCCGGCTGATCGTGGAGCAGGCGGGCGTGCCGGTCATCCTGGACGCGGGCGCGGGCACCGCGTCGGACGCGGTCCTCGCGATGGAGCTGGGGTGCGACGCGGTGATGCTGGCGTCGGCGGTGACGCGGGCACAGGCCCCGGTGCTGATGGCCGAGGCGATGCGCCACGGCGTCGAGGCCGGCCGCCTCGCGCGCCTCGCAGGACGCATCCCGCCGCGCCACCACGCGGAGGCGTCGTCGCCCGTGGACGGGCGTGCCGACCTGGACCCGGAGCGCCCGGCGTTCTGAGCCGTGGCGCGGGCCCTGCCGGGGCCCGCGCCACGGGCCGGGCGGGCGCACGGCCGCGTGCTCCGCCGCTGCTCGGGGCGTCACAGCTCTGCTGCAAGGGCCGCGGACCGTGGGCGCCCCCTACCCGGGCTGACCGTAGACTCGGCGCGTGGACACGACCCTCAATGACCCGATCGTCGGGCAGGTGGTCGACGGCAGGTACCGCGTCGACGCGCGCATCGCGGTCGGCGGGATGGCCACGGTGTACCGCGCCGTGGACACCCGGCTCGACCGGGTGGTCGCGCTGAAGGTGATGCATCCCTCGCTCGCCGTCGACGCCGCGTTCGTGGAGCGGTTCATCCGGGAGGCCAGGTCGGTGGCGCGGCTCGCGCACCCCAATGTGGTCGCCGTCTTCGACCAGGGCGCCCAGGGCGCGTACGTGTACCTGGCCATGGAGTACGTCGAGGGCTGCACCCTGCGCGACGTGCTGCGCGAGCGCGGGGCGCTCAAGCCGCGCGCGGCTTTCGACATCCTGGAGCCGGTGCTCGCCGCGCTCGGCGCCGCGCACCGCGCAGGTTTCGTGCACCGCGACATGAAGCCGGAGAACGTCCTGATAGGGGACGACGGCCGGGTCAAGGTCGCCGACTTCGGGCTCGTACGGTCCGTGGGCGACGCCACCGGCACCACGGGGTCCGTGCTCGGCACGGTGTCGTACCTCGCCCCCGAGCAGCTTGAGGGCCTGCCGGCCGGCGCGGGGCCGGGCGTCGACGTGTACGCGTGCGGCGTGGTGCTGTACGAGATGCTGACGGGCCGCAAGCCGCACGGCGGCGAGACCCCGGCGCAGGTCGTCTACCAGCACCTCAACGAGGACGTGCCGGCGCCGTCCGCGGCCGTGCCCGGCCTCGCCCCCGCGCTGGACGCGCTGGTGGCGCGGGCGGCTGTGCGCGACCCGGCGCGGCGGCCCGCCGACGCCGTGGCGCTGCTCGCCCTCGCCCGCGGGGCGCGCGCCGCGCTGACGGAGGCGCAGCTGGACGCGGAGCCGCCTGCGGCGCGCCCCGCGAGCGGGACCGCCGGGTCCGAGAACCGTACGAGTGTCCTGCCGGGCGCCGCGCTGCCCGGCGGGCCCGCCGGGGGTGTCGGCAGGACGAGCCGGCTCGACCTGCCGCCCGCGGGTCCCGGGGGCGGCGCGGGCCGCCCCGGCGGCCGGGCACCGCGGCGGCGGCGCAGGAGAGTCGCCGCGCTCGCCGCGCTGCTCGCCGTGGTGGTCGGGGTGGGCGTCTGGTACATCGACTCGGGCCAGTTCACCCGGGTGCCGCCGCTGCTCGGGCAGAGCGAGCAGGCGGCCGAGAAGCGGCTGTCGGACGCGGGGCTCGACGTGCGCGTCGCGCGGGGCTTCAGCGACGCCTTCGCCGCGGGCACGGTGATGGGCAGCGACCCTGCGCCGGAGAGCCGGGTCAGGGGCGGCGGCCCGGTGACGCTGACCATCTCGCGCGGCCCGCGGATCGTGCGGGTGCCCGACCTCGCGGGGCTGCCGCTCGCCGACGCGAGGGCCGCGCTGACGAAGGCGGGCCTCGCGCCGGGGCTCGTCACCCAGTCCTTCGACGACGCGGCGGACCGGGGTGCGGTGATCTCGTCGGACCCGGGCGCGGGCGCGCGGGTGCGCCCCGACAAGGCCGTGGCACTGAAGGTCAGCAGGGGCCCTGCGGTCGACGTGCCGGACGTGACGGGCGAGGACGTGGACGAGGCGGCGTCCGACCTCGCGGACGCGGGCCTGAAGGCGAAGGTCGCGCCGCAGCGCGTGCAGTCCGACGAGGACGCGGGCACCGTGGCCCGGCAGTCGCCCGGCGAGGGCGGGAGGCTGGCCGAGGGCGACACCGTGACGCTGACCGTGTCGAAGGGCCCGAAGATGGTCACGGTCCCCGACGTGACCGGCACGTCGGCCGACGCGGCGCGCAAGGCGCTCAAGGACAAGGGCTTCGAGGTGACGGTGGACCGCAGCTTCCCGTTCATCGACGACACCATCACCGACCAGTCGGTGGCGGGCGGCGACAAGGCGCCGGAAGGCAGCACGATCACCATCAGGACGGAAGGGCTGTGACCGCTCCCCACTCCCCCGGGCCCCGCGGGGGCCGTCAGGACGGCGCCGCGCGCCGGCCGGTCGGCGCCCATGTGCCGGTCGCGGGCGGCCTCGCCGCCACCGGCCTCGGCTACGCGCGCGACCTCGGCGCCGAGGCCGTGCAGGTGTTCGTCGCCAACCCGCGCGGCTGGGCGACGCCGCCGGGCAGCCGGGCCCAGGACGAGCTGTTCCGCGCCGGGTGCGCGGCGGCCGGCATCCCCGCGTACGTCCACGCGCCCTACCTGATCAACTTCGGCTCGCACTCGGCCGAGACGGCCGCGCGCTCCGTCCAGTCGATGCGGCACAGCCTGCGGCGGGGCCGGGCGATCGGCGCGCGCGGCGTGGTCGTGCACACGGGCTCTGCGACCGGGGGCCGGGACCGGGCGACGGCGCTCGCGCAGGTGCGGGAGCTGTTGCTGCCGCTGCTCGACGAGCTGACGCACGACGACGACCCGCCCGTGCTGCTCGAACCGACCGCGGGCCAGGGGGCCTCCCTCTGCTCGCTGATCGCGGACCTCGGCCCGTACACGCAGGCGCTGGACGCGCACCCGAAGCTCGGCGTCTGCCTCGACACCTGCCATGTCTTCGCAGCCGGGCACGACCTGGCGGGCCCCGGGGGCATGGCGCGGACGCTGGACGCGCTGGTGGAGACCGTGGGGCCCGGCAGGCTCGGCCTGATCCACGCGAACGACTCGAAGGACGTGTCCGGGGCGCACAAGGACCGCCACGAGAACATCGGCGCGGGCCACATCGGCGAGGAGCCGTTCGGGAAGCTGTTCCGCCACCCGGCGACGGCCGGTGTGCCGCTGGTGATCGAGACGCCCGGCGGCAGGTCCGGGCACGCGGACGACGTGGCGCGGCTGAAGAAGCTGCGCGACGGCTGAGCCGCGGGCGGGCGCGGGAGTGCAGGCCCAGGGCCGCGCGGCGGCCGCAGCGGAAGAACCGTTACAGCTCCGGGCCCTCGCCCGGCTCCTCCTGGTAGGTGAAGCGCTGCTCGGCCCACGGGTCGCCCACGTTGTGGTAGCCGCGCTCCTCCCAGAAGCCCCTGCGGTCGGCCCGCATGTACTCCACGCCCCTGACCCATTTGGGCCCCTTCCAGGCGTAGAGGTGCGGCACGACGAGGCGCAGCGGGAAGCCGTGCTCCGCGGTGAGCAGCTCGCCCTCGCGGTGCGTGGCGAAGATCGTGCCCTCCGCGGTGAAGTCCGCGAGCCGGAGGTTGGCGCTGTAGCCGTACTCGGCCCAGACCATCACATGGGTGACATGGGGGTCGGGCGGGGCGAGGTCGAGGACGGTCTTGGCGTGCACACCGCCCCACTCGGCGCCGAGCATGCTGAACTTCGTCACGCAGTGCAGGTCGGCCACGACCGTGGAGAACGGCAGCGCGGTGAACTGCTCGTGGTCCCAGCAGCGCTTCTCGCCGTCCGCGGTGGCGCCGAAGACGCGGAACTCCCACCGCTCGGGCCTGAACTTCGGCACGGGGCCGTAGTGGGTGACGGGCCAACCCCGCTGGAGGCGCTGCCCAGGGGGGAGAAAGGCCCCTTCCGGTGCCGGCCGGCCCCGGCTCTGCTCCTCACCCATGCTTTACATGGTGACAGACCGGGAGGGGTGGTGAGGACCGGGGCTCACGGCATATCGCCCCAGCTCATGGCAAGGACGCCCTTACTGGACGGCCCCGCGCGGCGATGCGAGACTGCCGCCAGTCCCACCGGGCACATGCCTGACACGCGTCACGTCTCGCGTGTCCCTTTGTCTCACCTTGTCTCACCGCTGGAAGGAGCCGCTGCCATGCAGGGCGACCCCGAGGTCCTTGAGTTCTTGAACGAGCAGCTGACCGCGGAGCTCACCGCGATCAACCAGTACTTCCTGCACGCGAAGATGCAGGAGAACTTCGGCTGGACGAAGCTCGCCAAGAACACCCGCGCGGAGTCCTTCGACGAGATGCGCCACGCGGAGATCCTGACGGACAGGATCCTGCTGCTCGACGGCCTGCCGAACTACCAGCGCCTCTTCCACGTCCGGGTCGGCCAGACCGCCACGGAGATGTTCGAGGCGGACCGGCAGGTCGAGGTGGAGGCCATCGACCGCCTCAAGCGCGGCATCGACGTGATGCGCGCGAAGAACGACCACACGTCCAAGCGCATCTTCGAGGCCATCCTTGAGGACGAGGAGCACCACATCGACTACCTCGACACGCAGCTCGGCCTGATCGAGAAGCTCGGCGAGGCGCTCTACATCGCCCAGCAGATCCAGCAGCCCGAGGGCGAGGGCGACAGCAAGTAGCGCCGTCCGCGGAGGCGCGCCCCCGCGCCCTGCCCGGTGGTGCGCGGCCGGCTGCCGGCCGTCAGGCCGCGTACGGGAGGGATGCGGGTCCGGCCTCGGCGGCCACGGGCACGGGCGCCAGGGGTTCGGCGGCAGGGCCGAAGGGCTCGGCGGGCGCCAGGGGCTCAGCCGGCTCGAAGGGCTCGGCGGGGGCGGCCGCCCGGTCGGGCTCGCGGCGCGTGCAGGCCCCGCGGCCGAGTATGGACTGGATGCGCCGGACGCAGCCGCCGCAGTCCGTGCCGGCCCTGCACTGGGAGGCGATCTGGCGCGGCGTGCAGGCACCCGCCTCCGCGTGCGCCTTGACCTGCGACTCCGTGATGCCGAAGCAGGAGCATACGTACACGCGGTGTCACCTCCCGTGGGCCGGTCTCAGGATGCCGTCCCGACGTATCGGTGAGGCTAACCTAACCTTACCCGGGCCCGCATTCCGGGAGAACCCCCAAAGCGAGTGATGGGGCACGGATCACAAGCAGTGATCCGTGCCCCATCGGCACTCCGGCCGGTCCGTGTGGTGGCGTTACTGGTCGCGGTACATCTCGGCGACGAGGAAGGCCAGGTCGAGGGATTGGCTGCGGTTGAGTCTGGGGTCGCAGGCGGTC
>NZ_JBEYWC010000039.1:0-69950 GCF_040704505.1 Streptomyces sp. NPDC047002
CGCGGCGCGCGCTTCGCGGTCTGGGGCGACGTGCCGGACGCGCAGACGACGGCGCAGGTCGCGGCGGGCATCAGGATGCCGCTCAACGCGCTGGCCCAGCGGCTGTGGGTGCCCGGCAGGCCGACCCTGAGCTGGAGCGCCTTCACGGCGCTCGCCGACCGGGTCGACGGCTCGGCGGGCTCGGCCGTGACCCCCGCGCCCAGCGCGTCCGCGACGGCCGGCGGCTCCCCGTCCCCCGCCCGCCCCACCACCCCGCCGGAGTCCTGAGGCCGCATCGGACCGCACCCGCCACGGGCCTGCCCGCGGCGGGTGCGGCGCGTGTCGGCCGGGGCCGGGCGGCCGGGGCCGCAGAGCTCCGGCCGCGGGTCGAACGGGTGTCCACGGCGCATGTCCCCCACGCCCGCGAGCAGAAGCCGTGTTGCTTTACCACACCCATCGGCCGCCATGTGGGAGATACGTGATGGCACGTCAGTGGCTGCTGAGCTTGCTGCTACGATCGCCACCGCTTGTGAGTCGGTTGGGGGGCCGTAGAACGATCGATGGTGACCCGCCGCTGTAGAGGGCGGTCGCCCGGCCCCTCCGGCGATGCCCCAATCGGTGCCCGACCAGAGAGTCTTATGAGCGCAAACATACCCCTTCCGGCATTGCTGGCCGTCGTCGTCGTGGCGATCCTGGTCGTGATCTTCTTCGCGTGGCGTTCGCGCAACCTGCAGCGCCGCCTGCGGCAGGCCCAGGACGAACTGCGCTCACGCGCCGGCGAGTACGAGGCCCTGGCGGCCAGACACCAGCAGCTGGAACGCACCCAGGAAGAGTTCGTCAGAGAGCACGAAGCGCGGATGGAGGAAGGCGCGCAGGACGCACGTGACCGTGCGGCCGACACCCTGCGGCGCACCGTCGTCTCGCTGGTCCGCACCCTGCAGGGCGCCTCCGACGAGCAGGCCCATTCGATCGCGACGTACCAGACCAAATTCGGTCATGAGGGCGACCATCTGCGCGCCTGGCTCGACGTCGACCACGAGAACGCCCGCTTCGGACGCCTCGCCCAGGCCCTCGAAGTCCTCTCCGGCGGCACGCTGCGCGGCCGCAGCGAGCCGGCCTCCATCTACGACGTCGCGCAGAGCGCCGCCGGCCGCATCAAGCACTTCGAGCGGGTCGAGATCCGCATGACGTGCACGGACGTGGCCGTCGTCGCGCCCGCGGTGGAGCCGGTCGCGCTGGCGATCGCGGAACTCCTCGAGAACGCCGCCGAGTACTCGGCCCCGACCACCCCGGTCGAGATCGAGATCCGGGACGTCCCCAACGGCATCTGCGTCAGCGTCTACGACCAGGGCCTCGGTATGACGGAGGAGCAGCGGCAGAACGCGACGAGTCTGCTGTCGCGCTCCCACGACATCACCGACCTCGGCAACCCGCCGCAGATCGGCTTCCGGCTGATCGGTGCCCTCGCCTCACGGCAGAGCGGCTTCTCCGTCTCCCTCAAGAGCTCGCCCTACGGCGGTGTCGAGGCGGTGCTGCTGCTGCAGCGCACCATCCTGACCGAGGTTCCCAAGCGGCCTGCCACGGAACTCCCGGAGGAGACGACGGTGCCCTCATCCCACGACTCCCCCGACCGGGAAACCCCTCCCGCGGCGGAGCTCCCCGAGGACAACGTCATCGGGTTCACCAAGAACAACCTGCCGCGCCGGCGGCGCAGAGAGCCGGCGGCGGCCGCTGCCGCCACCGAGGCGCAGGAGACGCCCGTGCTCCCCAACCCCGCCGCCGCGCGGAACCTGGGCGGGCTGCAGCGCGGGACAGCGGCAGGGCGTGCCACCCCCATTGGCGAAAGGCAGGAGGACCGGTGAACAAGCGAATCGAATCCTGGGTGCTGCAACCCCTCCTGGACGTCCAGCACACGGACTTCGCCTGCGTCTTCTCCGCGGACGGCCTGCTCATGGGCAAGACGGAGAACGTCGACCGCGACGACGCCGACCGGTTCGCCGCGGGCGCGACGGGCCTCCAGGCCCTCAGCCGGAGCGTGGGGACGGCGGCCAACGAGGCGGCGGCGTGGCTTCAGACGGTCGTCGAGACGACGGACGGGTACGTCCTGCTCGTCGCGGCCGGCGAGGGCGCGTACCTCGGCGTGCAGACCGGCCGCGACGTCGACCTGGAGAGGCTGACGTTCAAGGTGCAGCAGTTGGTGCAGAGCATCAACTCGTACCTGTCCGCGGCCCCCCGCGAGGACGTGGGTCTGCCGTCATGAGCCCCTCCGACGGTGTGGACTCGGAGGGTTCGGACCAGACGGAGACCTCCTCGGTGGAGCCCGCTGAGGCCGATGCCCTGACGCCGCCCCTCGTGCGGCCCTACGTCCTGACCGGCGGGCGACCGCTGCCGTCGGACAACGAGTTCGATCTGACCCTGCTCGTCATGACGACCCGGGGTGCCAGGGGGAAGCTGCCCCTGGCCCGGGAGAAGAGCCGGCTGCTCGACATCTGCTCCGGCGGCCTGCTGTCCGTGGCCGAGGTCGTCGCACACACGCAACTCCCGGTGGCGGTAGTGAAGTTGCTGCTGGCCGACCTGGCCGAGTCGGGTCATCTGCTCACCAGAGCTCCCATAGCGAAAGCGCAGCGTCCGGATCGGCAACTCCTCCAGGATGTACTCGATGGACTTGAAAGAAAATTCGCGCGTGGCTGAGCCCAGTTATCTGCCCGACTCGGTTCAGCAGACGGTCAAGATCCTGGTCGTGGGGCACTTCGCTGTGGGCAAGACGACGTTCGTCGGCACCTTGTCGGAGATCCGTCCGCTGCGGACCGAAGAGGTCATGACCGAGGCGTCCGTGTCCGTGGACAACCTGGCGGGCACCCCGGGAAAGGTCACCACGACGGTGGCCATGGACTTCGGGCGCATCACGGTCAGCGACCAGTTGGTCCTCTACCTGTTCGGTACGCCGGGCCAGGACCGGTTCGTGAGCCTGTTCAGGGACATCAGCCAGGGGGCCCTCGGCGCCCTGGTGCTCGTCGACCCGACCCGCCTCAGCGAGTCGTTCCCCGTGCTCAACCTCGTCGAGGACTCCGGGCTGCCCTACGGCGTGGGAGTCAACCACTTCGACGGCGGGCAGCGCTACGACCCGGAAGAGGTCAGGCAGGCGCTCGACCTGACGTCGGACACGCCCATCGTGCCGTGCGACCCGCGCGACGAGGGATCGGCCTCAGGCGCCCTGATCGACCTCGTGAAGTACCTGCTCGACCTTGATGTGAGGAGTCAGTGATGGGCTTTGAGGCAGAAGGCCAGACCCCGCCGCCGGGGTGCCCGGCGCACGCGGCGTCCGGCCCGGTCCCGCTGTGGGGGCCGGAGTTCGCGGCCGACCCGCACCAGATCTACAGCCACCTGCGGTCCATGGGTGCCGCGGCCGCCGTCGAGGTGGCCCCCGGGGTGCCGGTCACGCTCGTCACCGGCTACAAGGCCGCGCGCAGCGTGCTCCAGGACCCCCGGAGGTTCGTCCGCGACTCCGACCGCTGGGAGGCGTACCACAGCGGCGGCATCCCCCACGACTCTCCCGTCCTCCAGCTGATCCTGAAGCGGCAGAACGCCATGTTCGCGGACGGACAGGAGCATGTGAGGCTCCGTCAGGCGCTCACCGACAGCCTGAACCAGATCGACACGTACGCCCTGCGCAAGCGCGTCGACCAGATCGGCGAGTACCTGATCAACCGCTTCTGCCAGGACGGCAAGGTCGACCTGATACCCGAATACGCGCGGAAGCTGCCGCTCCTCGTCTTCGCGTACCTCTTCGACTGCCCTCAGGAGGTCGGCGACCGGCTGATCACCGGGATCTCCGACCTGTTCGACGGGCGGGACGCGCACAACGCCAACAACATGCTGGTGGGCGCGCTCATGGACCTGGTCGCCCTCAAGCGGCGCTCTCCCGGTGACGACCTCGTCTCCTGGCTGATCGGGCACCCGAACGGCCTCACCGACGCGGAGATGGTGCAGCAGCTCGTCCTCCTCGTCGGCGGCGGCACCGAGCCCATCCAGAACCTCATGTCGAGCGCCTTGTGCCGGCTGCTCGACGACCGGTCCGTCCGGGTGGACGAGGCCGTCAACGCCGTCCTGTGGAACGATCCGCCGATCGCGAACTACGCCATCCACTACCCCGTCACCGACGTGGACGTGGAGGGCTCGCGGCTCAAGGCGAACGCGCCGGTGATGATCAGCTTCGCCGCGGCCAACGCGGACCCCGCCCTGGCCGAGGCGCAGTCCTCCGCCAAGCGTGCCCACCTGGCGTGGGGGGCGGGACCGCACGCCTGCCCGGCCAAGGACTGGGCGCACGTCATCTACGAGGCGGGCATCGAGCGCCTCCTCAAGCGCCTGCCGGACATCGAGCTCGCGGTGCCCGCCTCGGGCCTCTACTGGCGGCCCGGCGCCTTCCAGCGCGCCCTGGCCGAGCTGCCGACCCGGTTCACCCCGGTCCCGCCCGTCGACGCGAGGCCCGCCGCGGCGGCGCCCTCAAGTAGCCCGCTCCCGCAGAGCACTCCGCTCGTCGGCCGCCCCGCCGAGCCCCCGCGGGCACCCGCGCAGCCCCAGCGCCGCAAGGGCCTGTGGGGCGCGCTGGCCGACTGGTTGCAAGGGAAGTGACCCATGTCACGCATGACGGACAAGTTTAGGTGAATGCTTCACCCTGAGTTGCGGGTAGACACGGAGCGCGTTGGCCGTCAAGAAGGGGGCGCCGCTCCGTGGCTACACCGCAGCTGGAACGCCGCACAGTCACCAGACTCTTCTCCCGTCTCAGGAAGGCCGAAGGACAAGCAGACCCGCTGCCCCTCTATGCGGACCTCCGCACAGGGGGTGACGCGATACCCGCGCCCTGGGGTGGCGTGCTGGTCACCTCCTTTCGCCTGTGCTCCCAGATCCTGGCCGACTCCTCCTGGGGCGTCCCCACCGCCGACTGGCGCGCGGGCCGGCCGAATCAGCGGTGGAGATCCGACTCCTCGACCGACATGGGGCGCATGCTGCCCATGCTTGACCCGCCCCGGCACACCGCCGTCAGGCGGTCGGTCGCGCCCATGTTCAACCGCTCCACCCTCCAGGGCATGACCGCCTCCATCGAGCGGACCGCCACGGAGCTGGTCGACGCGTTCCTCGACGCGGCGCACCGGGGCACGGCCGACTACGTGTCCATGGTCAGCGACGAGCTTCCCATCAGGACGGTCGGCGCCTGGCTCGAACTCGATCCGGGGGACTTCGGCCGGCTGCGCGAGCTCACCCACATCCAGTCGAGCACCCAGGAACTCTTCCCGACGCCGAGCCAGCTCGCCGACGCCGACACCGCGACCCGTGAGCTGCGCGACTACTTCTGGCGCCTCGTCCTCGACCGGCGCGAGAACCCCGGCGCCGACCCGGTCTCCCACTGGCTGGCCACCTGGGACCGGACCGGGGGCGACCCGGACGCGAGCAACGCCACCGTGCACGCGCTGGCCTTCTTCGTCCTCCTGGCCTCCATGGAGACGACGACGCACCTCCTCTCCAGCGTGATGCGGCTCCTCCTGGAGCACCCGGAGCACTTCGAGCTCCTGCGCGCACACCCGGATGCCATACCGGGCACGGTGGAGGAGGCATTGCGTTTCGATCCGCCCATCCACATGATCAGCAGGATCGCGCCGGGCGACGTCGAGTTGGGCGGAGTGCCCGTCAGACAGGGCGAGATGGTCCAGCTGATGATCGGGGCCGCGCACCACGACGAGACGGAGCACCCGGACCCCGAGAGGTTCGACCCGGCCCGCAAGACGAACCTGCTCTCCTTCGGCCGCGGGATCCACCACTGTCTGGGGGCCTCCCTCGCCCGGCTCGAAGCGAGGGCCGTACTCTCCGCACTGGCAGGCAGGGTGCGTGCCACCGGGTTCCAGCACTCCGCCGTCTGGGCCCCGCGTGTGGTGCTGCGGCGCATGACCTCCCTGCGGGTGACCGCCACCCACACGTCATGAGACCGTCAGGCCGAGCAGGAAACGAGGAGCGGAGTGAGCACGTACGAGCTGGTCGGAGTCGAGCGCACGCACAACGGGGACGTGCTTGAGGTCACACTCGACAGCCCGGAGACCGGGAACGCCTTCTCGCTCGCGATGATCGAGGAGCTCACCGATGTGTTCGGGTCGATGCAGGACGACCGCAGCGTGAGGGCGATGGTGCTGTCGGGCGCGGGCGAGAACTTCGGCCTCGGCGGCCAGCGGTCGGAGTTCGAGGGGCTGAACGCGTCCGGCGGCGGCGACGACATGTGGACGCTGGGCAGGAAGGCCCGGCGGATGTGCAGCGTCCTCGCGCAGAGCGACAAGGTGAAGATCGCCAAGGTGCACGGCAAGGCGGTGGGCGCGGGCTTCGTCGTGCCGCTGCTGTGCAATCTGCGCGTCGCCACACGGACGGCGACCTTCCGGCTCCCTGAGGCCGGCCTCGGCGTGCCGCCCGCCTGGGGCGGCATACTCGGCCGTCTCATCACGGTCATCGGCCACTCCGCCGCCACCGAACTCGTCCTGACCTCGCGGGTCGTCCCCGCGGACGAGGCGCAGCGGCTCGGCGTCGTCCACGCGGTCGTGCCCGACGAGGAGGGGGCGCTCGACACCCAGGTCGAGCGGTGGCTCCGACCGATGCTCAGGCGCCGCGACAACGGCTCCCTCGCGACGACGATCGCCATCCTCAACGCCTACGCGGACACGTCCGACCAGATGAACGGCGCGGGCCTCGACATCCCCCTGCTGGCGTCCTTCGTCGCCATGAACACCGACACGTGAGACGTGGCCGGGCGGGCCGCCACCGGGGCCCGGACCGGCCCACGCACCCACGAGCTCCCGCAGGGACCCGGTCGGGCAAGGGACGACGACGACCGGGACCGCCACCCCTGGTCCGACGGTTCTGCCTGCAGCACCAGGCATTCTCGGGTCCGCAGCCTGATCACCAGGATGATTCCCAGTACGACGCCTTTCGTCGAAGTAGACTTAGACGGGAAGTGTCGTACTTGAGCTGCGGAGGGTGAGTGGAGAAGGGGCTGCCGGCCAAGCCGGACGATGTGGTCGACCGGGACCGGGAGTGGGGTCTGCTCGCGGAGTTCCTCCATGATGCGGACCCGGCGATGCGGCTCGGCATTGTGTCGGGGCGGCGGCGGCACGGGAAGTCGTACCTTCTGCAAGCTCTGTCCGAGCAGGTCGGCGGTCTTTACGTCACGGCGGTCCGGGAAGAAGGGCGGCTGCCCGCGATCCAGCGATTCAGTGACGCGGTTGCCGCGCATGCCGCTCTGAGGCCGGGCAGTCTGCGCCTGACCGACTGGCGTGACGTGTTGTCCAATGCACTTGATGTGACGTCACGCTCGGAACATCCGCTCCTGGTGATCGACGAGTTGCCCTATCTCCTCCAGCACTCGCCCGAGATCCCGGGACTGCTTCAGCAGCTCTACGACGAACGCCAGCGCGGCGCCCGGCGCGGTGCCGGGCCGGGGCCGCGGCTGATCCTGTGCGGCTCGGCGATGAGCGTCATGCACGAACTGCTCTCGGGAACCAAGCCGCTGCGGGGACGCGCCGTGATCGATCTGCGACTGGGCCCCTTCGACTACCGTGACAGCCGGGACTTCTGGCAGATCGCCGATCCGCTGACCGCGCTGAAGGTGCACGCGGTCCTCGGGGGGGCACCCGGCTACCGACCGGTGGCCGGCCGTCCGCATCCGGACGACGGCTTCGGCATGTGGCTCACCCGAACACTCCTCGATCCGGGTCGAGCGGTGTATTCGCGTACCGAGACCGAGTATCTGCTGCGCGAGGACCCAAGGATCACGCAGCACACCCTGTACTACGACATCCTCACCGCGATCGCGAACGGCGCCACCACGCCCAGCAAGATCGGTGCCGCCCTGGAGCGGCCGCGCAATGCCGTCGCTCACCCCCTGGGCGTGCTGGAGTCCACCGGCTACATCCGCCGGGAACAGGACATCCTCCGCTCCAAACACCCCGTGATCACCCTTGCCGACCCCGTCATCCGCTTCAACCAGCTCATCACCCTTCCCCAGGCCGCCGCCGTGGAACAAGGCTTCGCCGAGCAGGTCTGGCAGCAGGCCGCCCCGACCTTCAACTCCAAAATCCTCGGGCCGCACTTCGAGGATTTGGCCCGAGATTTCACTCGACGCTACGCGCACACCGTGCTTCCCGGTGGGCTTCCCGGGCCGGTCGGCACCACCGAGGTTGCCGACCAGGCCGCCCGGACCAGGCATGAGATCGATGTGATCGCGTTGGCAGCGGGCGAGCGCCCGCAGGCACCCCGAGCGAGGATCGCGCTGCTGGGCGAAGCCAAGGCGACCACCGCTCGCCGCGGGACCGGCGACCTGGAACGACTGGAACGCATCCGCGGCCTGCTCGCAGAGCAGGGGCACGACACCGCGGCCACCACTCTGGCCCTGTACTCCCTGCACGGCTTCTACCCCGACCTGGTCGACCTGGCCAATCGTCGTGACGACCTCCTTCTGGTCGATCTGCCCGCTCTCTACGGCAGTTGACCCGGCCGGCCAACGCTCCTGCTGAGGATCGCTGAGCCTGGGCGGGCGCACAGTCAGTCATCGGGGGCGACTGACTGTACCGACAGGGCTACCAGACGTGTGAAACCCACGACGTGGATCTGCATACAGGGGGTCTCGGTCGCCCTGGCCGTTGCCGGCCTGCCGGCCGGCTCGGGTTCGCGGTACGGCACCGCCGTCACCCTCCGCGGCACGCCGGCACGAGGCCACGCCGTACGAGGAGATCGGTGTGACGACCCTGATCGAGGATATCGAGCCACCCGGATGGGGCCAGGCGGCCGGCCGGTTGGTCACGTGCTGGCCACGCTGGTCACGGAGCCTGTGTATCGCCGCAGGCCAGATCCCTGAAACCGAAGCGACGGCCGGGGCCGCCACCCCCCACAGGAGAGACCCCGGCCGTCGCCGTGCGGTGCCGCGTTGCGACCCCGTCATTCAAGACAGCGCCGCCCGTGCCGTTTCTGTCACACCTGGGCGCAGTAAATTGTTGCGGCTTGTACGAGTCATGGACGCGGGGCACGAAAAGGCCGTAGCGTGCAAATCGCGTGGGGTGGCGCGGCAATGACCAGCTGCGGATCAGGACGGGTTGTGGGTTGTGCTGGGGGATGACGCGGAGTTGACCGCCGCAGTGCACGCGGCTCGTGACGGGGACGAGGACGCCTTCCGTACCGTCTACCGGGCCGTGCACCCTCGGCTGCTCGGCTATGTCAGGACACTCGTCGGCGACTTCGACGCCGAGGACGTCACCTCGGAGGGGTGGCTCCAGATCGCCCGTGACCTCGGCTCCTTCGAGGGCGACGCCGACCGCTTCAGGGGCTGGGCCGCCCGGATAGCCCGCAACCGCGCACTCGACCACATCCGGATGCGCGGCAGGCGGCCCGCCGTGGGCGGCGACGACAGCGAACTGACCGGGTGGGCCGCCGACTCGGACACCGCGGACGAGGCCATGGAGGCCCTGTCCACCGGCCGCACCCTCGCGTTCATCGCCCAACTGCCGCAGGACCAGGCGGAGGCCGTGGTGCTGCGCGTCGTGGTCGGGCTCGACGCGAAGACGGCGGCGGAGACCCTCGGCAAGCGGCCGGGTGCCGTCCGCACGGCCGCGCACCGCGGCCTGAAACGGCTCGCCGAGCTGATGGACGCGGGGTCCTTCGAGGCCGCGGGGCGTGCGGGCCGCGGCCCCGGCACGGCCGCGGAACCGGAGGACCCGCTCGGCCTGACCGGCCGCTACGGGCCGCTGGGCGGCGTGCCGGTGCAGCGCACCCCGGTGCCGGGGGTGTCGGAACCCGTGGGTGTGACGCATTCGCGCCTGCGGACGCAGAAGGACATGTGATGGGCGACGAGCGTGACCCGTGGCTCGACCAGGACACGGCGGAGAGACTCCTGCGCGGTGACCTCGTCGGGACCACCGGCGCACACGCGGCCGCCGCGGCGCGCGCCGTCTCGGCCCTGCGTGCCCTCGCCCGCGTCGCACCAGCAAACAGCTCAGGCGCCCCGGCCCGCGCCGCCGCCGCACCCGGCGAGACCCGCGGCGAGGCGGCCGCCCTCGCGGCGTTCCGGAACACCACGCGCCGCCCGCCGCACGACACGGTTCCGGGGGACCTCACGTCCTCCGGAGCCGAGGGCGCGGGGCCTGCCTTCGGCGACATCGGCGTACGCGGCTCCCGCGCGCGGGGCGGCGACACGGCCCGCGGCGCCCGGGCGCCAGGCCGTACGGGACTGCCCGCCGCGGAGGGCGCCCCGGCCGCAGGCGGCGTGGCCGCACGCGACACCGACATGCCCGGTGCGCGGGGCGCAGGGCCCCGCAGGGGAACGGGCACCGTGCGGCACGCCCCGGCGGCGTGCGGCCCGGGCGGCAGGCCGCGGGGCCGCGGCGGCCGGTCCGCGCCCGCGGGCTCGGGCTCGGGCGGGTCACGGGACCTGGCGCGCGACGGCGCCCAGGTCCGTGGCGCGCGGCCGCGGGTGGGGTTCGCCGCGCTGCTCGTCGGGTGCTTCGTCGGCAGCGCGGCCCTCGCCGTGGGCTCCGGCGTGCTCGTGGTGCCCGCACCCGCAGGCAGCGACCAACTGCCGCGCTCGCCCGCCGCCGTGACCGGTGAACCGCTCCCCTCCGCCACCGGGCACGCGGGCGGCGGCGCCGAACCCGTCCCCGGCCTCTCGCCCGGCGCCCTGCCGGGGGGCGCGGAGAGCGCCGGGCTCGGCCCCTGGCAGACCGTGGGCAGACAGCTGCTCGCGCTCGGCGGCGCCCAGGCCGCCGTCATCGGCACCCCGACCTCCCGGGCGCCCGCGGCCGGGATCTGGTCGACCCCGCAGGCAGGCGGCACCCCGTCCGCCTGGTACGCGGCGGCCTTCGGCGCCTGCGAGCGCCTCAGGAACGGCACCCTCGACGCCCGCAGCAAGGCGCAGCTGTTCCGCGCCGCGCGGGGCGCGGGCGCCGCCGCGTCCTTCTGCGACCGCCTCCTCGACGGCCGCAACCGCGACAGCGGCGGCTCGGCGGCGAGCGCGGGCGATCCTTCGCCGAGCCGCGGCGGCGGCTTCGGCGTGTACGACCCCGGCGGCAGCGGCAGCCCCGACTCCCCGCCGCCCGGCGGCTCCAGCGCCTCCGCGGGCCCCGGCAGCGCGACCCCCTCGCCCGAGCCGCCGGCCTCGTCGGCCCCGTCAGGCCCCCCGCCGTCGGCGCCCGCGGCCCCACCGCCCCCGTCGGACCCGGGCACCTCGTCGAGCCCGAGCGCCCCGGCCGGCCCGGGCGCTCCTGCGGGCCCCACGAACTCCGCAGCCCCCACAGCCCCCACACCTCCCGCAGGAACGAAGCCCGCGCCGCCACGCGGCGCACGGCCCTCCGCCGTACCCGCGGCGGCCAGGAACGGCGACTGAGCCGCGGCCAGGAACGGCGACCGAGCCGGAACGGCGACCGAGCGCCGGCCAGGGGCAGCGACGGAGCCGCAGCCCGGGACGGCGGCCCGGATACGGCCCCGGACGCGCGCCCCCGCCGACCCGAGGCGCCCGCGACCTGCGGTTTCACCCCCGGCCCCGCAGGGTGTGACGTTTTTCCGTGCTACGGCGCAGTAGAAAGTGAGCCGACTGGTCATCGGCCGCGCAACGAGCCGGGGTTCCCCCCGTACCTTCGGCTCAGCGCACAGGCGCGGACGGGGCACGTTCCCCCGGTCCCGTCCGCGCCCCTTACCCGGCCCCGCCGGACGAGCCGCCGCCGCAGGGCGGGCCGCCCCGCCGGGCAGCCGCTCCCGCAGACGCGCGCCGACGGCGCTGTGGACGCTGTGAGCAACCTCCCAGCGTGTGGCCCTCCACCCGCCGCGGCCGCCCCACTACAGTCGTCCGGCACCCAGGTGGGCGATACCAGGTGGGCGACAGGTGGACACCGAGGTCCACGCGAGTTTCCGAGGAAGGCACGGACCATGGCGCGCGAGCCCGGCAGCGGACGAGTGACCGAGAGCGGATTCCCCGTGCAGCCCGTCTACGGCCCGGGCGACCTGGCCGGCTGGGACCCGGCGGAGAAGCTGGGCGAGCCCGGCGCGTACCCGTACACCCGCGGTGTCTACCCGAGCATGTACACCGGCAGGCCGTGGACGATGCGGCAGTACGCCGGGTTCGGCACGGCCACCGAGTCCAACGCCCGCTACAAGCAGCTCATCGCCAACGGCACGATGGGCCTGTCCGTCGCCTTCGACCTGCCCACACAGATGGGCCACGACAGCGACGCGGCGATCGCGGCGGGCGAGGTCGGCAAGGTCGGCGTCGCGATCGACTCGATCGACGACATGCGGGTGCTGTTCGGCGGGATCCCGCTGGACAAGGTCTCCACGTCGATGACGATCAACGCGCCCGCCGCGCTGCTGCTGCTCATGTACCAACTGGTCGCCGAGGAGCAGGGCGTGGCGCCAGGTCAGCTCACCGGCACGATCCAGAACGACGTGCTGAAGGAGTACATCGCGCGCGGCACGTACATCTTCCCGCCGAAGCCGTCGCTGCGGCTGATCGCCGACATCTTCAAGTACTGCAGGGCCGAGATCCCGCGCTGGAACACCATCTCCATCTCCGGCTACCACATGGCGGAGGCGGGCGCCTCGCCCGCGCAGGAGATCGCGTTCACGCTCGCCGACGGCATCGAGTACGTGCGCACCGCCGTCGCGGCCGGCATGGACGTGGACGACTTCGCGCCGCGCCTCTCGTTCTTCTTCGTGGCCCGCACGACGATCCTCGAAGAGGTCGCCAAGTTCCGTGCCGCGCGCAGGATCTGGGCCCGCGTGATGCGTGAGGAGTTCGGCGCGAAGAACCCCAAGTCGCTGATGCTGCGCTTCCATACGCAGACCGCGGGCGTCCAACTCACCGCCCAGCAGCCCGAGGTGAACCTCGTACGGGTCGCGGTGCAGGGCCTCGCCGCGGTGCTCGGCGGCACCCAGTCGCTGCACACCAACTCCTTCGACGAGGCGATCGCCCTGCCCACGGACAAGTCCGCGCGCCTCGCGCTGCGCACGCAGCAGGTACTGGCGTACGAGACGGACGTGACCGCCACCGTCGACCCGTTCGCGGGGAGTTACGTCGTGGAGAAGCTCACCGACGAGGTGGAGGCTGCGGCGGCCCTGCTCATGGAGCGGGTCGAGGACCTCGGCGGCGCGGTCGACGCCATCGAACGCGGCTTCCAGAAGAACGAGATCGAGCGCAGCGCCTACACGATCGCGCAGGAGACCGACAGCGGCGAGCGCGTCGTCGTCGGCGTCAACCGCTACCAGCTCGACGAGGAGGAGCCGTACGAGCCGCTGCGCGTCGACCCCGCGATCGAGGCCCGGCAGGCGGCCCGCCTCGCGGCGCTGCGCGCGGAGCGCGACCAGGGCGCCGTGGGGGCGGCGCTCGCCGAGCTCCAGCAGGCCGCCAAGGGCGAGGACAACGTCCTCTACCCGATGAAGAAGGCGCTCGCGGCCCGCGCCACGGTCGGCGAGGTCTGCGACGCCCTCCGCGAGGTCTGGGGCACGTATGTCCCCGCGGACGTCTTCTGAGCCGGGAAGCGCCGGCGCGGTGAGTGCGCGGCAGCGCGGGGTCCTCGGGGTCGTGGGCACGGGGGCCGACGGGGTCGAGGCGCTGCGGACGGGGCTCGTGGAGCCGGCCCTCGCCCGCGGCCGGCGGGTCGCCGTGACCCTCACGCCCACCGCGGGACGCCGGCTGCGCGCCAACGGCGAGGCGGCCCTGCTCGAACGGCTGACCGGCCTGCCCGTGCGCGACACGCCGCGGCTGCCGGGCGAGCCACGCCCGCACCCGGACGCGGACTGCTACGTCGTCGCCCCGGCCACCGCCAACACCCTCGCCAAGCTCGCACTCGGCATCGCCGACAACCAGGCCCTGACCCAGCTCGCCGAGGCCCTCGGCATCCCCGAAGTCCCGGTCGTCGCCTTCCCCCGGCCCGCGATCCTCACCACCCTCGACCACGCCACGCACTGACGTGCCTCGCGGGGCCCTTCGGGGCCGGGCGGGGCCGTCAGGCCGGGCTGGCCAGGCGGTGGACGTCCTTGGCCGCGTCGGTGACGCCGGTGAGGAAGCCCTGGGCGCGGGGGGACGCGCCGGCCCTGAGCCACTCGGGGGCGATGTCGCAGACCGCGACCTTGACGCCGGTGCCGGCGAGGGCCAGGGGCAGGGTGTGGACGACCGTCGAGGGGAAGCTGAGGATCGTGCGGCTCGTGGGGCCCCTGCGGGCGATGAGTTCCAGGGGCAGGTCGGGGCGGACGATCTCGAGGCCGGTCGCCGCGTGCAGCGCGTGCAGCTTGTCGACGTGCTCGCGGCGGTGCGCGAAGTAGCGGATGGCGCGGTGCTCGCGCGCCAGCGCCTGCACGGCCTCGGTGTAGCGGGCCTCGTCCACGACGCCCGTCTCCACCAGTGACGTGCCGACCAGGTCGGCGCCGTCGAGGAGCTTCGGCGGCCCGAAGGTGGCCCGGGTCCACGCGAAGCTGTTCTCCGTCACGTCTATGCCGGCGGGCGCCTCCCGCACCGGCATGGACGTGAACACCTCCACCGACCTTGCGGCCGTGGGGGTGAGGCGGCGGCGGGCCGCCGCGGTGACGGGGGCGAGGACGAGTTCACGCGGCCCGCGCGCGCCGCCGCGCCGGTGCCACCGCACCAGGCGCTCGCCGCGCGCGAGCTGGCCGATGAACTCCATCGTCGCCGTGCCGTCGTCCACGACGGTCAGCCGCTTGCCGCCCGCCATCGTCAGCAGCAGCTGCACATAGCGGGAGAACGGGTCGCCGATCACGATCCGGCCCGCCCTGTGCAGCAGCGGCGCCAGCTGGCGCACCGTCCTGAGCGGGGCCCCCGCGCCGCCCCGCGCCTCCTGCCAGCGCACCGTGCAGCCCTGGTCGCGGGCGAGCTCCGCCATCCGGCGCAGCTGGCCACGCGACATCGGGTCGGTGGGGGAGAGGACCACGACGGTCAGGTCGTCGGCCCTCGCCCCCGTGCCCGCCCACTCCAGTACGTTCAGCAGCTGGACCGGGCTCTCCACGAACGCGATGGCCCGCTGGTCGCGGAGGTCGCGGCGGCGCGGGGCTCGTTCCCCGCTCGTACTCGGCACGGCCCGCGCCGTCAGGCCCGCGTCGCTTCGGCCTCGGCGACGACGCCCGGCACGCGGCGGAGCTTCTTCATCGGGCCGAGCTCGGACTCGTAGACCTTCTTCACGCCGTCACCGAGGGACGCCTCGATGGTGCGGATGTCGCGCACCAGGCGCTGGAGGCCCTGCGGCTCGACGGACGCCGCCTGGTCGGAGCCCCACATCGCGCGGTCGAGAGTGATGTGACGCTCCACGAACACGGCACCGAGCGCGACGGCGGCCAGCGTCGTCTGGAGGCCCGTCTCGTGGCCGCTGTAGCCGATCGGCACGTTCGGGTACTCGCCCTGGAGGGTGTTGATGACCCGCAGGTTCAGCTCCTCCGCCTTCGCCGGGTACGTCGACGTGGCGTGGCACAGCAGGATGTTCTCGCTGCCGAGCACCTCCACGGCGTGGCGGATCTGCTTCGGCGTCGACATGCCCGTCGACAGGATGACCGTACGGCCGGTGGCGCGCAGCGTGCGCAGCAGCTCGTCGTCGGTGAGCGAGGCGGACGCGACCTTGTGCGCGGGGATCGAGTCGAACTTCTCGAGGAACGCGACCGCCTCGGTGTCCCACGGGGACGCGAACCAGGCGATGCCCTTCTCCTTGCAGTGCTCGTCGATGGCGCGGTACTCGTCCTCGCCGAACTCCACGCGGTGGCGGTAGTCGATGTACTTCATCCGGCCCCAGGGGGTGTCGCGCTCGATGTCCCACTGGTCGCGCGGGGTGCAGATCTCCGGGGTGCGCTTCTGGAACTTGACCGCGTCGCAGCCGGCCTCGGCGGCGACGTCGATCAGCGCGATCGCGTTGTCGAGCTCACCGTTGTGGTTGATGCCGATCTCACCCGTGACATAGACGGGACGACCGGGTCCTGCCGTGCGCGAACCCAGCGTGCGCAGGCGGGAAGAGGCGTCGGTGCTCATGGGACTGTCCTTAACTGTCGGTGTTGATCGGGGTGCTCGGGGTGATCGGGGTGCTCGGATCGATCGGGGTGAGGTGGGGGGTGGGGACGTGCAGCCCCGGTCCCAGCAGCCAGCCGGCGATCTCGCGGATCGCTCCTTCGCCGCCCGGCGTGGTCGTGACGGCGCGCGCGGCAGCGCGTACGGCGTCGTGGGCGCTCGCGACGGCCACGGGCCAGCCGACGAGGCCGAAGCACGGGAGGTCGTTCACGTCGTTGCCGACGTAGAGCACGCGCTCAGGCGTGACCCCGTGCTCGTCGCACCACTGCTTCAGTGCGAGGTCCTTGCGCTCGATGCCGTGCAGCACCGGCACCTTGAGCTTTTTCGCGCGGGCCGCGACGACCGGGTTCTGCTCGGTGGAGAGCACCAGCAGTGCGAGCCCGGCTTTGCGCAGCGCGGCGACGCCGAGGCCGTCGCCGCGGTGCACGGAGACCATCTCGCGGCCCTCGGAGTCGATGTACACGCGGTCGTCGGTCTGCGTGCCGTCGAAGTCGAGGACGACCGCGTCGACGTCGCCGTGCGCCGGCAGCACCGCGGGGTCGAGCAGCGGCGCGAGCGCCCGCGCCCGGTCCAGGTCGTGCGGGTCGTCGATCTCCAGGACGCGCGCCGCGTCCGTGGCGACCAGCTTCGTGCGGCCGAAGAAGCGGTGCCCGGCGGCCCGGAAGCCGTCGGCGCGCATCGCGTACGCGGCGCCCGTCTCCAGGTACTCGGCGGGCCGGTCCTGGCGGCGCGGCCTGTTGGACTTGTCGTGGTTGACGCCGAAGCCGTCCTCGGCGCCCTCGGGCCCGCTCTCGCGCCAGAGGAAGCCGTGCGACGGCGCGACGGTCAGCGCGGTGTCGGCGCCGCCCGCCGTGATCGCGCCCGCGACGCCGTCCATGTCCTGCGCGGTGATGAACGGGCTGGTGCACTGGACGAGCAGCACCACGTCGACGGTCGTGCCGCGCTCCGCCTCGAAGGCGTCCATCGCGTGCAGCACGGCCGCCTCGCTGGTCGCCGTGTCCCCGGCGATCGCCGCGGGCCGCAGCACGACCCCGGCGCCTGCGGCGCGCGCCGCCTCGGCGATGGCCGCGTCGTCCGTGGAGACGACCACGTCGGTGACCTCGCGGGCGGCGCGGCAGGCCCGTACGGCGCGCACCACCAGCGGCACGCCGCCGACCTGGGCGAGGTTCTTCGCCGGCACGCCCTTGGACCCGCCGCGGGCGGGGATCACGGCGAGGACGTTCATGGGTGCTCCTTGGTGCACGGGCCGGTTCACAGCTCGCCCATCCGGCGGATGACGGGCGCGACGCGCTGCACGCCGTGGCGGTACGCGCCGCGTGCCGCGCCGCGCACGGCCTGCCGCACGGCCCGGCGCATGCCGGACGCGTCGCGTGCGGTGGCGCCGGCGGGCAGCGGCCTGCCGTCCGGGTCGAGGCGGTGCCTCGCGAGCAGCTGCGGCAGGTAGCCGGGGGCCGTGGTGCGGGTGTAGTAGGGGGAGATGGGCGGGAGTCCTGGTCCGTCGAGCAGCTTCGCGACACGGTCGCGCGCCTGGTCGAAGGCGGCGGCGTACGAGCCTTCGCCGGAGGAGGCGCCCCCGGCGGCGACGCCCTGCCGGTCGGCCCACACGGCGTCGGCGCGCGGCTTGAGGCCGCCGTCGAGCTGGTCGAAGGAGGCGAGGCAGCCGGAGCCGATGAAGTGGTGGTTGCCGAGGGGCTCGCGGATGCCGAGGTCGGTGAGGATCGCCGTCGGGATGCGCCGGTGCAGCGCTTCGAGCGCGGCGGTCGAGGAGACCGTGACCAGCAGGTCCGCCCGGTCCAGGACCTCGCCCATGTTCCCGTGCACCAGGCGGAGGTTGGACGGCAGACCGCCGGGCGTGCGCTCAGCGAGCCGCTGGTAGGGGAACTCCTCGACGTGCGTCGTCTGCTCGCCGACGCGGCTGCGCAGCTTCAGCAGCACCTCCCGGCGCGGGTGCAGCCTGGCGTGCTCGATCAGCCGCCGCAGCACGTACGCGCGGTCGGCGCGGGTCACCGGCACGGAGGGCTGTGCCGCGAAGACCACCGTGTCGCGGCCCTCCTGCGGCGCGTAGCGCGCACCGCCGAGGAACGGCAGCGCCGCCTCGGTGACGCACGCGGCGTCCGCCCCCACGCCCTCGTACACACCGCGGAAACGGTGTGCGTCGTGGCGGGAGTTGGCGAGGACGACATCGGCGCCGTGCCGCAGCAGCAGCCCGTCGGCGAGCTTCTCGTAGACCACGCCGACATAGCCGGTGACGACGACGGGCCGGTGCGCGAGGCCGAGCGCGGCGATGCCGTGCAGCATCGCCTGCACACCGCCGCCGACGAGGGCGAGCACGACCAGGTCGTACGCCTCGGGGTCGGCCGCGAGCGCGGCGAGGAAGGCGGTGCCCGTGATCTCGCGGACCTCGGCGGCCTCGGCCCCCACCTCCGCGAGCTGGCGGGCGGTGGGCGTGGCGCGGCCGCGCAGCAGGAAGCCGCTGAGCTCGACCTCGCGGCCGGCGGGAGCGATGCGGCGCGCGGTCAGCGCGCCCCACTTCCACCGGGTGTCGGAGTCGGCGAGCACGGCGACCCGGACCGCGTGACTGGTACGTGATGGCACGTCCCGGACGTTAGGAAGCCACTTCGGTCAACGGCCCAACTCCATGGCAACAAAGGGTTAACAGCCCGCCTACGAATGGGGAAAGTGCGCACTTCAGGAGGTGGTTAAGAGTTCCGTCATGCGCCGTTCACCCGTCGTACTCCGCCTCGTAGGGAACGGACCCGGACCAGCGCCTAGCGTCACCGGTGTGGTCAAGCTCTCCGTCATCGTGCCGTACTACAACGTGCGGCCCTTCATCACCGAAGCCCTGCGCAGTCTGCGGGCGAATCTCGGCGCCGACGACGAGGTCGTCTTCGTGGACGACTGCTCAACGGACGGCACGCCGGACGTGGTCGAAGCCTTCGCGCCCCAACTGCGCTGCGAGGTCCGCCAGATCAGACACGAGCGGAACAGCAGCATCGGCACGGCACGCAACACCGGCCTCAGAGCGGCGACGGGGGAGTATCTGACGTTCCTCGACGGCGACGACTGGCTGGCGCGCGACTACCTGCCCGCGCTGGTGACGGAGATCGAGCGGCTCGGCGTCGACTTCATCCGCACCGACCAGGTCCGCTGCACGGCACGCGCCCGCACCGTCTACCGCGCCCCGATCGGCCCGCGCGGCACCGTGCTCAAGCCCCGCGACCTGATCCTGCCCGACACCCGCTCCACCTCGGTCGACTACCCCTACTCGTGGGCCGGCCTCTTCCACCGCCGCCTGTACGACGCGGGGCTGATGGCCTTCCCCGAGGGCCTGCACACCGCCGAGGACCGGCCGTGGATCTGGAAGCTGCACCGGGAGGCCGAGTCCTGCGCCGCGGTCAACCACCTGGGCTACTACTACCGGCGCGGCGTCCAGTCCTCGCTGACGCAGATCGGCGACACCCGCCAGCTCGACTTCGTCGCCGCCTTCGACCAGCTGCTGCGGGAGACCGCGCAGGACCCGGAGGCCGACCGGCTGATGCCGAAGGCCGTACGGACCTACTGCGCGATCATCACCCACCACCTGGGCCAGATCGAGCGGTTCGAACCCGGCGTCGCACGGCAGCTCAAGGCGATGAGCGCGGCGGCCCTGCGCAGGATGCCGCAGGACGTGCTCGACGACACCCTGTCCTCTCTCGACCACCGGCGCGCCGGCCAACTCGCCAAGCTGCGGCGCCGCACGGCCCCCGCGGAGGCTGCCGCATGACCACCCGAATCCTCCTCGCGTCCACGCTCTACGGCGCGGCGACCCTGGCCGCCGCGCTGGACGCCGGGTGCTTCGAGCCCGCATCCCGCACCATCCTGCTGGTGTCGAACAACGCGGCCAACCCCGAGACCACGCCGGGCCTCGACGAGATGTCCGGCTTCGAGCGGCTGCGCGACCGGTTCGACGAGGTGCGCTCCTGGAACGAGGCCATCCACCCCTTCCACCCGGGCTCCTGGACGCCGCGCCCCGACGACGTGCCCCTGTGGGAGCGCCACCTGCGGCTGCTGTGGCAGCTCGGCGACGACCCGGTGCACCTCGTCGCCGAGTCCATCCAGGTGGTGCCCGCGCTCGCGGTCACCGACATCTTCACCGGCGCGCCGATCGACCTCTACGCGGACGGCCTGATGAGCTACGGCCCCACCCGCAACAGGATCACCCCGCTGATCGGCACCCGCATCGGCCGGGTGCTCCACCTCGACCTCGTACCGGGCCTGCGGCCCATGCTGCTGCGGGAGTTCGGCTCCGAGCCGGTCGTCGTGCCCACCGAGGTGTTCCTGAAGGTCCTCGCCGAGATCGGCGCCGAGGCGCCGGAGCTGCCCGGCATCCCCGCGGCCGCCCCGGCCGACGGCACCGCGGACGCCGGGGTGGCCGCGGCCCGGCGGCCCGCGCTCCTCCTCGGCCAGTACCTCTCGGCGCTCTCCATCCTCACGGCGGACGAGGAGGAGGACCTGCACGTGAAGATGGTGCGGGGCGCGCACGCGCTCGGCCACCGCCGCGTCGTCTTCAAGCCGCACCCCACCGCGCCCGCCCGTTTTTCCCAGCGCCTCGAAGAGGAGGCGGCGCGGCTGGGCGTGGAGCTGACGACCGTCGAGGCGCCGGTCGTCGCCGAGGTGCTCTACCAGCGGCTGCGGCCGGGGCTCGTCGTCGGCTGCTTCTCCACCGCGCTGTTCACCGCCGCGTCCTTCTACGGGCTGCGCGTCGCGCGCGTCGGCACGGAGCTGCTGCTCGAACGGCTCACCCCGTACGAGAACAGCAACCGCGTGCCCGTGACGATCTGCCACGAGCTGCTGCCCGACGTCACGGACCGCGCGGCGGTCGAGGCGCAGCGCATCGGCGGCCGCACGGCGGAGCTGACGGAACTGCTCGCCGCGGTCGGCTTCGCGATGCAGCCGAAGGTCAACCCGGACCTGCGGGAGCGCGCCGCGCGCTACCTGACGGCCCATCAGGACGCGCGTACGATGCGGTACTTCAAGCGCCGCAGGCTCACCGTGCTCGACCTGCCGGGCGGCCTGCCCGCCCGCATGGCCTTCATCCCGCGCAACGCGCGCGTACGGGGCGTGGTACGGCGCGTCAGGTCGCTCAAGCGGATGGCGGCGGGCGAGAACCGCGGCTGAGACGCACGGTCCGTGGCGGGCGAGCGGGCGCCCGCCGGCGTACGGGGCGCCCGCAGGCGTACGGCGCCCGCCGGTCAGTGCAGGGGGCGGCGCCCCCAGGCGGCGACGTCCGCCAGGCACAGGTCGCTGAAGTCGGGGCTCTCCACCAGCGCGGAGAACGCGGCGAGTTCGCCGTGGGTCAGCCCGTGCACGGCGTGCAGGTCCTGCGCCATCTGCTCGGCCGTCAGCCGCCAGAACCTGCCCATGGGCCCTGGTCCGACGGTGGGCAGCGTGGCCTCCGCGCCCACCTGGACGAGCCCCAGGCCGCGCAGCGGCGCGGGGAACGTGCGCGCCCACGCGCAGTCCGTGCCGAGCCGCCGCTCCACCGTCTCGCACATGCCGAGCCCCACCCTGCGGTAGAGCGGGTGGGGCGAGGACTCCAGCGGGAAGCCCGCCATGTCCTCGATGAACAGCAGGCCGCCGGGGGCCAGCCAGCGCACCACCCGGGCGAGGACGGCGTCCCGGTCGCGGTGGTGCGAGAAGACCCAGCGCGCGTGGACCAGGTCGAAGGACCCCTCGGGGAAGGAGTCGGCGGTCACGTCGTGCTCGACGGCGCGCCAGCCGCGCCGCCGCTCCTGCGGCGGGAAGTGCCGGGTGTCCACGTCCGTGGCGACGACCTCGCCCTTCGGGCACCGCAGCGCGAGCCACGCGGCGACCGTGCCCGCGCCCGAGCCGATGTCGAGGCAGCGCGCGTCCTCCGGCAGTCCGAAGCGCTCAAGGCGCCGGAAGGTCACCGGGTCGAGCGCCCGCGCGAGCGCCCCGAGGCGCTCGGCCTCGTCGTCGTGGGTGTGTGAGAACAGCCGGTCGCCGTACCGCTCAGCCGCAGTGTCCACCGCGGACTCCCTCCCTCGCCCCGCCGGGCCCGGCGAAGATCGCCGGGTCCATGGTTCGGGTCGCGGCCGCGGCCGGGCAACGGCGCACGGGGGCACGCCGGGGCCCCGTGGGGGCGCCCGTGCCCGGCCGGGCGTGCGCCCCGGTGCGCGCCCCGCGCCGCTCCCACGCGGACGGCACCCCAGCGGCGGTGAACGGGCGGATGAACGTGTCGTGACGGCACTGCGCAACTCGGACTTCCCCGTCCGACCCCGGTGGCACGCCGCCCTACGGTGGCCGGGAGAGCGGCGGCGCCGGGCCCGCACCGGCCCAGGGCCGGGGGCCGCGCGGCCCGCCGCGGGACCCGAGACGAGGGGGGAATCCGGTGGCGACTGCTCCGGAAGTGCGGACGGACAACGGCGCGGGGCCGGTGGGCGGCACCGCGGTGGGCGTGGAGCCGAGAACCAGGCCGGGCGCGGCGGCCCCGGCGGCGGTGGCGGCGCGCGACGGGGCCGCGCCCGCCGCGGCACCCGCGGGCGGCGCGCCGCGCCCGGCGCGCGGGGGCAGGCTGCGCGCCCTCGACGGGCTGCGGCTGGTCGCCGCGCTGATGGTGGCGCTCTACCACTACGGGGGCCGCGACGGCGATGTGAGCACCGCGTGGGGCAGCTCGCCCGCGACCCAGTTCCCCTCGCTGCACCAGTGGTTCGCCTACGGGCCGCTCGGGGTGCAGATCTTCTTCGTGATCAGCGGGTTCGTGATCTGCATGAGCGGCTGGGGCCGCTCGCTCGCGGTGTTCTTCGCCTCCAGGGCCGCCCGGCTGATGCCCGCCTACTGGTGTGCCGTCGTCCTGATCACCGTCGTCTTCGCGCTGCCCGGCGTCGTGTACAAGACGGTCTCGGCGAGCGACGCGCTGCTCAACCTGACCCTGCTCCAGATGCCCGCGGGCGGGCAGCGGGTCATCGGCGTCGACTGGACGCTGTGGGCGGAGATACGGTTCTACGCCCTGTTCGCGGTGTGCGTGGTGCTGCCCGGCGTGACCCGGCGCCGCGTCGTGCTGTTCGGCGCGCTGTGGACCCTGGGCGCCGTCCTCGCGGACGCCGCCGACTCCGCCCTGCTCGAACAGGTCCTGATGCCGGAGTACGCGCCGTTCTTCGTGGGCGGCATGGGCCTGTACCTGGTGCACAGGAACCACCGCGACCCGCTCGGCTGGGGCCTCGCGGGCGCCGGCTTCCTGCTCGGCCAGCACTACGCCGTCGCCGGCCTCTGGCACCCCGCCAGCCACTTCGGCTACCGGCACACCACCGTCATCATCGCGATCGTCGCGCTCGGCTTCGCCGCGGTCGCGGCCGTCGCCCTCGACCGGCTGCGCTGGGCGCACTGGGGGTGGCTCACCACGGCCGGCGCCCTCACCTACCCCTTCTACCTGGTCCACGAGCACCTCGGCTGGGTGGTCATAGGGGGCCTGCACCGCACCCTCGGCCTGCCCGCGGCGGCCACGCTCCCGCTGACCGTGCTCGCCATGCTGCTGCTCGCCTGGCTGCTCCACCGGCTCGCGGAACGCCCCCTGACCCCCTGGCTGCGCACCCGGCTCGCCCGCGCGGCCGCCAGACCCGCGGGCCCGCCGCGCGGCGCGCACGCGGGATGACCCCCGGGGCGGGGGAGCGGCGCGGCGGGGCGGGGCGTACGGGGGGCTGACCCCGGCGGGCGGCCGGCCCCCGGCGGCCGGCCGACCGCGGCTACTGAGGCAGCGGCCGGTCGTGCACGACGTTCTTCATGACCAGTGTCGAGACCAGCCGCTGCACGCCCGGCAGCTCGGCGAGCCGCTCGTCGTAGAGGCGCTGGAAGGCAGGCAGGTCGGCGGTGGCGACGCGCAGCAGATAGTCGGGCTCGCCGAACAGCCGCTGGGCCTGGAGCACATGGGGCACGGCCGCCACGGCCTCCTCGAAGGCGGCGACCGTGGCGCGGTCCGCCGAGCGCATCGTCACGAAGACCAGCGCCTCGAAGTCGAGGCCCACGGCGCCCGGGTCCACCACCGCCCGGTAGCCGCTGATCACCCTCGCGCGCTCCAGGTCGCGCAGGCGCCGGTGGCACGGCGAGACGCTCAGCCCCACCCGGCCGGCCAGCTCCGTCACCGTCAGCCGGCCGTCCAGTTGCAGCTCGGTCAGAATCTTCCGGTCCAGGGCGTCCATGAAGAAGATTCTCCCCCAAAACCCGCGATCATGGAGCAAAGACAGAAACACCTTCGGGCCTTTCCCGCCTAACGTTCCCTCCCGTAGTGAGCCACGCCCCCCGCACACGAGGGAACGACGCCCCATGCACACCACCACACTCGCGGCCTTCCTCGCGCTGGACCTGCTGCTCGTCCTCACCCCCGGCGCGGACTGGGCCTACGCCATCGCGGCCGGGCTGCGCGACCGGTCGATCGTGCCCGCGGTCGCCGGGCTGATCGCCGGATACGCGGGCTACACGCTGCTCGCCGTGGGCGGCCTCGTGCTGATCGTGGCGCGCTCGCCCGGCGTGCTCACCGCGCTGACCGCGGCGGGCGCCGCCTATCTGATGTGGCTCGGCGGGGGCGTCCTGCGCCGCCCCGCCGTCCCGGCCGCAGGCGCCGAGGCGCCCGCCGCGCCGCCGGGCCGCACCCTGCTGAGGGGCGTCGGCGTCAGCGGCCTCAACCCCAAGGCGCTGCTGTTCTACTTCGCGCTGTTCCCGCAGTTCGTCGACCCCGCGCACGGCTGGCCCGTCGCCGCCCAGACCGCCCTGCTCGGCGTGGTCCACATGGTGTCCTGCACCCTGGTCTACCTGGCCGTGGGCGCCCTGGCCCGCACCGTACTGCGCACACGCCCCGCCGCCGCCCGCGCGGTCACCCGCACCTCGGGTGCCGCGATGATCGCCATCGGCGCCCTCCTCCTCCTGGACCGCCTGGCCCCCTGACGGCGCGGCAGCGGCAGGCACCCGTGCGTCCGGCCGGCTGCCGGCGGCTCCTCGGCAACCAGTAGCCTGTGGGGGCTACTTGACGCTCCGGGCGAGGAGAGGGCATGTCGGGCACGGCGGACTGGATGCGGGCGGACGGGGCGCGGGAGCGGGTCGACCTGAAGGCCCATCAGCCGCATCCCGCGCGGGTCTACGACTTCCTGCTCGGGGGCAAGACCCATTACCCGGCGGACCGGGAGGCGGGGGAGCGCACGCTCGCGAACGTCCCGACGGCGGCCGTCACCGCCAGGGAGGGGCGCGCGTTCATGCACCGCAGCGTCCGCCACCTCGCGGCCGAGGCGGGGGTGCGGCAGTTCCTCGACATCGGTACGGGCATCCCGACCTCGCCCAACCTCCACGAGATCGCCCAGGGCATCGCCCCGGAGAGCCGCGTCGTCTACACGGACAACGACGCGATCGTGCTCGCCCACTCGCGCGCGCTGCACACCGGGACGCCCGAGGGGCGCACGGCGTACATACAGGCCGACGCGACGGACCCGGAGGGCATCCTCGGCGATCCGCTGCTGCGGGAGACGCTCGACCTCGCGCGGCCCACCGCGCTGATCCTCAGCCTGCTGCTGCACTGGCTGCCCGACGACGCGGACGCGTACGGGATCGTCCGCACGCTCGTGGGCGCGCTCGCGCCGGGCAGCTACCTGATGATCGCGCACGTGGCCGACGACATCTTCCCGACCGAGCAGGTCGGCGCGGTCGCCAGGGACTTCAGGGACAGCGGGGGCCAGATGAACCCCCGCAACCGCGCGGAGGTCGCCCGGTTCTTCGAGGGGATGGCGCTCGTCGAGCCCGGCATCGTCGTGCCGCAGCGCTGGCGCCCCGACACCCCGCCCGTCGAGGTGGGCGCCCCCGGCGCGGGCCCCGGCGACGGCGACGTCCCCGTCTGGGTGGGACTCGCCAGGATCTGACGGCCCAGGGCCTGACGGCACGACGCCTGACGGCGCGGCACAGCCCGCCGGGGCCTCCTCCGGGGCGGTCCCGGCGCGCGCCCCGCCGCTATGCCTCCCGGGGCAGCAGGGTCGCCGCGATGCCGGCGACCACCGCGGCGAGGCCGGTCTCGAAGCCCTCGTCCTGGGGGCCGAAGAGCTCGTAGCCCGCCTGCGCGGCCAGCGGGTAGTCGGCGAGGCGGTCGGCGCGTGCCGCCAGGTCGATCGCCTCGCGGTCGGGCGCGGCCGCCGTCGACTGCTCCTCGATCACGAAACCGATCGTGTAGTGGTACGCGGTCGCCCAGGCGCGGGCGGCGCGCGGCGGCGTGAAGCCCGCGGCGACGAGCATCGAGAGCGCGGCGTCCATGCCGCCCGCGTACGCGGTGTCGGTGAAGCGGCTGCCGCTGTAGACCTTCGCGCCGTCGCGGTAGCGCAGCAGGTGCGCGCGCAGGCCGTGCATCATCAGCGTGACGCGCTCCCGCCAGTCGGCCCCGGCCGGCGGGAACCCCCCGTCGGGCGTGTCGAACATGCGGCGCATCATCTCGGTCGCCATCTCGTCGAGCAGCGCCTGCTTGTCCTTGAAGTGCCAGTACAGCGCGGGCGCCTTGACGCCGAGCTCCGCCGCGATGGCCCGCAGGGTCAGCCCTTCGAGGCCCACGTCGTTGAGGAGCCCGAGGGCGGTGCGGGCGACCAGCGCGCGGTCGAGTCGGGAAGCAGCCACGCCCCCAATCTATCCGGAGCGCTTGACACCTTAACGCCGTTAAGCGCATCCTCGCGGACGGGAAACTTAACGACGTTAAGGAGAGTCTCGTGGCGAAGGAGAACCGAGTGAAGGAGAACCCCGTCAAGGAGAGTCCCGCGGTGGACGTCCTGGTGGTCGGCGCGGGCCCGACCGGCCTCACCCTCGGCTGCGACCTGCTGCGCCGCGGCGTCTCCGTGCGGATCGTGGAGCGCACGGACGGCCTCTTCCCCGGCTCCCGCGGCAAGGGCATGCAGCCGCGCACCCTCGAAGTCCTCGACGACCTCGGCGTCGTCTCCCGGATGTTCGCCGCCGGCGGCCCCGCGCCGGTCAACATGGTCTGGGCGGGCGGCGAGCGGCAGGGCGAGTACCGCATGTTCGACGAGGTCGAGCCCACCGAGGACGCCCCGTACGCGATCCCGTGGATCGTCCCGCAGTACCGCACCACGCGGATCCTGCACGACCGGTTCACCGCGCTCGGCGGCCGCGTCGCCTTCGGTGCCGCGCTCACCGGCCTCGACCAGGACGCGGACCGCGTCACCTGCACCCTCGCCACCGGCGAGCGGATCACCGCCGCGTACGCGGTCGCCGCGGACGGCGGCCGCAGCACCGTGCGCGCCCTGCTCGGCGTCGCACTGCGCGGCGAGAGCGTGGACCCCGCGCCGATGATCGTCGCGGACGTGCGCGTGCGCTCCCTCGACCGCCGCAACTGGCACGTCTTCCGCGAGGAGGACGGCAGGTACGCCGCGCTCTGCCCGCTCCCGCACACCGACGACTTCCAGCTCGCCGCCGCGTACGAGCCGGGCGCCGCGCCCGACACCTCGCCCGAGGGCGTGCGCGCCCTCATCGCCGAGCGCACCCACCTGGACGCGGACGACGTCACCGACGTGCTCTGGGCCTCCGACTTCCGGGTGCGCGCCGCGCTCGCCGACCGCTTCCGCGCGGGCCGCGTCCTCCTCGCGGGCGACGCCGCCCATGTGCACTCGCCCGCGGGCGGCCAGGGCCTCAACACCAGCATCCAGGACGCCTACAACCTCGGCTGGAAGCTCGGCCAGGTCCTCCGCCACGGCGCGCCCGACGCGCTGCTCGACACGTACGAGCAGGAGCGCAGGCCGCTCGCCGCCGAGATGCTCGGCCTGTCCACCCGCATCCACCGCGGCGAGCAGCGGCGCGGCGCCGCCACCCGCCAGCTCGGCCTGCACTACCGGGGCGGCCCCCTCGCCTCGGGCGCGGCGGGCGCGCTGGCCGCCGGCGACCGCGCGCCCGACGGGCTGCTCGCCGACGGCACCACCCTCTTCGACGCCCTGCGCGGCCCCCACTTCACCCTGCTGCGCATGGCCACGGACGCGCCGCTGCCCGCGGAGCTGCCCGCCGCGGTGCGCGTCGTCGACCACCCGGTGCCGTACGCGCCCTACGGCGCGGGCCTCTTCCTCGTCAGGCCCGACGGCTACGTCGGCTGGGCGGGCGAGGACACGGAGGGCCTGCTGACCTGGCTCGGCCGCGTCGGCGTGACCGGCCGGCCCGCCGGCCTCCGGGCGGCGTGAGCGGCCGGGGGCGTGAGCGGCCAGGGGGGCGTACGGCTCCGGCGGGGGCGCCGCCGCCCGCACCGTACGGGCCCGGGCGCCGCGCCCGTACGGCTCCGGCGCGGAAGCCGCCCGTACGGGCACCTCGGGCGGCGCGCGGCCCCGCGCGCACGCGCCCGGCGGCAAATCCGACGGCATACCCACCCCGGGCCCCGGTCATGCGCCCCGGCGCGCCCCCGGTTCGCTCCTGTGGCTGAAATTTTGCCCAAGCGGGCATGGTTGATCGTGTGGGGGCCCTACCCTTCAACAGGTGAGCCAGACGATGCCGCACGAGCCCGACGCCGAACTCCCCGGCGAAGTCGCACTTCCTGGCGGGCTGCCCGAGGCGCTGCGCGCTGAGCTGATCGCCTTCCGCCGGGACATGCACATGCACCCCGAGCTCGGGCACCAGGAGGTGCGGGCGACGGCCGCGATCAGACGGCGTCTTGAAGCCGCCGGTCTGCGCCCCCGCGTCCTCTCCATGGGGACGGGCCTCCTCTGCGACATCGGCACCCCCGACCCCGCGCGCCCCATGCTCGCCCTGCGCGCCGACATCGACGCGCTCCCGATCCCCGACACCAAGACCGGGGTCCCGTACCGCTCGACCGTGCCCGACCGGGCGCACGCCTGCGGGCACGACGTGCACACCACCGCCGTGCTCGGCGCCGGCCTCGTCCTCGCCGACCTGGACCGCAGGGGCCTGCTGCCCGGCGCGGTGCGGCTGATCTTCCAGCCCGCCGAGGAGGTGCTGCCGGGCGGCGCCCCCGAGGCGATCGAGTCGGGCGTGCTCGACGGCGTCGGCCGGATCCTCGCCGTCCACTGCGACCCGAAGGTCGACGCGGGCCGCATCGGGCTGCGCGTCGGCCCGATCACCTCCGCCTGCGACCGGCTGGAGATCGCGCTCGACGGCCCGGGCGGCCACACCGCGCGCCCGCACCTGACCACCGACCTGGTCACCGCGGTCGCCAAGGTCGCGGCCGAGGTGCCCGCGCTGCTCGCCCGCCGCGTCGACGCGCGCGCCGGGCTCGCCGTGACCTGGGGCCGCATCGCCTCCGGCCACACGGCCAACGTCATTCCGCAGCACGCCGAGCTCTCCGGCACGGTCCGCTGCCTCGACCTCGCCGCCTGGCACGACGCGCCCGACCTGGTGCACGCGGCGGTCGACGAGGTCGCCGCGCTGCACCACGCGAAGACCGAGGTCACCTATGTGCGCGGCGTCCCGCCCGTGGTCAACGACGCCGCGGCGGTGGAGCTGCTGCGCGCCGCGCACAGCGCGCGCCGGGGCGCCGACGCCGTGGAGGGAACCGAGCAGAGCCTCGGCGGCGAGGACTTCTCCTGGTACCTGGAGCAGGTACCCGGCGCCATGGCCCGCCTCGGGGTCCGCCCGCCGGGCGACGGTGCGCGCTACGACCTGCACCGCGGCGACTTCGACGTGGACGAGCGGGCCATCGCCGTCGGCGTGGAGCTTTTCACCGCCGCCGCGTTGATCGACGGCAACCGGCTGTGACCGGGTGCGACACCCGGCGTTCGCGACGATCCGATAACGGCTTCCACAGGGGGCTTTATCTGACATCTACGCGCGTTACGATCGCCGCGAAACCAGCGCCGGAAGAGGCGCTTCGGTCAGTTTGAAGGGACCACCCTCTTGCGCCGGGTAACCAAAGTCGCCGCGTCGGGGATAGCATCCGCCGCGCTCGCGCTGTCTCTCGCCGCCTGCGGCAGCACCTCGGAACAGAAGGCCCAGGAGGACTCCTCGTCGTCCGGCGCGGGCGCGGCCGGCGGCGTCAAGGTCGGCGTGGCGTACGACGTGGGCGGGCGCGGCGACCACTCCTTCAACGACTCGGCGGCGCGCGGCATCGACAAGGCGAAGAAGGAGCTCGGCGGTTCCGTCAAGGAGCTGACCGCGAAGACGACGGACACCGAGGCCGACCGCCTCGACCGCCTCTCGCAGCTCGCCGAGGCCGGCTACAACCCGGTCGTCGGCATCGGCTACGCCTACGCCAACTCGATGAAGCAGGCGGCCCAGAAGTACCCGGGCACCACCTTCGGCATCGTCGACTCCTCCGTCGACGCGAAGAACGTCGACAGCATCGTCTTCACCGAGGAGCAGAGCTCCTACCTCGGCGGCGTCGCGGCGGCCCTCAAGACCAAGACGGACCAGGTCGGCTTCATCGGCGGTGTGGACGTCCCGCTGATCAAGAAGTTCCAGGCCGGCTACGAGCAGGGCGTGCGCGACACCGACCCGAAGATCAAGGTGGACGTGCAGTACCTGTCGCACGGCTCCGACACCTCAGGGTTCGCCAGCCCCGACAAGGGCCAGGCGGCGGCGCAGGGCATGCTCGACAAGGGCGCGGACGTCATCTTCGCCGCGGCCGGCTCCTCCGGCTCCGGCTCGATCGAGGCCGTGCACGGCAAGAAGGGCGCCTGGGCGATCGGCGTCGACTCCGACCAGTACCAGCAGCCCTCGCTCGCGCAGTACAAGACGTCGATCATGACCTCCGTCGTGAAGAACGTCGACGTCGGCGTCTACGACCTGGTCAAGTCGGTCCACGACAAGAAGCCGCTGACCGGCACCAACACGTACTCGCTCGCCGAGAACGGCGTCTCGCTGACCACCAGCGGCGGCTACATCAAGGACATCCAGGCGAAGATCGACGCCGCCAAGCAGAAGATCGTCGACGGCAAGGTCAAGGTCAAGACCACCCCGTGACCCGTTGAGCCCGGCGCGCGGCCCCGCCCCCGCGGCGGCCCGCGCCACCGCGGGCCCGGAGAGGGCGTCACGTACCCCCTCACCGGGCCCGCGCCATGCCCGCCGGACCGCCGCCGGGCCGTGAGCCGCAGTCATGACGAAGTGTCAACTCTACGCGCGTAGTGGGGAGTTGGCGCCCTGCGGACACCCCCGGCCGTAGGCTGAGGGCGTCACAGAAACGCACCCACGCCCCACCCCTCCTTACCTCCGAGGAGAGTGCGCCATCAACGCGTCAAGCCCTCCCCCTCCCCAAGGCCCGCCCGGCACCCGGGACGAGGCCGCGACCCCCGCGGTCCGCCTGCGCGGCATCACCAAGCGGTTCCCCGGCGTCGTCGCCAACAGCGACATCGACATCACCGTCCGCAGAGGCACCGTCCACGCCCTCTGCGGCGAGAACGGCGCGGGCAAGTCCACCCTGATGAAGATCCTCTACGGCATGCAGAAGCCGGACGAGGGCACCATCACCCTCGACGGCACCGACGTCTCCTTCGCGAGCCCCGCCGACGCCATCGCCCGCGGCATCGGCATGGTCCACCAGCACTTCATGCTCGCCGACAACCTCACCGTGCTGGAGAACGTCGCCCTCGGCAGCGAGAAGCTGTACGGCATCGGCGGCCGCGCCCGCGCCCGGATCAGGGAGATCTCCGACGCGTACGGCCTCGGCGTGCGCCCCGACGCCCTCGTCGAGGAGCTCGGCGTCGCCGACCGGCAGCGCGTCGAGATCCTCAAGGTCCTCTACCGCGGCGCCCGCACGCTCATCCTGGACGAGCCCACCGCCGTCCTCGTGCCGCAGGAGGTCGACGCGCTCTTCGACAACCTGCGCGGGCTCACCTCCGAGGGCCTCACCGTCATCTTCATCTCGCACAAGCTCGGCGAGGTGCTCTCCGTCGCCGACGAGATCACCGTGATCCGCCGCGGCACCACCGTCGGCACGGCCGACCCCCGTACGACCACCTCGCGGCAGCTCGCCGAGCTGATGGTCGGCAGCGAACTGCCCTCGCCCGAGACCCGCGAGTCCACCGTCACCGACGTGCCCGCCCTGCGCGTCAGCGGGCTGCGGCTGACCGCGACCGACTCCGACGGCGTGGTGCGCGAGGTGCTCGGCGGCATCGACTTCACGATCCACCAGGGCGAGGTGCTCGGCATAGCGGGCGTCGAGGGCAACGGCCAGGCCGAACTGGTCGAGGCCGTCATGGGGATGCGCACCCCCGACTCCGGCACGGTCGTCCTCGCCGACGAGGACATCTCCGCGGCCCCGACCCGCAGGCGCCGCGAGAGCGGCATCGGCTACATCCCCGAGGACCGCCACCGGCACGGGCTGCTGCTCGAAGCGCCGCTGTGGGAGAACCGCATCCTCGGCCATGTCACCGAGACCCCCAACTCCCGCCGCGGCCTGCTCGACGGCCGCGCCGCCAGGCTCGACACCGAGCGGATCGTCCAGGAGTACGACGTGCGCACGCCCGGCATCGACGTCACCGCGGCGTCCCTGTCCGGCGGCAACCAGCAGAAGCTGATCGTCGGCCGCGAGATGAGCCACCACCCCAAGCTGCTGATCGCCGCGCACCCCACCCGGGGCGTCGACGTCGGCGCGCAGGCCCAGATCTGGGACCAGATCAGACAGGCGCGCCGCGAGGGACTCGCCGTGCTGCTGATCTCCGCCGACCTCGACGAGCTGATCGGCCTTTCCGACACACTCCGGGTGATGTACCGCGGCCGGCTGGTCGCCGACGCCGACCCGGCCACCATCACCCCGGAGGAGCTGGGCTCCGCGATGACCGGCGCCGCACGCGGCCACCTCGACCACGAGGACCACGAGGACCCCGCGCACCGGGCGGCCCCCGGCACCCCCGCCCCCGGCACCGATACGCACGGCACCGATACGCACGGCACGGCGGCCGAGGCTGCGCCGGAAGGCGGCGAGGACGCATGAACAAGCTGACCGCCCGTATCGACAAGGAGCGGCTGCTCCTCGCGCTCGCGGCCCCCGTGCTCGCCGTCGTCGCGGCGCTCGTGGTGACCGCGCTGGTCATCCTCGCCACCGGCAAGAGCCCGTTCGAAGCCTTCAACGACATGCTGTCGTACGGCTCGGCGAGCGACAGCCAGATCTACATCCTGAACAAGGCGACCACCTACTACCTCGCGGGCGTGGCCGTCGCCATCGGCTTCCGGATGAACCTCTTCAACATCGGCGTCGACGGCCAGTACCGCATCGCGGCCTTCTTCGCCGCGGTCGTCGGCGGCGCCCTGCACCTGCCGGGACCCCTCCAGATCATCGTGGTCATCCTGGTCGCGATGGTCGTCGGCGCCATGTGGTCGGGCATCGCCGGCATCCTCAAGACCTCGCGCGGGGTCAGCGAGGTCATCTCCACGATCATGCTCAACTCGATCGCGACCGCCGTCATCGCGTACCTCCTGCAACCCGGCAAGCTCGGGCAGCTGGACGACGCGGGCACGCTCGTGTCCACCAAGAACCTGCCGAAGGCCGCGTGGTTCTTCACCTTCCACGCGGGCCCCGCCGGCGACCTGTGGGGCTTCATCGTGGTCGCGGCGCTGGTCGGCGTCGCCTACTGGTTCGTGCTCGGCCGCACCCGCTTCGGCTTCGACCTGCGCACGGTCGGCCAGTCCGAGAGCGCCGCCGAGGCCGGCGGCGTCGGCGTCAAGAAGATGGTCGTCACCAGCATGGTGATCTCTGGCGCCGTCGCGGGCCTCGTCGGCATGCCGACCCTGCTCAACGACAGCCACGCCTTCAGCAACGACTTCCCGCTCGGCGTCGGCTTCACCGGCATCGCCATCGCCCTGCTCGGCCGCAACAACCCCGTCGGCATCGCCGTCGCCTCCCTGCTGTGGGGCTACCTGGAGCGCACCACGGGACACCTCGAACTCATCGGCTACGACAAGGAGATCCTCGGCGTCATCCAGGGCGTGATCGTCCTGTGCGTCGTCATCGCCTACGAACTCGTACGCCGCTTCGGCCTGCGCCGCCAGCAGCAGCGCGTCGGAGCCGAACTCGCCGCCCAGGCGGCCGCAGCCACCGACGAGAAGCTGGAGGTGGCGCGATGACCGCCACGACCACCGCCACCACCCCGCCGCCCGCCGCGCCCGAGGCGCCGGGCGGCCGGCAGGCGGGCCGCGGCAGGCTCTCCCCGGGAAAGACCCTGCTGATCGTCGTGTGCGCGCTCGTCCTCGTCTCGGCCGTGCGCATCCTCACCGGCGCCGAGCAGCTGGACTCCGAGGGCCAGATCGCCGCGGCACTCGGCCTCGCCGTGCCCATCGGCATGGCGGGACTCGCGGGCCTGTGGTCCGAGCGCGCGGGCATCGTCAACATCGGCCTCGAAGGCATGATGATCCTCGGCACCTTCGGCGCCGGCTGGATCGGCTGGCAGTCGAGCCCCTGGCTCGGGCTGCTCGCGGGCGTCGCGTTCGGCGTGCTCGGCGGGCTGCTGCACGCCGTCGTCACCGTCACCTTCGGCGTCGACCACATCGTCTCCGGTGTCGCCATCACCCTGCTCGCGCAGGGCGTCACGCAGTACCTCGCGAAGCTGTTCTTCAACCACGGCAGCGCGCTCGACAAGGGCGGCAACCCCAAGCAGTCGCCGCCGGTGGACGCGCTGCCGCAGTTCACCGTGCCCGGCGTCTCCAGCGGCCTCGACTCGGTGGCGAACCACCACTGGTTCCTCGTCTCCGACCTCGCCGGCATCGTCGGGGGGATCTTCACCAACCTGTCGGTGCTGACGGTCCTCGCCGCCGCGCTGTTCGTCGCGACCTGGCTGGTGCTCTGGCGCACCTCCTTCGGCCTGCGGCTGCGGTCCGTGGGCGAGAACCCGGTCGCCGCCGAGTCGCTCGGCGTCAACGTCTACTCGTACAAGTACATCGGCGTGGCGATCTCCGGCGGGCTCGCCGGGTTCGGCGGCGCGTTCCTCGCCATGGTCTCCTCGCACTTCTACCTGGAGGGCCAGACCGGCGGGCGCGGCTACATCGGCCTCGCGGCGATGATCTTCGGCAACTGGCGGCCCGGCGGACTCGCGATGGGCGCCGGCCTGTTCGGCTTCTCCGACGCGCTCCAGCTGCGCAACGGCGGCGACACCGTACACGCGCTGCTTCTGCTGCTGGTGGTGCTGCTGGTACTGCTGGGCGCATGGAAGGCGTACAAGAAGGCGAAGGTCCAGGCGATCGCGAGCGGGGCGACGGCCGCGCTGATCCTGGTGTGGTACCTCCTGACGGACTCGGTGCCGGACGACTTCGTCGGCGCGACGCCGTACGTGGTGACCCTGCTGGTGCTCTCCCTGTCGGCGCAGCGCCTGCGGATGCCGAAGGCGGACGGCCTCAGGTACCGCAAGGGCCAGGGGTCGTGACGCCGCCCGCCGCGCCCGACTGGGCGGCGCTGCGGGCGGCCGCGCGCGCGGCGATGTCGCACGCGTATGCCCCCTACTCGCGCTACCCGGTCGGCGCGGCGGCGCTGGTGGACGACGGCCGCACGGTCACCGGCTGCAACGTCGAGAACGCCTCGTACGGCGTCGGGCTGTGCGCCGAGTGCGGCCTCGTCTCCGCGCTCCAGCTCTCGGGCGGCGGCCGCCTCACCCACTTCACCTGCGTCGACGGCACCGGCGGCGTGCTGGTGCCGTGCGGCAGGTGCCGCCAGCTGCTGTACGAGTTCGGCGGGCCCGCACTCGTCCTCGACACCCCGGACGGGCTGCGCACCCTCGACGCGATGCTGCCGCAGGCGTTCGGCCCCGGGCACCTCGCCGCGCCGGACGGCGGCCCACGCGACGTTGCGAAGAACCCGAAGAACCAGAACCAGAAATGAGTGACATGGACGTCATCTCCGTGATCCGCACCAAGCGCGACAAGGGCGAGCTGACCCCGGAACAGATCGACTGGGTGATCGACGCGTACACGCGCGGCGCGGTCGCGGACGAGCAGATGTCCGCGCTGGCGATGGCGATCCTGCTCAACGGCATGAACCGGGCCGAGATCGCGCGCTGGACGGCCGCGATGATCGCCTCGGGCGAGCGCATGGACTTCTCCGGGCTCAGCCGCCCCACCGCGGACAAGCACTCCACGGGCGGCGTCGGCGACAAGATCACCCTGCCGCTCGCGCCGCTCGTCGCCGCCTGCGGCGCGGCCGTCCCGCAGCTCAGCGGCCGGGGCCTCGGCCACACCGGCGGCACCCTCGACAAGCTGGAGTCCGTGCCCGGCTGGCGCGCCTCCCTCAGCACCGAGGAGATGCTGCGCGTCCTCGACACCACGGGCGCGGTCATCTGCGCCGCGGGCGACGGGCTCGCCCCCGCCGACAAGAAGCTCTACGCGCTGCGCGACGTCACCGGCACCGTCGAGGCGATCCCGCTGATCGCGTCCTCGATCATGTCCAAGAAGATCGCCGAGGGCACGGGCTCCCTCGTCCTCGACGTGAAGGCGGGCTCGGGCGCCTTCATGAAGACCGTCGAGGACGCCCGCGAGCTGGCGTCGACCATGGTCGGCCTCGGCACCGACCACGGGGTGAAGACCGTCGCCCTGCTCACCGACATGGCCACCCCGCTCGGCCTGACCGCGGGCAACGCGCTCGAAGTGCGCGAGTCCTACGAGGTCCTCGCGGGCGGCGGCCCCGCCGACGTGGTGGAGCTGACGCTCGCACTCGCCCGCGAGATGCTCGACGCGGCGGGCCTGCCGGCCGCCGACCCGGAGAAGGCGCTGGCGAGCGGCGCCGCGATGGACGTGTGGCGCCGCATGATCGCCGCGCAGGGCGGCGACCCGGAGGCGCCGCTGCCCGTCGCCCGCGAGCGGCACGTCGTCACCGCGCCCGCCACCGGCGTCCTCACCCGCCTCGACGCGTACGACGTCGGTGTCGCCGCCTGGCGCCTCGGTGCGGGCCGCGCGCGCAAGGAGGACCCCGTCCAGGCGGGCGCGGGCGTCGAACTCCACGCCAAGCCAGGCGACCACGTCACCGCGGGCCACCCCCTCCTCACCCTCCACACCGACACCCCCGACCGCTTCGCCTATGCCGTCGAGGCCCTGGAAACCGCGTACGACGTGGCCGCCCCCGGCACCCCGTACGAGCGGGGCCCGGTCGTCCTGGAGCGCATCGCCTGACCGGCGCGGAACTGCGAAGCTCGGCCCCTGGCATATTCCTGTGACACGTATGGGTGAACGGTGTCGGTAGACCTGTGCCGGTACTCTTCGGCATGCTGGGATGGGTGATGACGGACTGAAGAGAGGCTGAGACCGCCATGAGCGCACTCGCTGCCGAGCCCTACGCCCTGACCGGGCAGGGCTGGGGCAACACCGTCCGGCTCTGGGAGAGCACGGACGCACCTGAGGGCTGCAAGGTGGAGATCATCGAGGGGATCGTCACCGTGGCACGACCGCCGTCCAACGACCACAACCTGATCGCGGGGATCGTTCAGCGCAGTCTTTACTCCGTCATCCCCGCGGACTGGGATGTCTATCAGACGCAGGGGCTCAGCATCCCGAAGAAGAAGGGGCTCTACATCCCCGACCTGCTCGTCACGCGCCAGGCCGAGCTCGCCGCCCCCGGCCACTCCATCCCCGCCGACCGCGCCGAACTCGTCGTGGAGATCACCTCCGAGGCCAACGCCAACCACGACCGCGTCGCGAAGGTGCGCGGCTACGCGGCCGCAGGGGTGCCGCTCTACCTGCTGCTCGACTCCTGGCACTCGGCGCGGCCGACCTTCACGCTCTACGGGGAGCCCGCGGACGGCACGTACCGCGCTCTCCTCACCGGTGAGTTCGGGGAGAAGCTGACGCTGCCCGAGCCGTTCGGCTGCGACATCGACACCTCCGCCTTTCCCGTCCCCTGACGGGCCGTGCGGTCAGGTGGCGGGCAGGCGCAGGGGGAGGTCGAAGAGGGGGAAGAGGCGGAGTGTGTCGAGGAAGGAGTTGATGGCGGTGATGCGGCCCGACTCGATCTCCAGGACCATCAGGGCCCACGCGGTGTGACCCGCGCCGTCATCGGCCGCGTGGTAGTGGGCGAAGGCGGGGGTGCCGTTCGCCGTGAGGGGGAGCAGGCGGGAGGCGCGGCAGACCGAGCCCACGCCCTGGAGCCAGCCCACGATGTCCGCGTGGCCGCGCAGCCAGAGGTCGTACGGGGGCATGGAGAGCGTGGCGTCCTCGCGCAGCAGCGCCGTCAGCGCCTCCATGTCGTACGCCTCGAAGGCCCGCACATAGCGGTCGAGCAGCGCACGCTGGCACGGGTCCAGCTCGTCGGCCGTGTCCGTCTCGGCGGGCGCGGCCTCGGCGAGCGTCGCACGGGCCCGCTGGAGCGCGCTGTTGACCGAGGCGACCGTGGTCTCCAGCAGCTCGGCCACCTCGCTCGCCCGCCAGGCGAGCACCTCGCGCAGGATCAGCACGGCACGCTGCTTCGGCGGCAGGTGCTGGAGCGCGGCCACGAAAGCGAGCCGCACGGACTCGCGCTCCACCGCCGCCTCCGCGGGGTCGGCCACCGGGCGCAGCACCCGCCCGTCCGGCACGGGTTCGAGCCAGGTCTCGCCGGGCCGCGCCGAGAGCCGCGCGAGCGCGACAGGCGTCGGGTCCGAGAGGTCCGCGGGGCGGGCCCTGCGGCCGCTCGCGCCGAGCATGTCGAGGCACACGTTGGTCGCGATGCGGTACAGCCACGAGCGCAGCGACGACCTGCCCTCGAAGCGCCCGACGCCGCGCCAGGCCCGCACCATCGTGTTCTGCACCGCGTCCTCGGCCTCGAACGGCGAGCCGAGCATGCGGTAGCAGTAGCCGGTCAGCTCCCTGCGGTGCCGCTCCAGCCGCTCGTCCAGGTCCTGCGTCGTCACCGTCTCCGGCATGGGTCACCCCGCTGGCCCCCGCGGCACCCGGTCGGTGCCTCTGCCTTCGGAAGCTACCGCAGCCCACTGACAATCGCGCACCGTGCCGGGAGCGCGGGCCCCACGGGCGGGCACGCCGGAAGTGCGGGCCCCCGCGAGCGGGGGAGCGGCCTCAGCGGCCCGGCGCCCCGGCGGCCTCCGCCGCCCCCGCGCGGCGGGCGGCGCGCCGGGCCGCGGCGGTGCCGTACAGCGTGAGGCCCGCGACGCCCGCCATCGCGGCCAGGCCCATGGCGACCGTTGCCGCCCACCCGGCCGAGTGGAAGGCGGCGGCACCGATCGCGCCGCCCGCGCTGCTGCCCAGGTAGTACGCCGCCTGGTACAGCGCCGACGCCTGCGCCCGCCCGTGCGTCGCCGTACGGCTCACCGAGGAGGACGCCACCGCGTGCCCCGTGAAGAACCCGGCCGTGATGAGCACGAGCCCGACGACGACCGCGGCGAGCGAGTCCACCAGCGTCACCAGCAGCCCCGCCGCCGTGGTGGACAGCGCCGCGTACAGCGCGCCGCGCCGGCCGAGCGCCGCCACCACCCGGCCTGAGGACGCCGAGGCGAACGTGCCGACCAGGTACACCACGAACACCGACCCCGCGATGCCCTGCGGCAGGCCGAACGGCGCACCCGTCAGCCGGTAGCCGATCACCGTGTAGACGCCGCCGAACACCACCATGAACAGCGCGCCGATCCCGTAGAGGCGCAGCAGCAGCGGGTCGGCGAGGTGCCCGCCCACGGTGCGGGCGAAGCCGCGCGGCGACAGCGGACGCGGGGTGAAGCGGTGGGGAGTCGGCACCATCGCCCGGAAGACCAGCGCGCAGGCCACGGCGGCGACCCCGACGGCGAGCAGCGCCGCACGCCACCCCCAGGCCTGGGAGATCCAGCCGGTGAAGATCCGGCCGCTCATGCCGCCGATGCTGTTGCCCGCGACGAACAGGCCGATCGCCGACACCAGCGCACGCCCCTCCACCTCCTCGGCGAGGAACGCCATCGCGGACGCGGGCAGCCCCGCGAGCGCCGCGCCCTGCACGGCGCGCAGCACGACGAGGAGCGCGAGGTTCGGCGCGAAGGGCACCGCGAGCCCCACGGCGACCGCCACCACGAGCGAAGCGGTCATCATCGAGCGCCGCCCGAACCGCTCGGAGAGCGCGCTCAGCGGCACCACCGCCACGGCGAGCCCGCCGGTCGCCGCGGCGACCGTCCAGCTCGCGTCGGCGGGGGAGACGCGCAGCCCGTCGGAGATCGCGGGCAGCAGGGCCTGCGTCGAGTACAGCAGCGCGAACGTCGCGATCCCCGCGACGAACAGCGCCAGGCTCAGCCGCCGGTAACCGGGGCGGCCGGGGGACAGGAGTGCGGGCGCCGAGGGCGCCGCCGTACTGACGGTGGCCATGCCACGACCGTACGAACACCCGCCTGATGCGTCCAATGCATCAGTCGGCGACAATCGTTCCTGTGGAGCATGAACCGAGGTCCGAGGACCGGACCGCACCCGGAAGTGACGAGAACCGCACCGGCCCGCGCACCGCCCCCGCGCCGTACGCCCCCGACCTGGCGCGTGTCCTCGCCCCGCGGCTCGCCCACTTCGCCCTGGTCGCCCGGCACGAGCACGTCACGCGGGCGGCCCTCGACGCCGGCGTCCCGCAGTCCACCCTGTCCCGTGCCGTCGTACGGCTCGAACGCGACCTGGGCGTGCCCCTCTTCGACCGCAGGGGCCGCACCGTCGCGCTGACCCGCGCGGGCCGCTCGTTCCTCACCGCGGTGGAGGCCGCGCTCGCCGACGTCGAGCGCGCGGCCGATGCCGTGAGGGCCGACGCCGACCCCGCGTCCGGCAAGGTGGCCTTCGGCTTCCTGCACACCATGGGCTCGGAGACCGTGCCCGGCCTGCTGCGCGCGTTCCGCGCCGACCACCCGCGCATCAGGTTCCAGCTCGTGCAGACCTACGGCGAGGCGATGCTGGAGCGGCTGCGCGCGGGCGAACTCGACCTCTGCCTCACCTCGCCCGTGCCCGACGAGCCCGGCCTTGTCGCCCGCAGGCTCGACGAGCAGCGGCTGCGCCTCGTCGTGCCCGAGGACCACCGGCTCGCCCGCCGCAGGCGCGTGCGGCTCGCGGAGGCCGCCGACGAGGAGTTCGTGACCCTGGAGCCCGGCTTCGGGCTGCGCCGCATCACCGACGACCTGTGCGCACAGGCCGGCTTCAGGCCGCGCGTCGCCTTCGAGGGGGAGGAGGCCGAGACGCTGCGCGGCCTGGTCGCCGCGGGCCTCGGCGTCGCCCTGCTGCCCCCGCCCGCCTTCGCCAGGCCGGGCGTCGTGGAGCTGACGGTCACCGCACCGCGCGCGGCCCGCGAGATCGGCGTCGCCTGGCTCGAAGGCCACCACGACACACCGCCCGTGGCCGCCTTCAAGCGCTTCCTCCTCTCCCGCAGGAACCTCCTCACCGCCCCCTGAGCCCCCGGGCCCGGACCCGGACCGAGGCCGGGTCCGGGCCCTGAACCGGCTGCGCGCACGGCGGAGCCGGACAGGTCCCCCCGGCCTGTCCGGCTCCGTGTTTCCTTCCCTGCGGGCCCCCGCAGCCCCCGTCCCCCCTGCTTCCCCCGGCCCCCCCGTTCCTCCGGGCGCCCCGGTCAGGCGACCAGCTCGCCGAAGGACTCCTCGTGGTCGCGGCCGCGGCTGAGGGCCTCGTCGTCGCGCAGGCGGCGCAGGGAGCGCCAGATGCTCGACTTCACCGTGCCGACGCTGATGCCGAGGATGTCGGCGATCTCCGGGTCGGTGCGGCCCTCGTAGTACCGCAGCACCAGCATGGTGCGCTGGGTCTCAGGCAGCCGCGCCAGCGCCTGCCAGAGCACCGCGCGCAGTTCGGTGCCGCTCATCGCGTCCGTGCCCGCCGCCGTCTCCGGCAGCTCCTCCGTCGGGTACTCGCTGAGCTTGCGCCTGCGCCACGCGCTGATGTGCAGATTGGTCATCGTCCTGCGCAGATAGCCGCCGAGCGCGGCCTTGTCGCTGATCCGGTCCCAGGCGCGGTACGTGGAGAACAGCGCGCTCTGGAGCAGGTCCTCCGCCTCGTGCCGGTCGCCGGTCAGGTGGTAGGCCGCCGCGTACAGGGAGGCGCGCCGCTCCTTGACGTACGCGGTGAACGCCGCCTCGTCCGTGCCGCCTGCGCCCGTCGTGTCCTTGCGCCTCAGGTCCCCCCGGTCCGTGGCGCCCGCCGGCACGGAGACGGCCTGGGCACGGCCCGCCTCCGCCCGTACGGCGGACTCCCGCGGACGCCCCCCGGCCTCCGCCGGCCGCCCGTACTGCGCGGGAACCGTCCCCGTGCCCCCCGTGAACACGGAGACGGAGTCGGCGTCGTGGCCCACCGCCGTCCGGTACGCCTGCTTGTGCGGACGCCCGGCGGCGCGAACGCACCCCCGTCCGCCCACACCGCCCGGCTTCTCCGCGGCCCCCAGGTCGTGCAGACGCGTGACGACCGCGCCCGCAGCCGTCTCGTGCAGTGTGTCCATCGCGCGCCTCCCTCGGCCGGAGCCTCGTTTTCCCTTGCGCCGACGAGCTTGCCGAACCCACTTCATCGCGCTGTCCTGCGAGTGTCACAGAGCTGTCACAGGGGACGACGCGCCCTCGTGGCGTGCGGCGCACAGCGGCGGAAACGTGCCGAACCGGCCGTAAGCCGCGGGTCCCCGGAGCTCGGCACGCGGGACGGTCGAACTGGGACGCCCGCATGGTTCAGAATGGCCCTCGTGCCTTTCCTGTTGCTGATCGAGGACGACGACGCCATCCGCACGGCTCTCGAACTCTCGCTGTCACGCCAGGGCCACCGGGTGGCCACCGCGGCGACGGGAGAGGACGGCCTGAAACTGCTCAAGGAGCAGCGGCCCGACCTGATCGTGCTGGACGTGATGCTGCCCGGCATCGACGGTTTCGAGGTGTGCAGGCGCATCCGGCGCACGGACCAGCTGCCGATCATCCTGCTCACCGCGCGCAGCGACGACATCGACGTGGTGGTCGGCCTGGAGTCGGGCGCCGACGACTACGTCGTCAAGCCGGTGCAGGGCCGGGTGCTCGACGCCCGCATCCGCGCCGTGCTGCGCCGCGGCGAGCGCGAGGCCACCGACTCCGCGACGTTCGGCAGCCTCGTCATCGACCGCTCGGCGATGACCGTCACCAAGAACGGCGAGGACCTCCAGCTCACCCCGACCGAGCTGCGGCTGCTGCTCGAACTGAGCAGGCGGCCGGGACAGGCCCTGTCGAGGCAGCAGTTGCTCCGGCTGGTGTGGGAGCACGACTACCTCGGCGACTCGCGGCTCGTGGACGCCTGCGTGCAGCGGCTGCGCGCCAAGGTCGAGGACGTACCGGGGTCGCCGACCCTGATCCGCACCGTGCGCGGTGTCGGATACCGGCTGGACGCCCCCGCGTGAGGCCCGGGCACGGCAGGTGAGGGACGACGACGCCCGCGAGGGCGCACAGCGCACGGCGCGCGGGAACACGGAGCGGCAGGCCGCGGGAGCACCGGCGGGGCGGCGCCCCTTCGGCCATCTCGGACTGCGCTGGGGCAGCCTGCGGCTGCGCCTTGCGCTGGTCTTCGGCGCGGTCGCGCTGACCGCGGCGGTCTCCGCGTCCGGCATCGCGTACTGGATCAACCGCGAGGCGGTGCTGACCCGCACGCAGGACGCCACGCTGGGCGACTTCCGCCAGCAGATGCAGAGCCGCGCCGCCGACCTGCCCGTCCGGCCGAGCGCGAGCGAACTGCGCGACACCGCACGGCAGATGGCGGCCGACGGCACCGCGTACGACGTGCTGCTCACGGCCACGGGCAAGGACGGCCGCCCGGTCGACGGCGCCTCGGACCCGGGCGCGTTCACCCTCTCCGACGTGCCGGCCTCGCTGCGTTCGGCGGTGGGGGAGAAGCAGCGGGTCTCGGCCGCCAACAAGTACCCGTACCACCTGTTCTGGCAGCGCGTCGACCGCGACGGGACGCCCTACCTGGTCGGCGGCGCGCACATCGACGGCGGCGACCTGACCGGCTACCTGTTCAAGTCGCTCGCGCAGGAACGCGCCGACCTCGACTCGCTCGCCTGGTCGCTGGGGATCGCCGCGGTGATCGCGCTGGTGGGCGCCGCGCTGATCGCGCAGGTCGCGGCCCGTACGGTCCTCAAGCCCGTGCAGCGGCTCGGCGAGGCGGCGCGCAGACTCGGCGAGGGCAGGTTCGAGACGCGGCTGCGCGTCACCGGGACCGACGAACTCGCCGACCTGTCCAGGACGTTCAACAACGCGGCCGCCTCGCTCCAGAAGAAGGTCGAGGACATGAGCGCGCGGGAGGAGTCGAGCCGCCGCTTCGTCGCCGACATGTCCCACGAACTGCGCACGCCGCTCACCGCGTTGACCGCCGTGACCGAGGTGCTCGAAGAGGAGGCGGACAACCTCGACCCGATGATCGCGCCCGCCGTGACGCTGGTGGTCAGCGAGACCCGCAGGCTCGGCGACCTGGTGGAGAACCTGATGGAGGTGACCCGCTTCGACGCGGGCACCGCACGGCTCGTGCTGGACGAGGTGGACGTCGCCGACCAGGTCACCGCCTGCCTCGACGCGCGCGCCTGGCTCGACGCCGTCGAACTCGACGCGGAGCGCGGCATCGTGGCCCGCCTCGACCCGCGCAGGCTCGACGTGATCCTGGCGAACCTCATCGGCAACGCGCTCAAGCACGGCGGCGCGGGCGTGCGCGTCTCGGTGCGCACCGAGCAGGCGGCGGAGGGCGGCGAGGACCTGGTCATCGCCGTGCGTGACCACGGCCCCGGCATCCCCGACGAGGTGCTGCCGCACGTCTTCGACAGGTTCTACAAGGCGTCCGCCTCCCGGCCGCGCTCGGACGGCAGCGGCCTCGGCCTCTCCATCGCCATGGAGAACGCGCACATCCACGGCGGCACCATCAGCGCGTCCAACGTGGGTGGGGGCGACGGCGCCATGTTCGTGCTCAGGCTGCCGCGCGGCGGCCCGCGCGAGCCGGAGGAGCCCGAGGAGCCGGGAGAAGACGCCCGCGACGGGGCGGGACGGCAGGAGCACGGCGAGGACGACGGCGGTACGGACGGGGACCGGGAGCGGTGAGCGGCGCCCGAGGCCCCCGCGGGCGCCGCACGGCGGCGCTCGCCTGCGCCGCCCTGTGCGCGGCGCTGCTCGCGGCGTGCGGTGTGCGCACCACGTCCGTGCCGGTCGACGCGGGCGCCGCGCCGTCCAGGCTGCCCTGCGAGGCGGGCGGCAGGAGCGTGGTCACCCGGTCGGAGCCGGGCAGCGTACCGGTGCGGGTGTATCTGGTGTGCGCGTCGGGGCTCGTCCCCGTGGAGCGCTCGGTGCCGCTGCCCGCCCGCTCCACGGGCGCGGCGCGGGAGCGGGTGCCGCTCGCGCAGGCCCTGCTCCGCGCCTTGGCGGCCAGGCCGTCGGCGGACGAGCGCAGGGCGGGGTTCAGCACGTCCGTGGACGCGCCGCTGCGGGTCGCGGCGGGCCGGGCGGGCGACCCCGCGGGCACGCTGCGGCTCTCCGCCGGGCCCGACGGCCTGCCGCCCACGGCGCTCGCCCAGGTCGTGTGCACCCTCGTGGAGAACGCCGCGGTCGGCGGGAGAGCGGCGGACGGTACGGGACGCGTCCTGCTCGCCGGGCCAGGGGCGCAGGACCCGCCGCGCGCGTACGGCTGCGACCCGGGGGTGAAGGCCGACCCCGACGCCCCGCTGCCCGCCGCGAGCCCGTCGGCCTCCTGAGGCCCCGCTCTCCGGCGGGTTCCGGAGTGATTCCGGACGGGTTGTACGGCGGGGGAGTGACGCTGCTCTCACGGGGAACCAGGCGCGCACGCGCGGGCGTCTAGACATGCGTGCGTCACGGTACGGGCGGCAGCGCCGCCATCCGCCTGCGAACGGCGGGAGCCCTCCTCCTCCTCATGCATCTGCTGATCGTGGGGTGGCTGACGCTGAGACCCGTCGACGCGCCCTGGGTGACCGCGGCCAACCTGCGGCCGCTCGCCGGGATCAGGACCGACTTCGCGGCCGGTGCGGCGCACGGCGTGCGCAGCCTCGTCGAGGGCCTCGCGCTGCTCGCGCCCGTCGGGGTGCTGCTGCCCGTGGTCAGCGGCAGGCTCTGGGTCTCCCCGTGGGCCTCGCTCCTTCGGACCGCGGGCGCAGGCGTGCTGGTCTCGCTCGCCATCGAGCTCCTGCAGACCGGTGTGCCGGGCCGGGTGCTCGACATCGACTCGCTGATCCTCAACACGCTCGGCGTGGCGCTCGCGCACGCCCTCGTCGTACCGCTCGGACGGGCCAGGCTCCGGCGGGCCCTGCGGGCCTCTGCCGCGGCGCGGGCCGCGGAGTCCGGGCCGCGGGCGCCCCGGCCCGGCTCGGACGCCCGGCGCACCGGCCAGGTCAACGGATACGCGTACGGCGTACTCGACCCGAGGGCCGACGTGTACGACCCGGACGCGGTCCCTGAGGGGGACGCCCCCGAGGGGCCCACCCCGACGATTCCCAGGGTCGGGCTCGCTCCGTAGGGCGACGCGCGGAAAGGGGGTACCCGGCGACCATGGAGACATCGGGAACCGACCGGCACGGCGGTTCCCCCGACGCTCTCGTGAAGGAGCCCCACCATGGCCGGTGCACTCGTCCGCCCGCGCGACGGACGCATGATCGGTGGAGTGTGCGCAGCGCTGGCACGGCGCTTCGGCACCTCCGCGACGACGATGCGCGTGATCTTCCTGGTCTCGTGCCTGCTGCCTGGCCCGCAGTTCCTGGTCTACCTGGCGCTGTGGGTGCTGCTGCCCGGCGAGAAGTCCGCGCGGGCCGCCTGGTAGCCCGCGGGGGCCCGGAGGGCGGGCCTCCACACGGGTCCGTGGAACGCGGCGCGGGGCGCACCCCGGGGGTACCGGGGTGCGCCCCGTCGTGCCGTCCGGGGGCCGGTCGGCACGGGCGCCGAGGTCGGTCGGGCCGCCTGGTGCCGGCTCGGTCAGCCGCCGAGGCCGTTGACCGGGAGGCCGTTCTGGAGGCCGTTGACCGGCAGGCCGCCGAGCAGCGAGCCCACCGGGTTGGCCGCCTTGACGGCCTGGAGGACCGGGGGAGCGGCCTCGTTGACCGCGGTCGAGGCGGAGCGGGTCGCGGTCAGCGTGTCGTTGCCCGCGTTCGGCAGCTCCTTGACGACCTGGTCCACCGGCAGCTTGTTGACGGTGTCGAGCGCCTTGCCGGTGTCGGGCAGGGGGCCGATGGCGGCGGATGCGGTGCCCGCCGCGCCGGCGGCGAAGGCGGCACCGAGCACGGCGGCACCGAGGGTCTTGGCTGCTGACCTGTTCATCTGAGATTTCGTCCTTGGGGGGTGTGGGAAAACGAGCGGCTCTGCAACCTAGCCAGCGCGGCTCGCCGCCCGCAAATATCCCGCGACTTTCCTTATGCGTGTTCCAGCGGGTGGACGGAAAGGTGTGATGGACGTACTCGGTGAAGAACTAGCTGGTCACGGCGGTCTGTCGGAACAGCCATTCGGATTTCAGTTCGGCGTATCCGGGCTTGATGACGTCATTGATCATGGCCAGTCGTTCATCGAAAGGAATGAATGCTGATTTCATCGCATTGACCGTGAACCACTGCATGTCGTCGAGGCCGTAGCCAAAGGTCTCCACCAGCGCGCCGAATTCACGGCTCATGCTCGTGCCCGACATGAGTCGGTTGTCCGTGTTGACGGTGGCGCGGAAGTGCAGCCTGCGCAGCAGCCCGATCGGGTGCTCGGCGTACGAGGCGGCGGCGCCCGTCTGGAGATTGGAGCTCGGGCACAGTTCGAGCGGGACGCGCTTGTCGCGCACGTACGCGGCGAGCCGGCCCAGCTTCACCGTGCCGTCGCCGGCGACCTCGATGTCGTCGATGATGCGCACGCCGTGGCCGAGGCGGTCGGCGCCGCACCACTGGAGCGCCTGCCAGATCGACGGCAGTCCGAACGCCTCGCCCGCGTGGATCGTGAAGTGGTTGTTCTCGCGCTTCAGGTACTCGAAGGCGTCCAGGTGCCGGGTGGGCGGGTAGCCGGCCTCCGCGCCCGCGATGTCGAAGCCGACCACGCCGGAGTCCCGGTAGGAGTTGGCCAGTTCGGCGATCTCCAGGGCGCGCGCCGCGTGCCGCATCGCGGTGAGCAGGGCGCCGACCCTGATGCGGTGGCCGTTTCGCCTGGCGCGCCGCTCGCCCTCCCTGAAGCCCTCGTCGACCGCCTCGACGACCTCGCCGAGGGTCAGGCCGCCCTCCAGGTGCTGCTCCGGCGCGTACCGCACCTCGGCGTAGACGACGCCGTCCTCCGCCAGGTCCTCCGCGCACTCGGCGGCCACCCGGAACAGCGCGTCGCGCGACTGCATGACGGCGCAGGTGTGGGCGAACGTCTCCAGATAGCGCTCCAGCGACCCGGAGTCGGCCGCCTCGCGGAACCAGCTGCCGAGCCGGTCGGCCTCCTGCTCGGGCAGGCCGGTGTAGCCCGCGTCCCGCGCGAGGTCCACCACCGTGCCGGGCCGCAGCCCGCCGTCCAGGTGGTCGTGCAGCAGCACTTTGGGGGCGCGGCGGATCTGGTCCGCGCTGGGCAGCGGAGGCGTCTGACCGGAAGGGCTCGTCATCCGTCCAATCTAACGCCTACGCGCGTAGAGCGGGCGCCCGCGCGGGGCTGTCGATACGTAACAGTGACCGCGCGGAAGGGTGGAGTCGACGCACGCTTCTGACAGTGTTCTGCCATGGGACATCAGGCAGGCCAGGGCGCAACGGAGCGCCTGCAGCAACCAGAAGGCGAAGGGACCGGTCCACTGCCCAGGCTGGGGCGGCCCGTCGCCCCGCCCCCCGCGGGCGTCCCGACGGGCGGCGTCGTCCTGGTACTCCCGGACGGCGCGCAGACCTCGGCGCGCCGTCCCTCGCCGTTCTCCAGGGCCGTCGTCGCGCCCTTCGCCAGATCCCTCGCCAGGGCGGGAGCGCGCGAGGGCGTGCTGGTCCACGTGGTGCGCTACCGCTACGGCGGCTGGAACGGCCGCGACGCCGCGCTCGCCGCCGACGCCGCCTGGGCCGCATCCGAGGCGGTGGGGCGGTACGGGGACGTGCCGGTGTGCCTCGTGGGCTTCGGCATGGGCGGCCGGGCCGCGCTGCACGCGGCGGGCCACGAGGCCGTCAACTCCGCGCTTGCCGTGGCCCCCTGGCTGCCCGAGGACGACATCGCGGCGCCCGAGGAGCCGGTGCGGCAGCTGGTCGGGCGTCAGGTGCTGATCGTGCACGGCACCAACGACCGGCGCACCGACCCCGAGTTGTCGTTCCGGCTGGCCGAGCGCGCCAAGAAGGCCAACCGCGGCACCTGCCGCTTCGAGGTCCACTCCGACGGGCACGCACTGCGCCACCACTCCCGCGAAGTCACCGCCCTCGCCAAGGACTTCGCGCTGGGCGCGCTGCTCTCCCGGCCCTACTCGCGCCCGGTGGAGGACGCACTCGCCGCGCCGCCGCCGCTGGGCCTGCGGATGCCGCTCGCCGCGGGCTTCGGCAAGACGCTGACCTGACCGCGTGACAGCGGGCGGACCCTAGCGCGCCGTGCGGTCCGCGGCCTCGGCGGCCGGGGACCGGCGCGGGGCGGGCGGCGCCGCCTCGGGCGCCGATGCGGCGGCGAGCGCAGCGGCCACCCTGGCCAGCGCCTGCGGCCTCGCGCAGGCGTGGGCCCCGAGCGCCACCTGCCCCGCCACGATGCCCCGCTCGGCGCGCATCAGCCGCCACCCCCTGCGCAGCAGGAACGGCACCGACTTGCGGCCCTCCCGCAGATCCCGCAGCAGGCGCCGCCTGAACGTCGTCGAGGGACGGCCGCGCAGGCACAACGCGTCGGCCAGCACGCCCCGTTCGCGGCAGCGCGCGATGATCTGCGCCGCGAAGATGCCCTCGGCGATGAACAACGGCGCCTCGCCGACGGCGAGTTCCTCGGTGCCCGTGCGGGAGCTTGTCGCGATGTCGTACACCGGCACGGCCGTGCGGCCCGTCGCGTACAGCTCGCACACGGCGGCCACCGCCGCGTCCGCGTCCCATGAGCCCGGCGCGTCCCAGTCGATGTCGGCGCTGCCAGGCACCAGCGGCAGCGTCGGGTCGTCGCCCTCCTTGTAGAAGTCGTCGAGCCGCAGCACCGGCAGGCCCGCGCGGGCGGCCAGGGACGACTTGCCCGACCCCGAGGGGCCCGCGAGCAGGAGTACGGGCGTCGGGCGGCGGTGGGGATGCGTCACAGAACACCAGTGTGAGGCATGCACCCGCGCAGGGGACCCCCGGGGACGGTACGGGCCCGTACCCGCGGAAGAGGTGGTGGCCCACCGGCCCGGGCAATTACTGTACGCACCGGAAGCACCACGCACAGAGACACCGCACCAGAGACCTCGCAGCGGAACGGAACCCCATGGCACGTCATGCAGCCCCCTCCTCCTCCCGCCGCGCGCTGCTGCGCGCGGGCCTGACCGTCACCGCAGCGGGCGCCGCGCTCGGGCTCGGCGGCGCGGCGGCCCAGGCGGCGGACGCCCAGGACGCGGGCGTCCAGCAGGGTGCGCAGGCCACGGCGCAGGCCCTGACGGGCGGCCTCGGCACCGCGGTCACCGAGGGCGTCACGAAGCCCGTCACCAACCTCCAGATCGACCCGCTCGCCAATACCGGCGTCGACCCGCTGGACAACGGCGTCGGCACGCAGGTCGCCGACTTCAAGCCGCTCTCCACCACCGCGCTCACCGACCCGGTCACCCACGGCGGCGCGCTCGCCACCCTCCCGGTGACCGGGCAGGCCACGAGCCTGCTGGGCGGCTGACCTGGCGCCGAGGGGGCCGGGCCGGCCGCGGCGGACTCAGTACGACGAGCCCGCGACGCCCAGCGCGCCCGTCGGGTGCCAGACCGTCTTGGTCTCGAGGAACGCCGCCATCCTGCGCGTACCCGGGTCCGCGGCCCAGTCCTCGGCGGCGCGTGCAGGGCGCAGCACCCGCTTGAGGTTGTCGGCCGCGGCGACCTCCAGGTCCTTCGCGAGCGCCGCGTCGGCGCCCGTCAGGTCGATGCCGTTGACGTCCTGGTGGGCGGCGAGCGGCGCCGCGATCTCCGCCGTACGCCCCGACAGCACGTTGACCACGCCGCCCGGCACGTCCGAGGTCGCGAGGACCTCGGCGAGCGAGAGCGCGGGCAGCGGCCGGTCCTCGCTCGCCACCACCACCGCCGTGTTGCCCGTCGCGACCACCGGCGCCACCACCGACACCAGGCCGAGCAGCGAAGAGGCGCGCGGCGCGAGCACCGCGACCACCCCCGTGGGCTCGGGCACCGAATGGTTGAAGTACGGCCCTGCCACCGGGTTCGCGCCGCCCCGCACCTGCGCGATCTTGTCGGTCCACCCCGCGTACCAGACCCAGCGGTCGATCGCCGCCTCCACGGCGGCCGCCGCCTTCGCCCGCGAAAGGCCCTCCGCCTCCGCGACCTCACGGGCGAACTGCTCGGCGCGGCCCTCCAGCAGCTCGGCGACCCGGTAGAGCACCTGCCCGCGGTTGTACGCCGTGGCGCCCGACCACCCGCCGACCGCCTTGCGCGCGGCGACGACCGCGTCGCGCGCGTCCTTGCGGGACGAGAGCGGGGCGTTGGCGAGCCACCGGCCCTTCGCATCCGTCACTTCGTACACCCGGCCGCTCTCACTCCGCGGGAACTTGCCGCCCACGTACAGCTTGTAGGTCTTCAGGACCGTGAGACGGCCCTGGCCGCCGCTGTCAGACATCGAGGTACGCCTCCAGGCCGTGGCGGCCGCCCTCGCGGCCGTAACCCGACTCCTTGTAGCCGCCGAACGGCGACGCCGGGTCGAACTTGTTGAACGTGTTGGCCCAGACGACGCCCGCCCGCAGCCGGTCGGCGACGGCGAGCATCCGCGAGCCCTTCTCCGTCCACACGCCCGCCGACAGGCCGTACGGCGTGTTGTTGGCCTTCGCGACGGCCTCGTCGGGGGTACGGAACGTCAGCACGGAGAGCACGGGGCCGAAGATCTCGTCCTGCGCCACCGTGTGCGCCTGCGCCACGCCGGTGAACAGTGTCGGCGGGAACCAGTAGCCGGAGGTGGGCAGTTCGCACGCGGGCGACCAGCGCTCCGCGCCCTCGGCCTCACCGATCCCCGTCAGCTCGCGGATCTTCGCCAGCTGCTGGGCCGAGTTGATCGCGCCGATGTCGGTGTTCTTGTCCAGCGGGTCGCCGAGGCGCAGCGTGCCGAGGCGCCGCTTCAGCGACTCCACCAGCTCGTCGGCGACGGACTCCTGCACCAGCAGCCGCGAGCCCGCGCAGCACACCTGGCCCTGGTTGAAGAAGATGCCGGTGACGATGCCCTCGACCGCCTGGTCGACGGGCGCGTCGTCGAAGACGATGTTGGCGCCCTTGCCGCCGAGTTCGAGCGTGGCCCTCTTGCCGGTGCCCGCGATCTCACGGGCGATCGCCTTGCCGACCTCCGTGGAGCCGGTGAACGCGACCTTGTCCACGTCCGGGTGGGCGACCAGCGCCGCGCCCGTCGCGCCGTCGCCCGTCACGATGTTGACCACGCCCCTCGGCAGCCCCGCCTGCCGGCACACGTCCGCGAAGAACAGCGCGGAGAGCGGCGTCGTCTCCGCGGGCTTGAGCACCACCGTGTTGCCGGTGGCGAGCGCCGGGGCGATCTTCCACGCCAGCATCAGCAGCGGGAAGTTCCACGGGATGACCTGCGCGGCCACGCCCAGCGGGCGCGGCTCGCGGCCGAACCCCGCGTGCGCCAGCTTGTCGGCCCAGCCCGCGTGGTAGAAGAAGTGCGCGGCGGCCTGCGGGACGTCGAAGTCCCGGGTCTCCTTGATGGGCTTGCCGTTGTCGAGGGTCTCCAGCACGGCCAGTTCGCGCGAGCGCTCCTGGAGGATGCGGGCGATCCTGAAGAGGTACTTCGCGCGCGCGGCGCCGGGCAGCGCGGACCACTTCTCGAAGGCGCGGCGCGCGGCGCGCACGGCGCGCTCCACGTCGTCAGGGCCCGCGTGCGCGACCTCCGAGAGCACCTCCTCGGTGGCGGGCGCGAGCGTCTTGAAGACCCGGCCGTCGGCGGCCGCGTCGAACGCGCCGTCGATGAACAGGCCGTACGACGGCGCGATGTCGACCACGGCGCGCGACTCGGGCGCCGGTGCGTACGCGAAAGGCGAGCCGCCCGATGCCGCGGGGGCGGTGGGTTTCTGCGATGCCATGGTGATCAGTCCACCGTCACGTAGTCGGGACCGGAGTAGCGCCCGGTGCGCAGCTTCTGACGCTGCATCAGCAGGTCGCCCAGGAGGGACGAGGCACCGAAGCGGAACCAGTGGCCGTCCAGCCAGTCGGGCCCCGCGGTCTCGCCGACCAGCACGAGGTACTTGATGGCGTCCTTGGTGGTGCGGATGCCGCCGGCCGGCTTCACGCCGACCTGCGTGCCGGTCTGCGCGCGGAAGTCGCGCACGGCCTCCAGCATCAGCAGGGTGTTGGCCGGCGTCGCGTTCGTGCCGACCTTGCCGGTGGACGTCTTGATGAAGTCGGCGCCCGCGAGCATGCCGAGCCAGGAGGCCCGGCGGATGTTGTCGTACGTGGACAGCTCGCCGGTCTCGAAGATGACCTTCAGCCGCGCCCGGTCGCCGCACGCCTCCCTGACGGCGCGGATCTCCTCGAACACCGCGAGGTAGCGCCCGGCGAGGAACGCGCCGCGGTCGATGACCATGTCGACCTCGTCCGCGCCCGCGTCCAGCGCCGAGCGCACGTCGGCGAGCTTCACGTCGAGCACGGCGCGGCCCGCGGGGAACGCCGTCGCGACGGACGCCACCTTGACGGGGGAGTCGCCGAGCGCGGCGCGCGCGGTCGCCGCCAGGTCCGGATAGACGCAGACGGCGGCCGTCGCGGGCGTGCTCCGGTCCGAAGGGTCGGGCCGCAGCGCCTTCGCGGCGAGCGAGCGCACCTTGCCCGGCGTGTCCGCGCCCTCCAGGGTGGTCAGGTCGATCATCGAGATCGCGAGGTCGATCGCGTACGCCTTGGCGGTGGTCTTGACGGACCGCGTGCCGAGCGCGGCGGCGCGCGCTTCGAGGCCGACCGGGTCGACGCCGGGCAGCCCGTGCAGGAAGCGCCGCAGCGTGGCGTCCGACGCGGCGACGTCGGCGAGCGGGGGTGGGGTGCTGGTGGACATGGTCACAAGCGCAGCATATCTACGCGCGTAGCGGTATGTACAGGGCGTGCGGGCGTGCGCGCGGGCGGCTGCGCGGGGCCGCGCGTGCGGTGCGGCTGGGGCGTACGGGCCCGTGCGTGCGGTGCGGCTGGGGGCGTACGGGCCCGCGCGTGCCGGGCCCGGTCGGCCGGGGCCACGCAGGAACCGATGCAGAACCGACCCCGAACTCCCTTCGCCCCTTCGCTCCCGCGTGCGGCAGAATCAGGGGTATGGCACGTTCCGAACAGCACCAGCCCGAGGCCGGCCGGGCCGACTCAGCCGCACCGGCGCAGGCGGCGGACGCGCCCGCGTACGCCGACCGCGTGTACCGCTCGGGCGGCGGCATCGCCGGCGGTGCCCTGGTGCTCGCCCTGGTGCTCTGGCTCGGCATCGACGCCGTGGCCACGGGCGGCGGACGGGTGCCCTGGCTGTCGCTCGCCGCGCTGCTGTTCGTGGTCCCCCTGCTGGTGGCCTTCACGGTGCGGCCCGCGGTCTTCGCGGGCCCCCACGGCGTGCGGATCAGGAACCCGTTCCGCACGATCTCCGTGCCGTGGGGCGCGATGAAGCACATGAAGGCGCGCTTCAGCACGGAACTGTTCACGCGGGACGGCGCCAAGTACCAGATGTGGGCGATCCCGGTCAGCCTGCGCCAGCGCAAGCGCGCCGACCGCAGGCTGAGCCGCCTCGAACGCTCGGCGACCGCGTCCTCGGGCTCGCGCCAGTCCGCGCTGTCCTTCGCCTCCTCCGACACCGAGCCGAAGCTCGCCCAGGCCGACCAGGCACTGGTCGAGATGCGTGAACTCGCGGACCGCGCCGAGGAGAACGGCGCGGAAGCCGCCAAGGGCGCCCCGGCGGTCCGCTGGTCCTACGAGATCATCGCGCCCTCCCTCGTCGGCGCGGTCCTGCTGATCGTCCTCCTCGTACTGGCCTGAGACCGGCACGCCCTAGGCGCATGTCCCGGGGCCGTGCCTCGAAGGCGCACCGACCTGTCGGCCTTCCCGGTCCTGGAGCGAGAGCTCTGGTCCGAGTCCCTCGCCCATGACGCCCTGGACGGACGGAGCGTTCAGGGAACCCTTTCAGGACGCTCGGGGCGGTCCCGATCGATCCCCGCACATGAGGGCTCCGCCGCGGGCCTCGCCGGGGCTCCGGGCCCTCAGAGGCCCGCTGCCTCGGCGAGGTCGTGCTTCAGGGCGGCGAGCAGCTCCGCGGCTGCTGCCCTGGCCGCGGGCAGGGCGGCGGGGGAGGGGACCGGGATCACGGCCTCCAGATAGCACTTGATCTTGGGTTCCGTGCCGCTGGGGCGGACGATGACGCGGGCGTCGTGCGCGCCGGCCAGGGTGTAGCGCAGGCCGTCGGTGGGCGGCAGGCCGTTCGGGCCCTCCGCCAGGTCCTCGGCGCGCGTGACGGCCAGGCCCGCGAGGCGGGCCGGCGGCCGCTCGCGCAGGCGGCGCATCGCGTCGGCGATCAGAGACAGGTCGGCGACCCGGGCCGACAGCTGGTCCGTGGCGTGCAGGCCGTGCGCGAGCGCCAGTTCGTCCAGCAGGCCGGTGAGCGTCCTGCCGTCGGCCGCCAGCACGGAGACCAGCTCGGCCACGAGCAGCGCCGCCGTGATGCCGTCCTTGTCGCGCACGCCGTCCGGGTCGACGCAGTAGCCGAGCGCCTCCTCGTACCCGTACCGCAGCCCGGGGACGCGGGCGATCCACTTGAAGCCGGTCAGCGTCTCCTCGTACGGCAGCCCCGCGGCCGCCGCGATCCGGCCGAGCAGCGACGACGAGACGATCGACTCGGCGAACGTGCCCTTCGCGCCGCCGCGCACCAGGTGCGCGGCGAGCAGCGCGCCCACCTCGTCGCCGCGCAGCATCCGCCAGCCGCCGTCCGCCGCCGGGTCGGGCACGGCCACCGCGCAGCGGTCGGCGTCGGGGTCGTTGGCGATGACCACGTCGGGCCGGTGCTCGCGGGCCGTGGCGAAGGCCAGGTCCATCGCGCCCGGCTCCTCCGGGTTGGGGAAGGCGACGGTCGGGAACGCAGGGTCGGGCTCCGCCTGTTCCGCCACCACGACGGGCGCGGGGAAGCCCGCCCTCTCGAACGCGGCGAGCACCGTCTCCGTGCCCACCCCGTGCAGCGCCGTGTGCACCACCCGGGCGGTGCGCGGCGAGCCGGGCGTCAGGACGGCGCCGGTGCGCTCCAGGTACGCGGCGAGCACCGAGTCGTCGAGGACCTCCCAGCCGTCCGCGGGCCGCGGCACGTCGGCGAGCGCGGCCACCGCCTCGATGCGTGCGGCGATCGCGGCGTCCGCGGGCGGCACGATCTGCGAGCCGCCGCCCAGGTACACCTTGTAGCCGTTGTCGCGCGGCGGGTTGTGGCTCGCCGTCACCTGCACGCCCGCCACCGCGCCGAGGTGCTGCACCGCGAAGGCGAGCACCGGCGTCGGCAGCGCGCGCGGCAGCAGCGCGGCCCGCAGCCCCGCGCCCGCCATCACCGCGGCCGTGTCCCTGGCGAACTCGGCCGACTTGTACCGGGCGTCGTAGCCGACGACGACGAGCCCGCCGCCCTCGCCCTGCTCCCCGAGGTACGCGGCGAGGCCCGCGGCCGCGCGGATCACCACGGCGCGGTTCATCCGCATCGGACCCGCGCCCAGTTCGCCGCGCAGCCCGGCCGTGCCGAACTGGAGCAGCCCCGAGAAGCGCTCCGCGAGCGCCTCGCGGTCGCCCGCGTCGAGCAGGGCGCGCAGCTCGGCGCGGGTGTCGGCGTCCGGGTCCTCGGCCAGCCACGCCTCGGCGCGTGCGGTCACGGAGTCCTGGGTCACGGTGGGTCCTTCCCGGCGGGTGGGGTGGTGGCGTGTCGTACCGTACGGGGGCGGCGGCGAGCCCCCTCCGGGTCGTGCCGTACGGGGCGCGTGCCCGGGCCGCGCGCGGTCAGACGCGGTCGAGCACCCGGGCGAGCAGCGCGCCCATCTGCTGGGCGGAGTCGCGCCCTGCCCTGATGACCTCCTCGTGGTTGAGCGGCTGGCCGCTCATGCCCGCGGCGAGGTTGGTCACCAGCGAGATGCCGAGCACCTCGGCGCCCGCCTCGCGCGCCGCGATGGCTTCGAGGACGGTGGACATGCCGACGAGGTCGGCGCCGAGCACCCGGACCATGGCGATCTCGGCGGGGGTCTCGTAGTGCGGGCCGGGGAACATCGCGTACACGCCCTCTTCGAGCGCCGGGTCGACCTCCTTGCACAGCGCGCGCAGCCGCGGCGAGTACAGGTCCGTCAGGTCGACGAAGTGGGCGCCGACGATGGGGGAGACGCCCGTCAGGTTGAGGTGGTCGCTGATCAGCACCGGCTGGCCGGGGCGCATGCCCTCGCGCAGGCCGCCGCAGCCGTTGGTCAGGACGACCGTCTTGCAGCCGGCCGCGACCGCCGTGCGCACGCCGTGCGCCACGGTGCCCACGCCGTGGCCCTCGTAGTAGTGCGTGCGGCCGAGGAAGACCAGCGCGCGCTTGCCGCTGCCCTCGATGTGGTACGAGCGGACGGTGCCGCCCTGGCCCTCGACGACCGGCGGCGGGAAGCCCGGCAGGTCGGCCATCGGGAACTCGGCCTCCGGGGCGCCGAGCGCCGCCACGGCGGGGGCCCAGCCCGAGCCCATCACCAGGAGGATGTCGTGGCTCTCGGCGCCGGACAGCTCGCGCAGCCGGGCGGCGGCGAGGTCCGCTGCGGCGTAGGGGTCGGCGGGGCCATCGGCGGTCGCCGACGTAGCAGATGCGTTCACGTCACGAGCCTAGCCGGTCATTCCCTACGCGCGTAGATGAACGAGTGCACGGTCCGGTGATTGTTGCCTTGTCGTTTCCGACGGGTGAAGGGCGGCGACGGGCGGGCGCGCGGGCCCCGGGCGGGGTCGCGCTCAGGGAGCCCGGCGGGCTCAGCAGGGCCGCTTGCGCAGCTCCATCACGTAGTCGTGCGGCGCGCCCGCCGAGTCGGCGGCGTCCGCGATCTCGCCCAGGTAGCGGGCGGACGGCAGCCCGCCCTCGTAGCCGTTGAGCACGTAGAGCCAGGACGGCTCGGCGCCTTCGAGGGTGTCGACGCGCACCCGCATGCGCCGGTAGATGTCGAGCCCGACGCCCTCCCAGCGGTCCATCGAGTCCTCGTCCATCGGCGCGATGTCGTACAGGGCGACGAAGACCTGCTCGCGGGGCGCCTCGACGATCGTGGCGAGGGCGCCCTCCCAGCCCATCTGCTCGCCGCCGAAGGTGAGCCGCCACCCGTTGAGCCACCCCGTGCCGCGCAGCGGGGAGTGCGGGGCGCGGCGTGACATCAGCCGCGCATCGAGGTTGCCGGCGTACGCGGCGTAGAGCGACATGGGATCGAGGGTACGGGAGGGGCGGCAGGGGCGTGGGGCGCGGGCCGCAACCGGGGTGGCGCGGCGGGGTGGCGCCCCCCGCCCGCCGCGTTCGGCGGGCCCCGGGCGGCGCCGCCCGCGGCGTGCGGGACAATGAGACATGTATTCCCACGCCCCCGGAGCGTCCTCCCGCCCGGGGCACCCAGCAGCCCGGCCGGGGTGAGTGACGGCCGGCAGACGACGCGAGGCTGATTTTTCGTGACCCGGATCGTGATCATCGGTGGCGGACCCGGCGGCTACGAGGCGGCCCTCGCGGGCGCCCAGCTCGGCGCGGAGGTGACCGTCGTCGACTGCGACGGACTCGGCGGCGCCTCGGTGCTGACGGACTGCGTCCCCTCGAAGACCCTCATCGCGACGGCCGAGGTGATGACGTCCTTCGACTCCTCCTACGAGGAGCTCGGCATCCTCGTCGCGGACGACACGCCCCCCGTCGAGCGGTCGGCGCGGGTCGTCGGCGTGGACCTGGGCAAGGTCAACCGCCGGGTCAAGCGCCTCGCGCTCGCCCAGTCGCACGACATCTCCGCGTCCGTCACCCGCGCGGGCGCGCGGGTCCTGCGCGGCCGCGGCAGGCTCGACGGGCGGCAGGCGGTGGACGGCTCCCGCAAGGTCGTGGTGGACCTGCCTGAGGGCGAGCAGGAGGTGCTCACGGCCGACGCGGTGCTGATCGCGACGGGCGGCCATCCCCGCGAGATCCCCGACGCGCTGCCGGACGGCGAGCGCATCCTCAACTGGACGCAGGTATACGACCTCGACGAGCTGCCCGACGAGCTGATCGTGGTCGGCTCGGGCGTCACGGGCGCCGAGTTCGCCGGTGCCTACCAGGCGCTCGGCTCACGCGTGACGCTGGTCTCCTCCCGCGACCGGGTGCTGCCGGGCGAGGACCCGGACGCCGCCGCCGTGCTGGAGGACGTGTTCAGGCGCCGCGGCATGAACGTCATGTCGCGCTCGCGCGCCGCCGCGGCCAAGCGCGTCGGCGACCGGGTCGAGGTGACGCTCGCCGACGGCCGCGTCATCGGCGGCAGCCACTGCCTGATGGCGGTCGGCGCGATCCCGAACACCGCGGGCATGGGTCTCGAAGAGGCCGGGGTCGTCCTCAAGCCGTCGGGGCACATCAAGACCGACCGGGTCTCCAGGACGTCCGCCCCCGGCGTCTACGCGGCGGGCGACGTGACGGGCGTGTTCGCGCTCGCCTCGGTCGCCGCGATGCAGGGCAGGATCGCGATGTACCACTTCCTCGGCGACGCGGTCGCGCCCCTCAACCTCAAGTCCGTCTCGGCGAACGTCTTCACCGACCCGGAGATCGCGACCGTCGGCTACAGCCAGGCCGACGTCGACGCGGGCCGGATCGACGCACGCGTCGTCAAGCTGCCGCTGCTGCGCAACCCGCGCGCCAAGATGCAGGGCATCAGGGACGGCTTCGTGAAGATCTTCGCCCGCCCCGGCACCGAGATCGTGGTCGGCGGCGTCGTCGTCGCGCCGCGCGCGAGCGAGCTGATCCACCCGATCTCGATCGCCGTCGACAACAACCTGACGGTGGAGCAGATCGCGAACACCTTTACGGTGTACCCGTCGCTTTCGGGTTCGATCGCCGAGGTGGCGCGGCAGCTGCACGCGCGCAAGGCGGCGCAGGAGGGCTGAGGGCGCGGCGCGTGGCCCCACCTGCCGCGGGGCCGCGCCGCGTTGGGCGCGCGGCGGCGGTCCTGCCCCGGCGCGAGACGGGGCGCCCGACCCCGTATACCACTTACTGGAACTCCGTACGTACAACTTCGGTAATTAGGTGCAAACTGCTGAAAGCAGACGGTCATTGGGGTTACTGTCAGTTCTGTGTTCGCTGCAGAACGTCGTCAATTGATCCTCGAAATGGTGCGCGCCAACGGGGCCGTGTCGCTCCGTGAGCTCGCCCGTGTCGTCCAGACCTCAGAAGTGACCGTACGGCGTGACGTGCGCGCGCTGGAAGCCGAAGGGCTCCTCGACCGCAGGCACGGCGGGGCGGTCCTGCCGGGCGGCTTAGCGCGGGAGTCCGGCCTCCCGCAGAAGTCGCACCTCGCCTCGGCGGAGAAGACGGCCATCGCGGACCTCGCCGCGACCCTCGTGGGGGAGGGCGAGGCCGTGGTGGTGGGCGCGGGCACGACGACACAGGAGCTGGCCCGCCGGCTGGCCAGGGTGCCCGGCCTGACCGTGGTCACCAACTCGCTGCTGGTCGCCCAGGCGCTGGCGCACGCGAACCGCGTCGAGGTCGTGATGACCGGCGGCACGCTGCGCGGCTCCAACTACGCGCTCGTCGGCAGCGGGGCCGAGCAGTCGCTCCAGGGCCTGCGGGTCAGCCGCGCCTTCCTCTCGGGTACGGGCCTGACGGCCGAGCGCGGCCTGTCGACCTCCAACATGCTCTCCGCCAGCGTCGACCGTGCGCTCGTCCGCGCGGCGGGTGAGGTGGTGGTGCTCGCCGACCACACCAAGCTGGCCACGGACACCATGTTCCAGACCGTGCCGACCGAGCTGATCAGCCGGCTGGTCACCGACGAGCCGCCCGCGCACGACGAACGCGCGGCCCGCGAGCTCCAGGCCCTCGCCGACCAGGGCGTGCAGGTCTCCGTCGCGGGCGCGGAAGGCGCCGCGGGCGGCGGCGGCACGGGCGAGCAGGCCGCCGAGCGCGGCGGCCAGGCCCCGCTGCCGGGCCAGCGGCGCACCCCGGGAGCACCGGGCCATCTGCGCAGCGCCTCGATGCCGCCGTCCCCCTCGGCGGCCCTCCAGGAGCCCGAGCGCGAGCGGGAGCGTGCCCGCGTCGCCGACCTGCGCAGGAGGTAGCGGGAGACCCGCGGGGAGGCCCGGGGGCCCGCGGGGAGGCCCGGGGACCCGCGGGGAGGCCCGGGGACCCGCGGGGAGGCAGGCGGGGCGCCTCGCCTGCCTCCCCGCGGGCCCTACGGCTCCGCCGGGGTCGCGGGCGGGCGCGGGGAGAGGCCCTTGAGGGTCAGCGCGAGCAGCCGGTCCGCGAGCTCGGGGTCCTCGGGGGACTGCTCCGAGGCCAGTGCGATCGCGTTGGTCAGCTGGAGCAGGTCGTCGACGGACACGCCCTCCCGTACGGCACCTGCCTGCTGGGCCCGGCACAGCAGCGCGTCGCCCGCGGCCCGCAGCGGCGCGTTGCAGCGCCCGAGCGGGGAGGTGTCGTCGTCGCGGGGCGCGGACATCAGCGCGCGCGACAGGCCGCGGTACTCGCCCGCGTACGTCACGAACGCCCGCAGCCAGTCGACCAGCGCGCGGCACGGGTTGGCGGACTCGGCCAGCTCGCCCGCCCGGTCGAGCAGCACGCCGAGCGCGTCCTGGAAGACCGCGCTCATCAGGGCCTGGCGGTTGGGGAAGTGCCGGTAGAGCGTGCCGATGCCGACCCCGGCGCGGCGCGCGATGTCCTCGAGGGAGGCGTCCGTGCCGTGCGCGGCGAAACCGGCGCGCGCCTCGGCGAGCAGGCGCTCGTAGTTGCGGCGCGCGTCGGCGCGCATGGCCCTGCGCGGCACCGGGGTCGTCGCCGTGTCCCTCGCCATCTGCCGTGTCCTTCCTGACCGGTTGCCGCGGCTTCCCGCCTCCCGGGTGGGGACAAGGATGCCACCGGGCGGCACCGGGGCGCGCGGGCACGGGGACGGCCCGTCCCCGCGCCCGCGCCGCCTCAGTCCTTGATCTCGCAGATGGTGGCGCCTGAGGTGAGGGAGGCGCCGATCTCGGCGGTGAGTCCCTTGACGGTGCCGGAGCGGTGGGCGTTGAGGGGCTGTTCCATCTTCATGGCTTCGAGGACGACGACGAGGTCGCCTTCCTTGACTTCCTGGCCCTCTTCGACGGCGACCTTGACGATGGTGCCCTGCATGGGGGAAGTGAGGGCGTCGCCCGACGCGGCGGACGCGGCCTTCTTGGCGCTGCGGCGCTTCGGCTTGGCGCCCGCGGCCAGGCCGGTGCGGGCCAGGCTCATGCCCAGGGACGAGGGCAGGGAGACCTCAAGACGCTTGCCGCCCACCTCGACCACGACGGTCTCCCGGCCGGCCTCGTCGCTCTCGCCTTCGGGCGTGGGGGCGGCGAACGGCGGGATGGTGTTGGCGAACTCGGTCTCGATCCACCGGGTGTGGATGGTGAACGGGTCGCTGGTGAAGGCCGGGTCGGTGACGACCGCGCGGTGGAAGGGCAGGGCGGTGGCCATGCCCTCGACGGTGAACTCGCCCAGGGCGCGGGAGGCGCGCTGGAGGGCCTGGGCGCGGGAGGCGCCGGTGACGATGAGCTTGGCGAGCAGGGAGTCCCAGGCGGGGCCGATGACGCTGCCGCTCTCCACGCCCGTGTCGAGGCGGACGCCGGGGCCGGTGGGCGGGTCGAAGAGGGTGACGGTGCCGGGGGCGGGCAGGAAGCCGCGGCCGGGGTCCTCGCCGTTGATGCGGAACTCGATGGAGTGGCCGCGGGGGGTGGGGTCGTCGTAGCCGAGTGCTTCGCCGTCGGCGATGCGGAACATCTCGCGCACCAGGTCGATGCCGGAGACCTCTTCGGTGACGGGGTGCTCGACCTGGAGGCGGGTGTTGACCTCCAGGAAGGAGATGGTGCCGTCCGCGCCGACGAGGAACTCCACGGTGCCTGCGCCGACATAGCCGGCTTCTTTCAGGATGGCCTTGGAGGCCGTGTAGAGCTGGGCGTTCTGCTCCTCGTTCAGGAAGGGGGCGGGGGCTTCCTCGACGAGTTTCTGGTGGCGGCGCTGCAGGGAGCAGTCGCGGGTGGAGACGACGACGACGTTGCCGTGGGTGTCGGCGAGGCACTGGGTCTCGACGTGGCGGGGCTTGTCGAGGTAGCGCTCGACGAAGCACTCGCCGCGGCCGAAGGCGGCCACTGCCTCGCGTACGGCGGAGTCGTAGAGTTCGGGGACTTCTTCGAGGGTGCGGGCGACCTTGAGGCCGCGGCCGCCGCCGCCGAAGGCGGCCTTGATGGCGATGGGCAGGCCGTGCTGCCTGGCGAAGGCGACGACCTCGTCGCTGCCGGAGACCGGGTCGGGTGTGCCTGCTACGAGGGGGGCGCCCGCGCGCTGGGCGATGTGGCGGGCGGCGACCTTGTCGCCCAGGTCGCGGATGGCGTGCGGCGGGGGGCCGATCCAGGTCAGGCCCGCGTCCAGGACCGCCTGCGCGAATTCGGCGTTCTCCGAGAGGAAGCCGTAGCCTGGGTGGACGGCGTCGGCGTCCGAGTCGGCCGCGGCCTTGAGGACCTTGGCGATGTCGAGGTAGCTCTCCCCCGGTGTCTGGCCGCCCAGCGCGAACGCCTCGTCGGCGACCCGCACATGCAGCGCGTCGCGGTCCGGCTCCGCGTAGACCGCCACGCTCGCGATCCCCGCGTCCCGGCACGCCCGCGCCACCCGGACAGCGATCTCGCCACGATTCGCGATCAGCACCTTGCGCACGATTGCTCCCTCCAAATAAAACAAGCTGAGTTTAGGGACTGCCGACACGGCCGTGCGAGCCGTCCCCAATGGTGAGCTCGTCCACACGGAGCGTGATACGAGGTTCGCCCAGGTAACGAAATCCCTTGTGGCACCACGGTACGCCGGGATTCTTCCTCGCACAGTAGCGTCCTGATGTGGCCCACCTCTCTGTGCGACTGCTCCGCGCTGAATCCTGTTTCTTTGTGGGAAGTCCATAAAGACACCGCGGCGCCGTCCGAGCGGTGGGCCGATTCACCCGGGGTCCGCCCAACCCCTTGTCCCTCCGTTTACCGATGAGTAGCGTGCGCGGGACGCTCTGTACTCGGGGTAACAGGAAGGGGTGGGCGCCGTGGCTCGCCGACCGGTGGTGTGGGTGGCCTGGGTGGCGGCGGTGTTCGTCGCCGTGGAGGCCGTGGTCCTGGTCGCGGTGGCCGCGCTGCTCTCCAGGGTGGTGGACGCCCAGCACATGTCACTCGCGGGCATCAAGCCCTCGGCGATGACGCTCGGCGCGTGGGTCGGGTGCGGGATCGGCGCGCTGTTCTCGCTGGTCTGCGCGTTCGTCCTGGCGCGTACGGCCCGCGCGGACCGCGGCCCCGGACGCGCGGGCAGGGTCCTGCTCATCGTCGCCGCCGTCGTCCACGGGCTGCTGGGCGCCGTGACGTCGAGCGTGCTCGGCTGGGGCGTGTTCGCGGTGCTGATGGTCGGTCTCGGGCTGCTGGTGTGGGTGCTGCTCTCGTACGGGCCGCCGCGGCCCGAGGCGGCGCGCGCCGCGGGCGCGCCCGACTCCGGCGCCGGCATTCCGCACCAGTCAGGCCCAGAGGTCCGTGAGGGACCCTCCCACCTCGTGGAGAAGCCGGCGGAATAGCGGCAGCGAAAGGCCGATCACGTTCGACGGGTCGCCCTCGATGCCGTCCACGAACGGCGCCGAGCGGCCGTCGAGCGTGAACGCCCCCGCCACGTGCAGGGGTTCGCCCGAGGCGACATACGCGGCGACCTCGGCGTCCGTCGGCGTCCCGAACCGCACGGTGGTCGACGCGGTGGCCGCCGCGCGCCGCCCGCTCGCCGTGTCGATCACGCAGTGGCCGGTGCGCAGCACGCCCGAGCGGCCCCGCATCGCCTTCCAGCGCGCGGTGGCGTCCTCGGCGTCCACGGGCTTGCCCAGGGCCTCGCCTTCGAGGTCGAGCACGGAGTCGCAGCCGATCACCAGCGCCCCCGCGGCCTCGGGCCGCTCCGCCACGCTGGTGGCCTTCGCCTCCGCGAGCAGCAGCGCGAGTTCGCCCGGCGTGGGCGCGGACAGCGCCTCCTCGTCGACGCCGCTGACGATCACCTCGGGGGCGAACCCGGAGGCCCGCAGCAGGCCGAGACGGGCAGGGGACTGCGAGGCGAGGACCAGCCGACGGGGTTCTGTCATGCCCCGAGGCTATCCGCCCCCGCGACCCCCGGGGACCTGCGCCCGCCACCGCCCTGCGGCCCGGGGCAGGAGGGTGCGCCGCGGCTCACAGCAGGCCCACGGCCAGCATCGCGAGGACCATGCCCAGCGCGATCACGATCCCCGCGCGCCGCAGCATGGCCTGCGCGTCACGCAGCTCCTTCGGGGGGTCTTCTTCGGGATCGGACCAGAGCATGCGACCGATGGTCCGCCGCCCGCCCCCCGGGCGCCTGAGTACGCGTACTCACCGGGGCCAGTACGTGTGCGCCCAGGAGCGCGGTCCCGGGCTCGGCACCCGGGTGCGGGCGATCCGCGCGGGCGCCGCCCACTCGGCCCGCCCGCCGGGGGGCGGCGGCTCCGTGCCCGCCGTGCCCGCGGCGCGCGCCTGCACGACCGCGACCGCCGCCGCCAGCTCCTCGGGCGTCGGGTTGCCCCGTATCACCTTGATCATCGCTCGCCTCCGCTCCTCTCGCAGCCTGCTACAGCGGGATGTTGCCGTGCTTCTTCGGCGGCAGCGCCTCGCGCTTCGTGCGCAGCTGCCGCAGCGCCTTCACCACGTGCGCCCGGGTGTCGGACGGCAGGATCACCGCGTCGACATAGCCGCGCTCCGCCGCCACGTACGGGTTGAGCAGGGTGTCCTCGTACTCCTGGATCAGCTCGGCGCGGCGGGCCTCCTGCGCGGCGGCGTCGCCCGCCCCGGCGATCGTGCGCCGGTGCAGGATGCCGACCGCGCCCTGCGCGCCCATCACGGCGATCTGCGCCGTCGGCCAGGCCAGGTTGACGTCGGCGCCGAGGTGCTTGGAGCCCATCACGTCGTACGCGCCGCCGAACGCCTTGCGGGTGATGACCGTGATCAGCGGGACCGTCGCCTCCGCGTAGGCGAAGATCAGCTTGGCGCCGCGCCTGATGATGCCGCCGTACTCCTGGTCCACGCCCGGCAGGAAGCCCGGCACGTCCACGAACGTCAGCACCGGCACGTTGAACGCGTCGCACGTGCGGACGAAGCGCGCCGCCTTCTCGCTCGCGTTGATGTCGAGGCAGCCGGCCAGCTGTGTCGGCTGGTTGGCGACCACGCCGACGGGGAAGCCCTCGATGCGGCCGAAGCCCGTGACGATGTTCGGCGCGAACATCGCCTGCGTCTCCAGGAACTCCCCGTCGTCCAGGACGCGTTCGATTGCGCTGCGCATGTCGTACGGCTGATTCGCCGAGTCCGGGATCAGCGTGTCGAGCTCGCGGTCCTCCTCGGTCGGTTCGAGCGACGCCTCCTCGGGGAAGGCGGGCGGCTCGGTCAGGTTGTTCGACGGGAGGTACGACAAGAGCGACTTGACGTACTCCATCGCGTCCTTCTCGTCACCCGCCATGTGGTGCGCGACGCCCGACGTGGTGCTGTGGGTGCGCGCGCCGCCCAGCTCCTCGAAGCCCACGTCCTCGCCCGTCACCGTCTTGATGACGTCGGGGCCCGTGATGAACATGTGCGAGGTCTGGTCGACCATCACCGTGAAATCGGTGATCGCGGGCGAGTAGACGGCGCCGCCCGCGCACGGCCCCACGATCACGCTGATCTGCGGGACGACGCCCGACGCGTGCACGTTGCGGCGGAAGATCTCCGCGAACAGGCCGAGCGCGACCACACCCTCCTGGATGCGGGCGCCGCCGCCGTCGTTGATGCCGATCACCGGGCAGCCGGTCTTCATGGCGAAGTCCATGACCTTGACGATCTTCTCGCCGTAGACCTCGCCGAGCGACCCGCCGAAGACCGTGAAGTCCTGGGAGTACACGCACACCGGGCGGCCGTCGACCGTGCCGTAGCCGGTGACCACGCCGTCGCCGTACGGGCGCTTCTTCTCGATGCCGAAGTTGGTCGACCGGTGCCTCGCGAACTCGTCGAGTTCGACGAACGAGTCCTCGTCGAGCAGCAGGGCGATCCGCTCACGCGCCGTCAGCTTGCCCTTGGCGTGCTGCTTCTCCACCGCGACCGCCGTGCCGGCGTGCGTCGCCTCCTCGATCCGCCGGCGCAGGTCGGCGATCTTCCCCGCGGTGGTGTGCAGGTCGGGGCCCGCGCCCTCCGCGGCGTTCTGGTCCGGCTCGGTCGGCTGGGTCATCGGCAACGACTCCTACTGATCCGTAACTTGTTTCCGTAGCGTATCGGCGGCCCCACGGTTCGGCAGTGCGGCGTTTGCCACACATAGTCTGGCCTGCATGACCGATCCGAACACCTCGGGAAGCCGCTGGTCCGACCTCGACCGGCCGCCCCTGAACGCCGAAGGTCTGCGGCGGGCGCTGATCAGGCCCGGCACCCTGTGGACCTCGCTCGACGTGGTCGAGGCGACCGGCTCGACCAACTCGGACCTCGCGGCGCGGGCGGCGGCCGGGGGCGGGGACGCGCCCGCCGAGGGCGCCGTGCTGGTCGCCGAGGAGCAGACGGCGGGCCGCGGCAGGCTCGATCGGACCTGGAGCGCCCCTGCGCGCTCGGGCCTCTTCTTCTCCGTGCTGCTGCGGCCGGGCGCCGACGTGCCCGCCGCCCGCTGGGGCTGGCTGCCGCTGCTGACCGGCGTCGCCGTCGCGGCCGGCCTCGCCAGGGCCGCAGGCGTCGACACCTCCCTCAAATGGCCCAACGACCTGCTGGTCGCCGTCGACGGCGAGGAGCGCAAGGCGGGCGGCATCCTCGCGGAACGCGCGGGCGAGGACGCCGTCGTCGTCGGCATCGGCCTCAACGTCTCCCTGCGCGCCGCCGAGCTGCCGGTCCCCACGGCCGGCTCGCTGGCCCTCGCGGGGGCCGCCTCCCTCGACCGGGAGACGCTGCTGCGCGCCGTCCTGCGCTCCGTCGAGCAGTGGTACGGGGACTGGCGCGCGGCCGGCGGCGACCCGGCGGCCTCCCGCCTCCAGGAGGCGTACGCGGCGGGCTGCGCCACTCTCGGCCGCCGGGTCAGGGCCGAGCTGCCGGGCGCGCGCACGCTGACCGGCGAGGCCGTCGCGATCGACGGCGACGGCCGGATCGTGCTGGCCACCGGGACCGGGCTGCGCGAGCCGGTCGCGGCGGGCGACATCGTCCACCTGCGGACGGCCGACGCCGACTGAGCACCGGCGCGCCGCCGGCCCGTGCGCCCCGCCGCCCCGGCGCACGGGCGGCGGGGCCCGCCCGCCGGGGCCCCTGAGCGGGGGAGCCGGCCGCACGGGCGGGACGTGAGCCAGGGCACACCTGCCGTATCGTTGAGGCAGTTCACGAAGATCGGTCACAGGATCGGCAGGACAGTGCGCAGGGAACGGGCAGGAGGCGGCTGGTGACCGTCGACGACACGAATTCCGGCGCGGACGACCCGCAGGACCCGCCGGACGCCGCCGCCGGCGACCAGCCGACCCCCGTGGAGCCCGCGGACCGGTCCGCGCGGACGCCGGACGCTGCCGGGGAGCCCGAGGGCGCGCAGGTGCCCGCGGACGGCGGCGGCCGGGACGACGGCGCGGAGCCGCGGCAGGGGGGCGGCGAGCACCCTCTGCCGCACCACGTCGTGGAGCACACGGCCGAGCCGACCGACAATCCGCTCGCGATCCGCCTCGAACACCTGATCCTCGGCGCCGAGCGCCAGTACACGCCGTTCCAGGCCGCCCGCACGGCCGGCGTCTCCATGGACCTCGCCTCGCGGTTCTGGCGCGCCATGGGCTTCGCCGACATCGGCCAGGCCAAGGCGCTGACCGAGGCGGACGTCCTCGCGCTGCGCCGCCTCGCGGGCCTGGTCGAGGCGGGCCTGCTGAGCGAGCCGATGGCCGTGCAGGTCGCCCGGTCCACCGGGCAGACCACGGCGCGCCTCGCCGAGTGGCAGATCGACTCGTTCCTCGAAGGGCTCACCGAGCCGCCGGAGCCGGGCATGACCCGCACCGAGGTCACGTACCCCCTGGTCGAGCTGCTGCTGCCGGAGCTTGAGGAGTTCCTCGTCTACGTGTGGCGGCGGCAGCTCGCCGCGGCCACCGGGCGGGTCGTCCAGGCAGGCGACGACGACGAGATGGTCGACCGGCGCCTCTGCGTCGGCTTCGCGGACCTCGTCGGCTTCACCCGGCTGACCAGGCGGCTTGAGGAAGAGGAGCTGGGCGAGCTGGTCGAGGCGTTCGAGACGACCGCGGCCGACCTGGTCGCCGCGCACGGCGGCCGCCTGATCAAGACCCTCGGCGACGAGGTGCTGTTCGCGGCGGACGACGCGGGCATCGCGGCGGAGATCGCGCTGCGGCTGATCGAGACCATGACCCACGACGAGACGATGCCCGCGCTGCGCGTCGGCATCGCCTTCGGCACGGTCACCACGCGCATGGGCGACGTCTTCGGCACCACCGTCAACCTCGCGAGCAGGCTCACCTCGATAGCCCCCCGCGACACGGTCCTGGTCGACGGCGCACTCGCGGAGGAGCTGATCCGCACGGGCGAGGCCCCCGAGTCCGAGGCGCTCGCCGCCGAGGAGGCGGCCACCGCGGAGAAGGAGGGCGCCGAGCCCCCGGCGTACCGCTTCGGGCTCCAGCCGATGTGGCAGCGGCCGGTGCGCGGCCTCGGTGTGGTGGAGCCCTGGCTGCTGGCCCGCCGCCCGGCGGGCGGCACGCAGGAGTAGCGGCGCGGCGGGGCGGGTGATCGTCGGCGCCAGCCAGGCCGGGCTCCAACTGGCCGTCTCGCTGCGGCAGCTGGGTGACA
>NZ_JBEYWC010000040.1:0-68240 GCF_040704505.1 Streptomyces sp. NPDC047002
GATCACAGGCCGACCCTATCTCCCGCAACGGGTACGCCGTCACGCGCCACAGGTGTACAAAAGCGGGCGCGGACTTTCTCCGAGCCACCGCAGGGGTACGCGCTGACATGGCCCTCGACCTGAACAAGCTGGAGCACCTGATCGCGGTCGCCGAGGAGGGCAGCATCACCCGCGCCGCCGCCCGCCTGCACCTGTCTCAGCAGGCGCTGTCCACCTCCGTCCGCGTCCTGGAGCGCGAGGTGGGCGTCCCGCTGCTCGAACGCACGGCGACCGGCGTCTCGCTCCTGCCCGCGGGCGCCGCCCTCGCCGAGGACGCCCGCGCGCTGCGCGGCGCCGCGCACTCCGCCCTCCAGCGCGCCCGCCGCGTCGGCCGCGGCGAGCCCGAGGTCCTGCGGCTCGGCCACACCCCCGCCGTCACCGGGGAGGAGGCCATCGGCCTGCTGCGGCAGGTCGCCGCCGCCCACCCCGATCTGGCGACCGACGTCAACCAGCGCTACCCCGCGGAGCTGGCAGAGGCCCTCCTGGCCGGGGATCTCGACATCGGGCTGTGCCGGGCCATGGCGCCGCCGCGCGGCCTCGCCCGCACCACTCTGGGCCACCAGCCCCTCCACCTCGCGGTCGCCGCCGGCCACCCCCTCGCCGCGCGGGAGTCCGTGCCGCTGTCCCGGCTGGCCGGGCAGCGCTTCGTCGTCTGGGGCAGGCCGGGCCACTCCGGCTACACCGACCTGCTCATCGGCCACTGCCGCGCCGCCGGCTTCGAACCCGACATCGAACGCACCGCACTCCAGGGCACCCCGCCCGTCACCGCCGTCATCGGCACCGACCGCTGCGCCTTCGTCACCACGCCGCCGGGCCCCGCGGCCGGCGGCGCCGTGCGCATCCTCGCCCTGGACCCGCCGCCGTACGCGCCCCTGCACGCCCTGTACTCCCCCCGCACCACGAGCCCCGCCAAGGACGCCTTCCTCGCCACCGCGCTCCTGTGAGCCGACAGACGCCCTCGGCCGGCGCCGGACGCGCCACTGGTGCCTGTCAGGCACGAGGCCGTTTCGCCGGAACCGCGGCGCTGGGCCGTGGGCCCTCTTGTGCTGCGGAGGAAGTGCAGATCCGGGGACACGTCGGCATTGCGGACCGAGCCCTGCTCCTCGGCCTCTCGATCAGTCACCCGGGACGACACTTCCTCCCCAGCTCACTGGCTCGCGAGGCTTTCCCAGGACAGATGCGTCTGCAGCGCGTGCGTCCAGTACCCCTCCACCCCTGCTGGATCGGCCTGCCCCACACTCTCGGCGACATCACCGGAAAGGGGTACAGCATGCCGGACTCAGGCATAGTCAGGACGCGTCATGCCGTCCATGTGACGGCCGACCCGAAGGCCGTGTACGAGCTGATCGCCACGGCAGAGGGCTGGCCGTACGTCTTCCCTCCCACAGTGCACGTGGAGCGGCTCGACGGGAACAGCCGTTCGGAACGGCTGAAGATCTGGGCGTTCGCGAACGGCGAGGTACGGTCCTGGACCTCCCGGCGTGAACTGGACCCCTCGGCACTTCAGGTGACGTTCCGCCAGGAGATCTCGTCGGCGCCGGTGGCCTCCATGAGCGGGGAGTGGATCGTCGAGGAGGCCCCCGGCGGTTCCAGCGTCGTGCTGCTGCACGACTTCACGGTCGTCGACGACGACCCGGGGGCGCGGGAGTGGGTGCAACGTGCCGTCGACACCAACAGCAAGGCCGAGCTCGCCGCGCTGAAGTCCGCCGCCGAGTCCCTCGGTGCCGAGCCTCGGGCGCTGTTGTCGTTCGCCGATCACGTGGACATCGCCGGGCCGGCCGAGGCCGTGTACGACTTCCTGTGGCGGGCCGACCTGTGGGAGGAGCGGCTGCCGCACGTCAGTCGGCTGGTGCTCACCGAGCCGGGAGAGGATCTGCAGACGGTGGAGATGGACACCCGGGCCGCCGACGGTTCCGTGCACACCACCACATCGGTGCGCGTCGGCTTCGGGCCTGACCGGCTCGTGTACAAGCAGACCCGGGTGCCCCCGCTCATGCGCGCGCACACCGGCCGCTGGGCCGTGGAGTCGACCGGGAACGGAGTGCGTGCCTCCTCGCACCACACCGTCGTCCTGCGCCCCGACCGAGTGAGGGAGCTGCTGGGCGTGGACGCCACGCTGGACACCGCGCGGGATCTCGTACGCAACGCGCTCGGCGGGAACAGCACGGCCACGCTGACACTGGCGAAGCAGGCCGCAGAACGGGCAGCGGCCCACTGACCGTGCGGAACGCGAGGGGCGGGCCCCGGTGGACTCCGGGGCCCGCCCCTCGCGTTCGCATCAGGAGCTTCAGGCCCGCGAGAGCTCCGTGTTGACCAGTTCGACAAAGGCCCGCGGGGTCTCGGCGCGGTCCAGCTCCTCGTCCGGCAGGGACACCCGGTATTCGCGGGTGACACGGCTCGCAACCTCCAGCAGGGCGAGCGAGTCGTAGCCAAGGTCCGTGAACGACACGTCAGCGATGTCACCGCTCAGATCGACCGCTTCGTCCTCGCCGGCCGACTCGCGCAGAATACGCGTCAGGTCGTCAAGGCTCAGTGCCGTGGTCCCGTTGGCGCTCATGTCAGTTCCTTCCTGTCGTAGCGGATGCTTGTCGTAGGGGGCGGGTCGTGCCCCATCAGTCCGCGGTCGTGACGACGGCTGCCGCGTTGAAGCCGCCCTCTCCGCGGGCGAGTACGAGCGCCGCGTCGCCGCGCAGCCGGCGGGCCTCGCCCGTCACCAGGTCGATCGGGCAGTCCTTGGCGACGCAGGTGACGTGTGCCGTGGGCGGGATGCGGCCGTCCCGCAGGCAGAGCAGGGCCGAGACCAGGTCGAGGGCTCCTCCGCCGGCGTAGAGGCGTCCCGTCTGTGCCTTGGGCACGGTCACCGGGACCTTCCCGGAACCGAACACCGCGGTCACCGCGGCTGCTTCGGACCGGTCCGCCGAGGGCACGGCGGCACCGTCCGCGAAGACGACGGCTATGTCGGAGGGCCCCAAGCCGGCGTCGGCGAGGGCCCCGCGTGCGGCCCGTGCCAGACCGTCGGCGGCCGGGGAGTCCGGGTCGGGATCGAACGTGGCGGCGTACCCGTCGAGTCGGCCGTGGAGCCGCGCGCCTCTTTCCCGGGCCGCCTCGGGGTCTTCCAGGACCAGGTAGGCGCCGCCCTCACCGGGGACGTGTCCGGCGGCGGCCTCGTCGAAGGGCAGGTAGGCCCGGTCCGGGTGGTCGGCGGTGCTGAGCCGGCCGGAGCTGAGCTGTCCCGCCAGACCGAGGGGGCACAGGGCGCCGTCGACGCCCCCGGCGAGCATGACCTTCGTACCCTTGCGGATCTGGCGGCGGGCGTGCCCGATCGCGTCCAGCCCCCCGGCCTGGTCGGTGACGACCGCGCTGCTCGGTCCCCTGAGCCCGTGCCGGATCGCTATCTGACCGGTGTTGACGGCGTAGAACCATGCGAAGGACTGGTAGGCGCTGACGAACTGGCCGCCCTTGCTCCACAGGTTCTGCAGTTCACGCTGGCCGAACTCGAAGCCGCCCATCGAGGAGGCGGAGGCGACGCCCGCCGCGTACGGCGGCAGGTTTACGAGGTCGAGGCCGCTGTCCCGGAGCGCTTCATCAGCGGCGTACAGCGCGAGCCGGGTCATGTGGTCGGTCTGCGGAAGCAGCCTGCTCGGAATGTGCTCGGCGGCCTCGAAGCCGGGTACCTCGCCGGCGAGGCGCGCGAGGTAGCCGGAGGCGTCGAAGCGGGTGATGGCGGTGATACCGCTGCGGCCCTCGACGGTCGCCGCCCAGTGGGCATCCGTGCCGAGTCCGGTGGGGGCGGCGACGCCGAGCCCGGTGATCACAGGTGCGGACGCAGTCACGCTGCGCTCCTTTCGGGGCGGGCGAGCACGACCGCGCTCTGAAAGCCGCCGAAGCCGCTGCCGACGCTCAGGACAGAGTCGACACGCGCCTCGCGGGCGGTCACCGGCACGTAGTCGAGATCGCACAGGGGGTCGGGCTCGTGGAGGTTGGCGGTCGGCGGGATCAGACCGTTCTCCATGGCGAGGACGCTCGCGACGAGTTCGAGGGCGCCGATCGCGCCGAGCGAGTGCCCGATCATGGACTTGACCGAGCTGACGGGAACCCGGTACGCGTGCTCCCCCAGCGAGGTCTTGAACGCGGCCGTCTCGTGGCGATCGTTCTGCTTCGTGCTGGAGCCGTGCGCGTTGACGTAGTCGACGTCCTCGGGCGTGAGCCGGGCCTCGGCCATGGCGACGCGGATCGCCTCGGACATCTCGGCGCCGTCCGAACGCAGACCCGTCATGTGATAGGCGTTGCTTCGGGTACCGAAGCCGGCGACCTCGGCGTAGATGCGGGCTCCGCGCCGCACGGCGTGATCCAGCTCCTCCAGGATCAGCACCGCCGCACCCTCACCGAGGACCAGACCATTGCGGGTTTTGTCGAAGGGGCGCGAGGCGTGCTCGGGGTCGTCGTTGCGCGGCGTGGTGGCCTTGATGGCGTCGAAGCAGGCGAGGGTGATCGGGGATATGGGCGCGTCGGTACCCCCCGTGACGACGACATCGGCGCTGCCCTCACGGATCAGGTCGGTGCCGTGGCCGACGGCGTCCAGGCCCGAGGTGCAGCCGTCGGACACGAGCGACACCGGGCCCCCGGCGCCCACCTCGCGGGCGAGTTCCGCGGCGAGGGAGCTGGGCACGAAGTGGTCGTAGAGACGCGGCACGGCGTACGCGGGGTCGACGAGCCACCGGGCGCCCCCGTCACTGAGCACGATGTACTCCGTTTCCATCGAGGTGGTGCAGCCCACCGCGCAGCCGAGCGCCACGCCGGTGCGCTCGGGGTTCGGTCTCGTGACGTCGAAGCCGCTGTCCGCGAGCGCCTCCCGGGCCGCGACGAGCGCGAACTGGCCCGCCCGGTCGAGCCTGCGCTCCTCCTGCGGGGACAGTCCGGCCGCGGCGGGTGAGAAGTCGCATTCCGCGGCGACCTGCGAGCGGTACGGCGAGGCGTTGAAGAGGGAGATGGCACGGGTGGCCGTCCGCCCGGTCGACAGCAGATCCCAGTACTGCTTGATCCCTGTTCCCCCGGGCGCCACCGCACCGATTCCGGTGATGACGACGCGTCGTTGCATGGGCATCCTCACTCGCTGTCGGCGGGGACCGGTGTTCCGGCCCCCGGTCGTGACCGTGGCAAGGCGGTCTGGAGATCCGCTGGAGCGGGCCCGGACACCGCGGGCGGGTTCACCAGCACCGCGAGGGCCTTCTCGAAGGCCGCGTACTCGGTGTCCGCGTCGGCGGGACGGGCGGGCAGCAGCGCGAGCGCCCCGGACGCCCCCCGGGTGACCCACGGATGGCGCCGGGCCAGCGCGGTGAGCCCCTGGCCCGGCCCCGCCTCGACGAGGACGACGTCCCGCTCGGCCAGCAGGGCGTCGAGGGCCGGCCCGAACAGGACGGGCGAGGCGGGCTGAAGCGCCCAGAACCTGGTGTCGCGGGCCTGTTCGGGCGTCAGGAGCCCGCCGGTGTAGGCCGAGTACAGCGGCAGGCGGGGCGGGCTCGGCCGTACCGAGGCGAGGAAGGGCAGGCCGCGCAGGGCCGCCTCGGTGAGCACCGGACTGTGAAAGGGGTTGAGGGCACGGGCCCGCCGGGTGGTGAAGCCGTCGGCGCGCAGCTTCTCCTCGGCCAGGCTCAGGCCCTCCTCAGGCCCGGAGAGAAGCACTTGGCGTGGCCCGTTGACGGCGCCGACGACGACCTCGCCCGTCGTGTACGGGACCATCTCGTCGGGTCTCGCCAGGACCGCGAGCATGCCGCCCGCCGGGGTGTCAGCCAGCTGGGCGATCCGGTCCGCCATGACACCGACGGCACCGGCGAGGTCGAACACCCCGGCGAGCGTGGCGGCGGCGACCTCCCCGACACTGTGGCCGAGCAGCGCGGCGGGCCGCACCCCGGCATCGAGGACCGTGCGGCCGAGCGCCCAGTCCAGGGAGAACAGCAGGGGCTGGGCGACGTGCAGGTGATCGGCCTCGGGGCCGGGGCGGCCGGCGAGCCAGTCCGCGCGCAGGTCGAAGCCGTAGTCGCGCCACAACTCCAGGGCCTGGTCCATGCGTTGACGGAACCCGGGATGTGCGTGATACAGGCCGACGCCCATGCCGGGCTGCTGCGCGCCCTGGCCGGGGAACAGCAGCGCGGTCGGCGGCGGTGCGGTCACGGCGGACCTCCTCTCCTTCGGGTCCCGCCCATGGTGGAAGCGCGGGCTGGAGGATGGCTCGACCCGGGGGACAGCGTGCGCGCCGACGGCTCCAGCCGCTCTGGACCACTCGTCCACCGGCGGGCCGGAGTGTGGGTGATGGCGGAGGCACGCGACCCGTCGCCCCCGCTGCACCGCGGTCAGTTCGAAGGCCGCCGGTTCCGGACACCCTCCGGACCGGCGGCCGTCGGCGTCCGCACGGGGATTCCCCCAAGAGACAGCCGGTGAAAGGGCATCGGGAGATGAGGTATGAAGACCTGCACATCGCCGGAGCAGCCCTGCACGTGGAGGACACCTGCTCCGTCGACCAGGCACTGCGCGAGGGCCTGTGCGACGAGCGGACAGCCGCGAGCGGCGCCGTCGAGTCCGTGGCGGTGTCGGCCGGCGGTTCGGCGCCCGAACTCGCCGTGGCGGCGGCACGGCACGTGCTGGAACGTACAGGCACGCAGGCCACCGACATCGACCTGCTGCTGCACGCCACGGTGCAGTACCAGGGGCACGACCTGTGGGCGCCCGCTTCGTACATTCAGCGGTACGCGGTCGGCAACCGGTGCCCGGCCGTGGAGATCAAGCAGCTGTCCAACGGCGGCATGGCCGCACTGGATCTCGCGGCCGGCTATCTCAGCGGGGCGCCGGGCAGAAGAAGCGCGCTGCTGACCACGGGCGACGTGTTCGGTGAGCCCGGTTTCGCGCGCTGGCGAAGCGACCCCGGCACCGTGTACGGCGATGCGGGCACTGCGGTCGTCCTCACCCGGGGACGGACGGGGCTGGCCCGGCTGCGGAGTCTGGTGACCGTGTCCGACGCGGATCTCGAACAGATGCACCGTGGGCGGGATCCGTTCTCCCGGGTGCCGTTCGCACTGCGGCAGCCGATCGACCTGGGCCTGTTGCAGCGGACGTTCATTGAGGACACCGGACGTTCTTACAGCGTGGCCCGGATCACCGCGGGACAGGACGAAACGCTGAAGCGCACCCTTGCGGAGGCTGACTGCACGCTCGCCGACGTCGCATGGTTCGTCCTGCCGAACTTCGGGCACGGACGACTGAACTCGACCTTCCTGCGTCGCTGGAGCATCCCCGAGGAGCGCACCACCTGGCCGTGGGGCCGGTCGGTCGGTCACCTCGGTGCGGGCGACCAGTTTGCCGGACTCGCGTTCCTGGCCGAGTCCGGCCGGGTCAGGCCCGGCGACCTGTGCCTGCTGTTCGGGATCGGCGCCGGGTTCACCTGGAGCTGCGCGGTGCTGGAGTGGGAAGGCTGACCGCCGTTCAGGCACGAGTCGTTCAGGGAGTGGGCCCGGGGTTGATCCGTGCGGCGGGGACGGCGGCCGCCCGCAGGTGCCACTTCTTGAGGATCCTGTCGTACGTCCCGTCCTCGATGAGGTGGTCGACCGCGCCCTTCAACGGCCCGGCCAGCAGTGACCCCTTCTTGACCGCGAGGCCGACGTTCTTGCGTTCGATCTCGTTGAGGTAGCGCAGGCCCGGCTGCTGGGTCGCCGCGTAGCGTAGGACACTCGACGAGGTCATGAGCACGTCGACTCGGCCCTGGCGCAGGGCCAGGAAGTGAGCGGCGGCATCGGGGTACGTACTGATGCCGATGGGTTTGCCGCCACCGGCGACGCAGGTCCTGCTCGCTGTCTGCAGTTCGGTCTCGAACGTCGTCCCCGTGCCTGTGCCGACCTTCAGCCCGCACAGCTGGGCCAGGCTCTTGACCTGCTTGAGCGCACTGTCGTCGCGTACGGCGAAGCCGGAGCCGTCGGTGAGGTAGAGGACGAAGTCGAGGACCTGTTCGCGCTCCTCGGTGACGGCGAGGTTCGCTGTGCCGACCTGGTAGTGGCCGGCGTCGAGGCCGGTGATCAGGGAGGCTCCGCTCACGTGCGCGCGCCGCACCTTCAGCCCGAGAACGCGTGCCACAGCGTCGATGACGTCGATGTCCACGCCCCGCGGTGGTCCCCCGTCCTCGGGGCTGAAGGCGATGGGTGGCACTCCGATGGCCGAACCGACCCGCAGCACACCTGACTTACGGACTTCGGCGGGCAGCGTCACCGACAGCTCGGCGTCCTTGTGGACCGCCGACACCACGTCCTGGGCGCCGAGTTGGCGTGCCTGGGCGTCCTCGGGAACGTCGTCGGCGGCACCGCAGCCGATGAGCAGCAGCGGCAGCAGCAACGCCGTAAGAACCGTCCCGAGGCGGGCACGGCGGGTGGTGGGGAGAACGGGGTGGGCGGATGGCATCGGTCTCTCCTCGTGAGAGCGGTGAGGGATGTGCCGGGGGCGCCTAACGCGGGTCCAGGAACCGGATGGTGCGGTCGTGCCGGGGAGCGTCGAAGACCGTCTCGGGCGGACCGGTCTCCACGATCACGCCGTTGTCCATGAAAACGACCTGGTCGGCGATGCTCCTGGCGAACCGCATCTCGTGGGTAACGACGACCATCGTCATGCCGCCGTCGGCCAGCGAGCGGATCACCTGGAGGACATCGCCGGTCAGTTCGGGGTCGAGTGCGCTGGTGGGTTCGTCGAAAAGCATGGCCCGGGGCTCCATGGCGAGGGCGCGCGCGATGGCGGCGCGCTGCTGCTCGCCGCCGGACAACTGGTGCGGGCTCGCCTCCTCCTTCCCGCCGAGTCCGACCCGGGCCAGCAGTTCGCGGGCCCGTTCTTCGGCCGTTCCCCGCCGCAGTCCGAGGACCGCGCGCGGCGCCTCGGTGATGTTGTCGAGGACCGTCATGTGCGGAAAGAGGCGGAAGTTCTGGAAGACCATGCCGATCCGGGACCGCTGGCGGGATACGGCCCGGCGCGAGCGCTCGTACAACTGGTCGCCACGCCACTCGTATCCGACGAGTTCACCGTCTACGGTGATGCGCCCCGCGTCGATACGCTCCAGCCGGTTCACACAGCGCAGCAGTGTGCTCTTGCCGGAACCCGAAGGGCCGATGACGCAGGTGACCGTGGACGCGGGAACGGTGAGGGAGATGTCGTCGAGCACCATTCTGGTGCCGAAGGACTTGCGAACGCCTACTGCCTCGATCATGGCCGGGCTCCCGGGGCGTAGCGGCGTTCGACGAAGTACTGGACGATGCCCAGCAGGGTGGTCAGCAGCAGGTACCAGAGCGTGGCCACCAGCAGCAGCGGGACGACCAGGTAGTTGCGGTTGTAGATGAGCTGGGTGGCGTACAGCAGGTCCTGGACGGCGATGACACTGACGATGGAGGTGCCTTTGAGCAGCGCGATGACCTGGCTGCCCGCGGGGGGCAGGATCGCCGGCATCGCCTGCGGCAGCACGATGCGCCGGAAGATCCGCCAGCCGCTCAGCCCCATCGCCTCTGCGGCCTCGGTCTGGTCCCGGCCGACGGACAGGACGCCGGCCCGTATGATCTCGGCGAGTTGGCCCGCCTCGTGCAGGACGAGGCCGATCACGGCGGCGATCAGGCTGCTGATCGTCCGCTCGGTGGAGAACTCGGTGAAGGCCGGGCCGAAAGGGATGCCCAGCGACAGCTTCGGGTACAGCAACGAGACGTTGTACCAGAAGAGGAGTTGGACCAGCATCGGCACCGACCGGAACAGCCAGGTGTAGCCCCAGCTCAGCGACACGAGGACCGGGTTGGCCGAGAGCCGCATCACGGCGAGCACGGTGCCGAGGACGAAGCCGCCGGTGAAGGCCACGGCCGTCAACCACAGGGTGGTGCCGAGCCCGGCCAGCACCGTGTCGGCGGTGAAGTACCGGGTGACGACGTCCCAGCGGAACGCGTCATTGGTGGCGAGGGCGTTGAGTGCCATGGCAAGCAGGACCAGCCCGGCCGCGGCGGCCACCCAGCGCGCCGGCCGGGGCCGGGGCCGCGCGAACGCCGCGTCGGCCCCGGCCCCGGCCCGCCCGGAGCCGCCGGCGAGTTCCTTGCCGGGATCGGTACGGAGGGAAACCATCGACGGTCCCTCAGTCGTTGGTCTGGTAGTACGGCAGGACCTGTTCGGCGAAGAGGCGCATGGTGCGGGCGGACTCCTCGAACGGCATGGCGCCGGAGATCACCTGGAGGCTGACGGTGCATTCGCCGAACCAGACGCGGAGGTCGTCGATCGCGGCCCGTACCTCGGCGGGCGTGCCAACCAGCGCCTTGCGTTCGGCGACGGCACGGTCGAAGTCGCCCTTGCCTGCCCGCTCGACGATCTTCTCGTACCCGGGGTAGTCGGTGCTGCGGGTCTCCCTCCAGGCGGACACGGCGGAGGCGAGGGCCTGGTTGGCGCGGTCGGAGGCGAGCTTGCCCTTCTGCCTGGCTGCCTGAGCGTCCTCGGCGATGTAGCAGCTGTAGCTCATGTGGACGTCCTCCTCAGTGGGCTTGAACCCGGCGGCCGAGGCGGCGTCGCGGTACAGGGCGAGCGTCTTCTGCACCTGCTCCCGCGGGTTGATGGATGGCACGAGCATCACGCCGTACCCGGCGCGGCCGGCGGCCTCGGCGGACGCGGGTGTCTTGGCCGTGGCGACGAGGATGCGCGGATGCGGGCGCTGCCAGGTGCGGGGAAGCAGCGTGAGCGGCCCGAAGCGGTGGAAGCGGCCCTCCCAGACGACGTCCTCCTCCGCCCACAGGCGACGGCATGCCTCGACGCCCTCGTCGAAGCGGGCCCTGCTCTCGTCCATGGACACTTCGAAGGCGGTGAACTCCTCGGGCAGGAAGGCCCGTCCGAAACCGACGTCGAGCCGGCCCTGCGAGATGTTGTCGAGCATGGCGAGCTTGCCGGCGAGCTTCAGCGGATGCGTGAAAGCGGGCAGTACGGCACCGGTGATCAGCCGGACCCGGCGGGTGCGGGCCGCGACGGCGGCGAGGAAGGTCACAGGATCAGGGCTGTAGCCGCCGTACTCGTGGAAGTAGTGCTCCACGGTCTTCACGTGGTGGAAGCCGAGCGTGTCGGCGAGCTCCGCCAGTCGCAGCGACTCCTCGAAGTGTTGCCCCGCGGACTTCTCCGCCGGGCCCACGGTGGGAAAGAGGTTGATGCCGAACTTCATGAGACCCCCTTGATCTGTGATGGCCAGTCGGGCGCGGCGTACGCGGACAGAGCGGGTCCCGGCAGGTGGATGTAGTCCCGATGGTGGTAGAGCATCGGGACGCGGCCCGACACGGCCGCGTCCTCTATCCGGCCGAACAGGACGCAGTGGTCGCCGGCCGGGATCTCCCGGAGGACCGCGCACTCGGCCACCGCGCTGACGTGCGGTGCGGGCAGCAGGGGCGCCCCCGAGGCACGGTCGGACGACCGCCAGTCGAGCCCTTCGAACTTCTGGGTGCTCTTGCCGGCGAAGCGCTCCGCAAGCTGTTCGGTGTGCACGGCGAGGAAGTTGACCGCGAAGCCGCCGGAGTGCCGGATGGCCCGCAGGGTCCGCGACTCCCTGCCGAGGCAGACCAGCAGCAGGGGCGGCTCTTTCGACAGGGAGGTGACGGCGCTGGTGGTCAGGCCACTGGGCCGGCCCTCCGGATCCAGTGCGGTGACGACGCACACCGCGGCCGGGTGCGCGCTGAACACCGCTCGGAAGAGTTCGTCATCGATCGCCATGGTCCGTGCCTCCTCCGTTCCGCGCCAAGGCTGGCCACGCACCCTGGAGGCCTGGTCCATGCTCCCTGGAGGCGTCCTCCGCCACGGGGGTTCCGGACACCTCCCGGAGGACCTTCGCGAGCAGCGCCGTGGCGTTGCGGTGCAGCGGGAAGTCCGTACCGGGCGGCAGGATCCCGCTGTCCTCGAGGAGCCGTGTCACGCGCGCCGTGACGACGCAGAACCGGTAGGCGGCGAACACCTCGTGGTACGGCAGGTCGCGGGCCCGGCGTCCTGTGCCGCTCTCCCAGCGCGCCACCGTCGTGGCCCGGTCCGGTAGTCCGGCAAGGCGCGCGGCACCGATGCCCTCGCTGAGGTGGCGGTCCATGTGCAGATACCAGGCGAGATCGGCCTCGGGCGGGCCGAGCGCCGCCATCTCCCAGTCGAGCAGCGCCGCGGGCCGGGTGCCGGAGTAGATGATGTTGCCGATGCGTGCGTCCCCCCACAACAGCGCAGGAGGTCCCGCGTCGTCGGGCTGGTTGCCGCGCAGCCAGTCCAGCGCGGTCGCGGCAGTGACGTTGTCACCCGCGCCGTAGAAGTCCAGATAGTGGGTGAAGTGCCGCAGCAGCCGGCCGGTACCCGGGCGGCCGAACTCCGGCCGGTCGAGGAATTCGAGCCCGAGCGCCCGGGGGTCCAGCCGGTGTATGGAGGCGAGCGCGTCCACTCCCCCGTTCCACACCTCGACGCGTGCCGCTGGCCCAAGGTCGGTGAGCCAGCCCTGGCGGTGGTACGAGGGCAGGTCGGCCGGGACCTGGCCGTCGACGCGCTCCATGACGAGGAACGGGGCGCCAAGGAACTCCGCGGACGGCTCGTCCCACAGCACCTTCGGCACGGGCAGCCCGGTGTCGCCGAGCGCGCGCAGGAGACGTACCTGGTCGGCCCAGAAGTCCTCGGGGAAGACGCGGTGTCCGGTCGGGGCGACGCGGAGGGCGAGGGGCTCGCGGTGGCGGACGCCGGCCACCGTCCACTCCGCGTCGAGAAGCAGGATCTCTCCCGAGAAGCCGACCTCCTTGGGCACGGTGACGGGCCCGAGTTCGACGGCGTCGATCTCCGCCGAGCGGGTGCCGAACCAGTGGGTGAGCACGGCCCGGGTCAGGTCGGGGTCGCGTTGCAGTGGTACGGGCACGGGGCCTCCTCAGGCCGGTCGACGGCCGGGGACGGCCAGAGCGGGGACAGGCATGCTGCCGCCGTCACGGATCACGGACTGCAGACGGCGGACGACGGGCCCTGGTGCGACGCCCAGGTCCTGGACCAGCCGCTGGGTGAGCCGGGTCGCGGTGTCGAGGGCGTCGCCCACCCGGCCGACCTGGTAGAGGGCGGTCATGTAGCGGGCGTGCAGGGGTTCATGCGTGGGGTGGCCGCGCGTCAGTACCGCCAGCTCGGGCAGGACCTCGCGATGGCACCCGAGGCGCAGCCGTGCGTCCAGGTATGCCTCGTGGACTTCGAGCCGGCGCCGTTCCCAGTGGGTGACCGCGGACTGAAGTACCGGGCCCGTGCGCACGTCGGCGAGGACAGGTCGGTGCCACAACGCGAGGGCGCCGCGCAGTAGTCCGGCGACCGCCGCGTCGTCGCCCGCCGGTGCCCGGCCCGCCCGCTCGACGAGGTTCTCGAAGCGCAGGAGGTCCAGTTCACCGGGGCCCACGACCATCAGGTAGCCCTGGCCGACGGTCCTGAGCCGGGCGCGGGCTGCGGCGCGAGAGGCGACGGACGGCAGCCGGGCGAGCAGCCGCCGCACATGCATGACGTACGTCTGGAGCGTGGTCGCCGCGCTGAGCGGCGGATGGCCGCCCCAGATCTCGGCCACACAGGTGTGGGTCGGCATGACCTGGTTGGCGTGGAGCAGCAGCAGGCCGAGCAGCTGCCGCTGTTTGGGCGCCGTCGGCAAGTGGCGGCCGCCGCCGTCCGTGAGGGACAACCCCCCGAGCACGCCGAATTCCATCGTGGTTCCTCTCTTCTCCGGTCTTCTTCGGCTGCTCCAGTCGCCCTCCACCGGCAGGCGGCGCAATGGGGCGTCAGGAGCACAGATCACGTCGAGCGGGTGGAGGTCTCGTGTCGGGGACAGTGGTGACGGTGGCCGACGGGGTGCACGCGTATGTGCAGGCGCCGGGCGGTTGGTGCGTGAACAACGCCGGGATCGTCGTGGGCCAGGACGCCGTGCTCGTGGTGGACACGGCAGCCACCGAGAAACGGGCGCTCGCGCTGCGGGACGCCGTCGACGCGCTGGCCCACGGGCCGCGCCGGATCGTGGTGAGCACCCACCACCACGGTGACCACACGTTCGGCAACCATGTGCTCGCCGGCCCCCACACCCATCTCGTCAGCCACGAGCGAGGCCCCGGCGAACTGTTGCGCAGGGGCACCGCGTTGCAGTCGCTGTGGCCGGACGTCGACTGGGGGAACACCCCGACGGTGCTGCCGACGTTCACCGTGGGCGAGAGCGCCACGCTGCACCTGGGCGGCGTCACCGCGCGGCTCGTCCACCCGGGCGTCGCGCACACGGGGGACGACCTGGCGGTGTGGCTGCCGGAGCAACGGGTGCTGTTCGCAGGTGACCTGGTGTTCTCCGGAGCGGCGCCGTTCGTTCTGATGGGCTCGCTCGCCGGGTCCCTGGAGGCCCTGGCGCGACTGCGGGCGCTGCGTCCTCGGGTGGTGGTCGGCGGCCACGGGCCGGTCGGCGGGCCTGAACTCCTCGACTCGGTCGAGGAGTACCTGCGTTGGGTGTCCGGCCTGGCGGAGCGGGGTCTGGCCGACGGACTGAGCCCGCTGGAGACGGCGCGGCGCGCGGACGAGGGCGCGTTCTCGAAGCTCCTGGACCGTGAGCGCCTGGTCGGCAACCTCCACCGCGCTTTCCAGGAGGCGGCGGGCGGGGTGCTCGGCGCCCACATCCCGTCGACCCGGGCCATGCGGGAGATGGTCGCCTTCAACGGAGGGCGTCCGCTGAAGTGCCTGGCCTGAGGCCGTGGAGGAGTCCATGACGCCGAGCGTTTCCCGGCTCGGTCGAGCGGCACTCCAGGTCCACTGGACCGCGGGACGTCGTCTCCAGTGCCGCTCCGCCGTCGCACGAGCCGAGCCGCCAACGCTCGGCGGAGCCCCGAAGCCGAAGTTGTGGAGGAAAGATGAAACTGCGTGGCAGGACCGCCGTCGTCACCGGGGGCACCCGCGGGCTCGGCCGGGACGTGGCGCTGGCGCTCGCCGCGGAGGGGGCCACGGTGGTCGCCGCGGCCCGGGAGACCGCCGAGGACCCGTGCGACGGTGTCGTGGTGCTCAAGGCGGACGTGACGGCACCGGACTCGATGCGGACGCTGATGGACACCGTCCACGAACGGTACGGAGGACCGCACATCGTGGTCGCCAACGCGGGCCTGAGCCGGCCGGGCCCGGTCGCGCGGCTGTCCGTCGAGCACTGGAGCGAAGTGGTCGGCACCAATCTGCACGGCGTCTTCCACACCGTGAGGGCGGCCCTGCCGTATGTGCGCGAGTCGCCGGGCGGGCGGGTGATCACCATGTCCTCCCTGCTGGGTTCACGAGCCATGCCGGGCGCCGCCGCGTACTGCGCGTCGAAGGCGGCGGTGGAAGCGTTCACCCGGGTGACGGCGCTGGAGCTGGCCGCCGACGAGGTGACCGTGAACTGTGTGGCACCGGGGTACATCGACTCCGGCATGGGCAGAGCGCTGATCGGCAACGAGGAGCTGTGGACAAAGCTCGCCCCGTCGCTCGCGGCGGGACGCCCCGGCACCGGCGACGAGGTGGCCCGGGCGGTGCTGTTTCTGGCCTCGGCGGACAGTTCGTACGTCAACGGGCAGGTGCTGCAGGTGGACGGCGGGGTACTTTGACGCATCCGTCTCCGATGGACCCACGGGACGGGGTGCGGGCGGCGGAGTGACTCCGCCGCCCGCACCCCGCTTCTCGTCTGCAGGGATCGGAGTTACGCACGCTGTCCCTGGCGCACCGGCACGGTGAGGTGCGGCTCCCCCTTGATGAGGCCGGTGAGCGCGTCGAGCCGGCTGCGGAACTCCGGCTCGGCGAGGGCCTTGCGGAACGTCTCCTCGTCCTCCCACTCCGCGAGGTTGAAGTAGACGGAGGGGTCCTTGTCGGACCGGACGAGGGAGTAGCGGATGAGCCCGGGCTGGGTCTCCATGAAGGCGCCGACGGTCTCGTAGCGCTTCTCGAACTCCTCGGCGTCACCGATCAGGGTGAGCTTGTTGACGAACACGACCATGGTGGTCTCCTCAGTGTGCGGCCGTTACGGCAGGGGTGCTGGGGCGGTCTCGCTCAGGACGGGGTAGTCGGTGTAGCCCCGTGCGCCGCCCTCGTAGAAGAACGGAGGCTGCCAGGCGTTGAGCGGGGCCTTGGTGCGCAGCCGGTCAGGCAGATCGGGGTTGGCGAGGAACTGCCTTCCGAAGGACAGCAGTTGGGCTCCGTCCTTCAAGGCCTGGTCGGCGACGGCGAGCGTCGAGTCGGTGTCGAGCGGACCGGTGCCGCAGTTGACGATGACAGTGCGCTCCCACAGCCGGCTCAGCCGCCGTACGAGATCGGTGTCGCTGCCCGCGACGAAGTGGACGTGGCCGAGGCCGAGTCGGTCGAGCTCGGCGAGCAGCGCCGGATAGGTCTGAGTACGGTCCGGCTCGGACATGTCGTTGAGGGGGAGGCCCGGCGACAGACGCATCCCGACCCGCTCCGGCCCGACTTCGGCGGCCACGGCCCGGGCGACCTCGACGGCGAACCGGATCCGGCCCGCGACGTCACCGCCGTAGGGGTCGGAGCGATGGTTGGTCGCCGAGGCGAGGAACTGGTGGAGCAGGTAGCCGTTGGCGCCGTGGATCTCGACGCCGTCGAAGCCGATCTGGGCGGCGGTGCGCGCGCAGCGCGCGAAGTCCTCGACGGTCCGGGCGATGTCCTGCTCGGTCATGGGCCGCGGCACCGGATAGTCCGGCTTGCCGCGGAAGACCCGGGCAGTTCCGTCAGCCCGTATCGCGGACGGTGCGAACGGGGTCTGACCGTGCAGGTCTGGATGGCTGATCCGGCCCGCGTGCATGATCTGCAGGTACATCCGGCCGCCGCGCCGGTGCACCGCGTCGACAACCTCGGCCCAGGCACGGGCCTGCTCGGCCGTGTGCAGCCGGACGCTGTGGGCGTGTCCGACCGCGACTGCGCTCGGATGGGTCGCCTCGCTGATGACGAGTCCGGCCCCGGCACGCTGCGCGTAGTACTCCGCCATGACCGGCAGCGGGGTGCCGTCGACAGTGGTACGGCCGCGGCCCATGGGGGACATGACGAGCCGGTTGGGGAGTTCGAGGGCGCCGAAGGGGACCGGGTCGAACAGCCCACTCATGCGTCGGTCCCGTCATGGGCGATGTACCGGCTGCGCACCAGCCATCCGTCGCCGTCGCGTACGAGGACGTCCTCGGCGGTCGTACTGAGATACAGCCGCGGCTCGCCGCCGCGCGGCGTCTCGAACACCACGGCGTAGTAACGGGTGGCCACGACATCGGGCTCGACGGCTTCCGCGGCCACCATGCCGAACCAGTGGCGCCGGGTGAGGCCGCGCGCGGCCAGGGCGTCGATGCCTTTTCGCATGCCCGCGGCGATGTCGGCGCGACCCTGTTTCACGCCCGGCTTCACGTTCTGGGCGAACGTTCCGTCCTCGGTGAACTGCTCGGCCCACTCCTCGGCCCGGCCGACATCCAGCAACTGCGCGTGTCCGGCGTAGAACTGGATGATGGCCGCGTAGTCCAGGTGGGAAACGGTCTGCGTGTCCGGCGGTGCGGTCCGCGTCACGGTCTTCCTCCCTCTGATCGGGGTCGCCGGTCGGGCGCTGTCCGTGCCAGGTTCGGCGGCACCGGTGGAGCGGCCGTGGAGTCCGGCTCCACGGGGTCCGCGACCGGCCCGGTCAGCCCGCGGACCGCAGGGGGACGGGACCGGCGCCGCCACCCGGAGCGGGCAGGTACACCGACTCGGTCAGCGGGGCGGAGTTGAGCAGATCGGTCTGCAGGGCGCGCATTCGGGCCGAAGGTTCCAGACCCAGCTCGGTGTTGAGGGTCTGGCGCAGCCGCGCGAAGACCTTCAGGGCATCGGCCGACCGCCCGGACCGGTGGAGCGCGATCACGAGCTGGGCGTACAGGTTCTCGTGGGTGGGGTACTGCCGCGTGAGCACGTTCAGTTCACCGATCAGCTGGTGGTGGCGGCCTGTCCTCAGGTCCGCGTCGATGCGCTGTTCCAGGGCGCCGAGCCAGGTCTCGTGCAGTCCGCTGAGCCGCATCCGCAGCAGGGGCCCGCATGTCACGTCCGCAAGGGCCTTGCCGGTCCACAGCCCGAGGGCGTCGTGCAGCAGCGCGGACTCCCGTGCGTGGTCACCGGCGATCCGGGCCATGGCCGCCTGGTCGACGAGTCTCTCGAACTGTTGGAGGTCAAGCCGGCCCGGGTCCACGGCGAGCAGGTAGCCGCGGTCCCGCGTCTCAAGACGCAGCTCCGCGGGGCCCGTCCCGCCCGCGCTTCTGAGTGTCTTGCGTATCTGCATGACATAGGTCTGCAGCGTGGAGTGCGCACTGTGCGGGGGCGCGTCGTCCCACAGCTCGTCCACGCACTCCTCGATCGTGACGACCTGTCCGGCGTGCAGGAGCAGCAGGGACAGCAGCTGCCGCTGTTTCGGGGCCCGCGGAGTCAGGGACCGCAGACGGTCGGTGAGGGTCAGCGGGCCGAGGATCCGTGCGTACATGTCGCCTCCAGGGCTGGCCGGTTGCCAGGCGGGCACCATCGTGTCGCCCGGCCCTTACGGCTTGCCTTCGGCACCCTTTCACCTCGGCCGAACCGCCCTTTCACGTGTCCCTGACCACCCACGCCGTACTCCGCGCCGCAGGACGAGCCGCGGCGGGGCCGGTTCACGCATGGCACTCCGGGAACAGCGCCCGCCCGTCGAATCCCTCTGGCAGCTGCCTGTCCACGAGTGGGTCCCCGTCGGCCTCGGCCCGGGCGGCGCCGACGTGCGCCGCGGTCAGGCCGGTCCGCCCGCACAGTTCCGAGGCCCGGGAGCTGAGCAGCCGCAACCCGGAGCGCTGGGCCACGACACACGCGCGCATGGCGAGTTCGTACGCCTCGGCCTGCCGCCCCTCGTCGAGTTCCAGCCTGCCGAGGCCGATCAGCGCGTGCGCCTCGACCTGCGGGTGGCCGATGCTCTCGGCGATGCGCAGGGCCCGGCCGAACTCCTCGCGGGCCTCGGACGACCGGCCCCGGATCTGGTGCACCCCGGCGAGCACGGCGCGCGCGTTGGCCTCCGGGGCGAGATAGCCGTGGTCCCGTGCGATGACCGCGGCGCTCTCTGCGTGCTGGTGGGCGAGCTCGACATAGCCGTTGCAGGCGTAGACCTGTGCGAGTCCGGAAGAGGCGAGCACCGAGGAGTGCGGGGCGTTGAACTCCTCGCTGAGCGAAAGCGCCTCGCTGAGGTCGGACATGGCGGCGTCCCAGTCCCGCAGGTCGGCGTGGACGGCACCGAGCCGGGCCAGGACCTCGGGCCGGGAGCGGCGGACCCCGTCCTCTTCGAGGATCGCGGCAGCGCGGGTGAAGTGGGCCTCCGCGGCACGCAGCCGGCCCTGGCTGTGCCGGGCCATGCCGAAATAGAGCAGGCCTCGGGCCTCCACCTGCCGCAGTCCCAGCCGCCGGCTGATCTCCAGCCCCCGCTCCAGCAGGGTGACGGCGCTGTCGATGTCCTTGTTGGGCCGCTGAAGCTGATTCATAGCGATGGCGTTGACGGTGACCGCTTCGAAGTCGCGGATGCCGAGCCTGATGAACACGCGGTGGGCGGCGCGCAGTTCGCGGGCGGCGTCGCCAAGCCTGTTGAGGCCCTGCAGGGCGAGGCCGACGTTCAGCCGCATCCCCGCCTCAAGGCGCGGTTCGCCCAGCGAGGTGGCGGCGCGGAGTCCGGCCTGTGCGACCCTGAGCCAGTCCATCTGCAGCCGTCCCAGTGAGAAGTAGCCGCGGAGCATGTCGGCGAGCCGCACGCAGGCCTCGTCGAGCCCCTCGTCCGCGGCCCGTACGACGAGCGTCACCAGGTTCGGCTGCTCGCTCTGCAGCCATGCCTGAGCTGCCTGCGGGGCGATCTCGCGCACGGGGACCTGCGGGTCGGGTCGCAGCACGCGAAGGAAGCCCGGGTAGCAGGACTGCACGGCCTCGTCGGTCCGGTGCAGATACCACCGGCACAGCTGGTTCAGCGCGTGCAGCCGGTCCTCGGGACTGTCCTCCTCGACACCGCGTTCCGCCGCGAACAGGGCGATGAGGTTGTGGAAACGATACGTGTCGCACGCCTCGGCCTCGATCAGCTGGGCGGCGGCGAGCTTGTCGAGGAGCTGCTCCGCCAGCCTCGGTTCACAGCCCGCGAGCTGCGCGGCCGTACGCGTCGTGAAGGCCATGTCCCCGACGATGCCGAGGACCCGGAAAAACCTCCTGGACAGCGCGGGGAGTGACTCGTAGGCGACGCTGAAAGCGGCCCGTACGGCGGTGGCGGGGCTGTCGCCGACGGCGAGTAGCTCCAGTGGGTCTCCCTCCCGCAGTGCCTCCACGAAAGACTCGACGGAGCGCCAGGGCCGGCCGGCGAGGTGCCCGGCGGCGATGCGCAGGGCGAGCGGCAGCCTGCCGCACAGTTCGACGAGTTCGGCGACGGCCTTCCGGGACACCGCCTTCTGCGGGCGGTCGAGCACTGCCGTCAGCACCTCCTCGCTCTCCTGTTGCGAGAGCAGGTCGAGGGTGAAGCTGCGGGCTCCGTAGACCGCGACCAGGTCGGGGCGGTATTCGCGGTGCAGGGCCAGGACGGCGCAGCTCGGGGAGCCCGGCAGGAGGTCGTGCACCTGCTGGCTGTCGTTGACGTCGTCGATGACGATGAGGACGCGTCGCTCCGCCAGCCTGCTGCGGAGCACTCCTGTGAGCTGATGGCGTTCGGCGGGCAGCGCGGAGACGTCCGCGCCGGAGAAGAAGAGCAGTTCGTCGATGATGTCCTGGACCGGTCGGGCCCGGCCGCGGGGGTCGTGGAGCCGTACGTACCACTGGCCGTCCGGATAGGCGGAGCCGAGCCGGTGGGCGGCGCGCAGTGCGAGGGCCGTCTTGCCGATGCCGGGAGGTCCCACGAGGCTTACCAGAGGGACAGCGGTGCGCTGCCGTGGGGTGAGGGCGTTCACGATGTCTTCCAGGAGTTCCTCACGGCCCACGAAGTGGGTGGCTCCGGGCGGCAGTTGACGCTGGACAACCCAGGGGACGCCGGGGTTGACGGTCGGCACTTCCACGGGCCGGCGCAGGGCGGACAACGCACGTGAGGGGTTCGTGGACGGCACGGCCCGGTGGACGGCGGGATCGGGGAGTTCGCCGATCTCCGCGAGCAACTTCCGGTGCAGACCCTGGAGTTCCTGTCCTGGTGGCAGCCCGAGCTCGCGGTCGAGCATGCGGTAGTAGTCCCGGTACTCCTCCAGGGCCACGGCGATCTGCCCGGCGCCCCGCAGTGCACGCATGAGGTACTCGCGCAGCCGCTCCCGCAGGGGGTGTTCGGCGGCGAGGGCGCGGATCTGCGGAACGACATCGGGGCCGCCACCGAGGTCGAGTACGAGCGCGAAGCGTCGCTCGGCGAGGCCGAGGTGCTCCTCGACGAGTTGCGGAAGGACTTCCGTCTGCAGGGAGGCGGAGGCGATCGTCTCGAAGGGGGCACCCCGCCATTCAGCCAACGCTCGTTCCAAAGCGGCCAGTTCGCGAGCGGCGTCGCAGTCGCCACGGGCGGCCCTGGCCTCTTCCGCGGCACGGCGGCTGCGCACGAGGTCGAGGGCGGCCGGGTCCACCGCGAGCCGGTAGCCGCCCGGATGGGTTTCGATGACCGGACCACCGCCGGTGGCCGGCGGTGTTCTCAACAGGGCTCGCAGCCGCGTGGTGTGGACGTGCAGCGCCGCTCGGCTGTCCCGCGGCGGCTGGTCGTCCCAGAGCCGCCGGATGAGTTCGTCGGAGGTGGCCACCTGATCGATCCTCAGCAACAGCGAGGTCAGGAGCACTCGCTGCTTGGGGGACGAGACGGTCAGTTCGCGTCCCCCAAGCCGAATCGCCAGCGGCCCGAGTATTCGGAAGTCGGTAGAAGCACGTTCCCCGTTCAAGCGCACACCTGCCTGATAGCTCCCCCTGCGCACGGTCGGCCGTGCACAGTCGCCACAGTAGGACCCGCCCGCACATATGACCGCCGACGTGTGATCCAGGTCTCATTCAGTCGAACAGTCGAAGCTACAGTTCAAGACACAGCCGCCTGACCGGCCGTCAGCCCGAAACGTCGCGCCAGCAGCTCGTAGGAGCGCATACGGTCTTTCGGGGAGTGGATGGTGGACAGCACCATGAACTCGTCGATGTCGAGCGTTTCCGCCATGGAGGTGAGCACCTTGTGCACATGGTCGGGGTCGCCGACGACGCAGCGCGGCCAGTCGGTCACCTCGTCGGCGAGCGGCTCCGCCTCTCCGCGCAGGCCGTCCAGCGCGGCCTCGGGTGACGGCAGGGGCAACAGCAGTCCGCGCCCCATACGCAGCCTGAACAGCCGCTGACTGGCGAAGACGCGCTGGGCCTCGTCCTCGGTGGGGCCGCAGTAGACACCGACGCCGATCTGGATGCGCGGCCTGGAACCGCCCCTGCCGTCGAAGGCCCCGCGATAGGCATCGACGACCGAGCGGGTGATCTGTGGCCGCCCGAAGTGCGCGATGGAAATGGGCAGTCCGAGCCGTGCGGCGCGTTCCGCACTGCCGGGGCTCGCGACCAGGAGCCACACCTCGGGAGCCCCGGCGGTGGGCATGAGCCGGATACGGCCGTAGGGATGACCATCAGGGAATCCACCGTGCAGGAAGGCCAGGAGCTCCACGAGCCGCCGGGGGAAGTCGTCCTCACCGTCCACCGCAGAGCCGGGGGCCAGAGCGTGCGTCTCGATGCTGCCGGCGCCCGTACCTCTCCCGATACCGAGGTCGATGCGTCCGGGCGACAGGGCCCCGAGAACGCGGAAGACCTCGGCGACCTTGAGCGGGCTGTAGTGGGGCAGGAGAACTCCCCCGGAGCCCACCCGGATCCGGCTGGTCTCGGCGGCCGCCCGGGCGACCATGACCTCGGGCGCGGGGCCGGCGAAGGAGGGCGTGGCATGGTGCTCGGCGAACCAGTAGCGATGGTAGCCGAGCCGGTCCGCGAGGCGTACCAGGTCCAGGGAGTTGTGCAGTGCGGCAGCCGGGGTGGCGCCCTCCGGCACCACGGACTGGTCCAGGACGGACAGTTTCATACGGGTCTCCTTCACGATCGAGGCCGTGAGGAGAGGGCGGTCTAGGGGGTGGCACCCGCCGTGGTGTGCCTCAGGCGGGCGACGAGCGAGGCCCAGCGGTCGTCGAACGAGGCAACGTCGAGCAGCCCCGTGAGCGCATCACGGCATCGGGCCTCCGCCTGCTCACCGCGTTCGGCGCCCTCGGGCGTCAGCATGCAGTAGACGCCCCGGCGGTCATGCTCGCAGGAGACCCGGGTGGTCAGACCCTTGTTCTCCAGGCGGGTGACGAGCCGGCTCATGGACGACTGGTCGAGGCCGACCGCGGCAGACAGCTCCTGAACGCGCGTGCCCCGGACATGTCCGAACCGGAGTTCGCCCAGCACCATCAGCTCGGGCAGCGAGATCTGGTACTCGCTCACGAGCGTGCGCTCCAGCGACTGGTTGAGCTGCCCCACCATCAGCGTCAGTCGACGCCACAGGTCGAACTCGTCGGGACGCCCCGCACGCTCATCGGCCGACATGTCCGTCTCCCCTTCGTTCGCTCCTCCTCCACTATAGCCGCCATTATGCATAGTACTTGTGTACGCATGTATTTTTCTCGCGGCTTCCTGAGCAACTCTGCCCCAGATGGCGAGACAGGAACAGATCAGACAAAGATCTGGCTCAAAAATAGATGCGTGCACCGACATTTGTCTCTACGGTGGAAGTGATTGTCCACCAACATCCAGGCGGTACGCATGACAAACGGAACACCTGAATCCACCACGGCAGGCGACAAACTCGATCCGGCGTTCCTGCGGATGGCCGGCGTCCTGCTGCTCGCGCTGCTGATGGCTCTGCTCGACGAGACAATCGTCAACGTCGGCCTCAAGACGCTCGGGGGTGAGTTCGGCTCCCCCCTGTCGACCATCCAGTGGGTCACCGCGGGCTATCTGCTTGCCGTGGCCGTTGCCACACCGTTCGCCGGATGGGCCGTGGACCGGTTCGGCGGCCGCAGGATGTGGCTTGTGGCCGTCTTGCTGTTCGTCCTCGGCTCCGCGCTGTCCGGCTTCGCCTGGTCGATCGAGTCCCTCATCGTCTTCCGGGTGCTCCAGGGGATCGGCGGCGGCATGATCGTCCCTGTGGTACAGGGCGTGCTCGCGACCACCGCGGGCCCCGCACGCGTGGCCAAGGCGATGGCTCTCATCTCCCTGCCGCTCACTCTCGGCCCGATCCTCGGCCCTGTCATCGGCGGTGTGCTCGTCGATGCGGTCAGCTGGCGCTGGATGTTCCTGATCAACCTGCCGATCGGCCTGGTCGCCCTGGTGCTCGCGCTGTACACCCTGCCCGCCGACGAGCACCGGGGCCGGCCGGAGGAACGCCTCGACGTCCTCGGGCTGGCGCTGCTCTCCCCCGGCTTCGCCGCGCTGGTCTACGGCTTCACGACCGCCGCCCACTCAGGCGACGCGTCGTCTCCCGAGGTGCTCGTCGCGTCCGGCGCGGGCGTCCTCCTCCTCATCGGCTACGTGGCGCACGCGCTGCGCACGACGGTGACTCCGCTCATCGACCTGCGCATGTTCGGCAAGCGCGGCTTCACCATGGCCGTCATCACGATGTTCTTCGTCGGGGCCGTCGCCAACACCCTGCTGCTGCTGACCCCGCTGTACTACCAGCAGTCCCGCGGCTTCGGCGCCCTGCACGCGGGGCTGCTCCTGATCCCCTCCGGCGTACTCGGGGCCGCGGGGGCGATCATCTCGGGCAAGTCGGCGGCGAAGGTCACCGCGAGGCTGACCTCGACGGTCGGTATGGCGGTGACCGCCCTCGGCGCGCTCGCCTTCTCGCAGGTGGGCCCGGACACCAACACGGCGTGGCTGTCGTTCGCATTGGCGCTGACCGGACTCGGCATCGGTCTCACCGCGCCGGGCACGATGGCGTTCATGTACCGGGCCGTCGGTGAGGCCAGCGCGCCCCGGGCCACCAGTGCGCTGTTCATCTTCAACCAGATCGGCGGGGCCCTCGGCATCGCCGTCGTCGCCATCACCCTGCAGAAGCGGCTCGGCGACGTCACGGGCCACCCGGCCGGTGCCTACGGCGGCAGCTACTGGGTGGTGATCGCGTTCAGCGCCATCGCCGCACTCGCCGCACTGACCCTGCCCGGCGCGTTCCGCGCGTCCGCGCCCGAGCAGCCCCAGCCCTCCGGCGAGGAGCACGACACGGTTGCGGAGTCCACCCGCGCTTGAACGCCTGACCCACTTGCCCGGCGTCGGCCCGCCCACCATCGCAGGGGCGGGCCGACGTGTTTCCTGGCCGCCCAGCCCCATGAGCGCTGGACCAGGAATCCAGCGGGTGGGACTACACCTCAGGACATACACCGCTACTGCGCTGACGAGGAAGCATGAAGGCACTCGTAACCACAGGACTCGACCCGCTCGCCCTGGAACTGCGGTCCGTGGCCGACCCCAGCCCTCGCCCCGACGAGGCACTCGTGGAGGTTCACGCCTCCGCCCTCAACCGGGCAGACCTGCTGCTGGCCCGGCACCGCCCGGTCGGTTCGCCCCTCGGGCTTGACCTGGTCGGCACCGTGCTGCGCCCGGCGGCCGACGGCAGCGGACCGCCGGCCGGAGCACGGATCGCCGGCCTGGCCGAGAACAACGCGTGGGCCGAACTCGTGGCGCTGCGCACCGACCGCATGGCCGTCCTTGCGGACGGTCTCACGGACACCGCCGCGGCCACTCTGCCGGTCGCCGGCCTCACCGCGCTCTACGCCCTCCAGCGCGCCGGCTGGCTGCTCGGCAAGAGGGTCCTGGTCACCGGCGCGAGTGGTGGAGTCGGCCGACTGGCCGTACAACTGGCGCGGGCGGGCGGCTCCGAGGTGACCGCCTGGGTCCGTTCCCCGGCGCGGGGCGCAGGACTCGCCGAGTTCGGGGCCGAGGTCGTCACCGGCTACGACACACCGCCGACCAACCCGGCCGACATCCTCGTCGACAGCGTCGGCGGCGAGGTGCTCAGCGTCGGCTACACGTTGCTGCGCGCCGGTGGTGTGGCGACCGTCTTCGGCAACACCGTCCGCGCCGAACTGCGCCTGCCCGCTGATTGGGGCCACGCACGGCCCGGGGTCCGGCTGGAATACCTCTTCCTGCTCGACGAGATCACGAGGCGCTCCGTGCCGGCCGACCTCGGTCTCCTCGTGGACCTTGCGGCGACCGGACGGCTGATCGCCGAGCCGGGCCTGGTCACCCCGTGGACCGATCCCGACCGTGCCGTCCGCTCCCTGTACTCCCGCGAGATCAACGGCAAGGTCGTCCTGTCCATCTGAGGGCGGCCCGGACCGTACGACTGACTGCCGCACCGCTTCCGGGACGGCACACCCCCCGCCACCGCACCGCGAGGACTCACCATGCGACTGATCAGCTACGCCGAGCACGGCTCCCCCGACGTCCTGCGCCTCGAAGACGTACCCGCGCCCGCCCCGGGCCCGGGCCAGCTGCTGCTGCGCACCGAGGCCGTCGGCGTCAACTTCATCGAGACGCAACTGCGCGGCGACACTGCCCCGTTCCCGTCACCGCTGCCCGGGCGCCCCAGCGGCGACGTGGTCGGCCGGGTGGAGGCCCTGGGCCCGGACACGGGGGGAGCGCGGCCCGGCGACCGGGTCGTGGCCTTCGGCGTGCCCGCCGCGTACGCGGACCAGGTCGTCGTCGACGCCGGACGCACCCTCGCCGTACCCGACTCCGTCGACGCGGCCACCGCCACCGCGCTGGGCTCCACCGCCCAGACCGCCTGGAGCGTCCTGGACGCCGCCCGGCTCGGCAAGGACGAGACCGTACTGGTGCACGCAGCTGCGGGCGCCATCGGACACCTGGTGACCCAGCTGGCGAAGCTCCGGGGCGCGGGCCGGGTCATCGGGACCGTCAGTTCACCCGCCAAGGCCGACTTCGTGCGCGTGCACGGCGCCGACCAGGTCGTCGACTACAGCCGGCCCGACTGGGCGGACCGCGTGCGCGAGCTGACCGGGGGCCAAGGAGTCGACATCGTCCTGGACAGCGTCGAGGGCTCGGTGTTCCACGACGGGCTGCGGCTGCTGAAGCCGTACGGGCGCCTGGTCTACTACGGCTTCGCCGGGGCCGGGGGCGAGGTCGCGAAGGTCTCGATGACCGAACTCCTCGGTCTCACCTACGTGGTGGGCACCTCGCTGGACGCCTGGACCAGGGCCGCCCCGGAGCGCGTCGCCGAGACCCGCAGGGAGCTGGTCCGCCTGGTCACTGCGGGCGATCTGCGCGTCGCCGTGCACGCCCGGCTGCCGCTGGCCGACGCGGCCGAAGCACACCGGATCATCGAAGGCCGTTCGCACCTGGGCCGTGTCGTACTCGTCCCCTGAGGAGCAGGACATGACAGAACGACAGGCCCGTACCGGGGCCCCGCCGGCCGCCCCGCCCGACGAGACCGTGCCCGTCCTCGTCGCCGGTGCCGGGCCCGGTGGCCTCAGCACCGCCGTCTTCCTCGGTCTGCACGGTGTACCCGCGCTGGTCGTCGAGCGGCGTCCGGGCACCTCGACCGCGGTCAAGGCCACCGGGCAGTATCCCCACACCATGGAGGCGCTGGAGATAGCCGGCGCCGCCGACGCCGTACGCGAGCGGAGCCGCGCCTACCGCAGCGACTTCCACATGGTCGTCGCCAAGACCCTGGCGGGGCCGGTGCTGCGCACCCTGATGAGCGGCGCCGAACTCGGCATGCGACACGTCTCGCCGCAGGACTGGGGCACCGCGAGCCAGTCGGGCGTGGAAGCCGTACTCGCCGAACGAGCCCGGGAGCTGGGTGCCCGAGTGCGCTTCTCGACCCGGCTTGCCTCACTCACCCAGGATGCCACCGGGGTCACCGCCGCCACCGAGAACACAGTCACCGGTGAACGCCGCACCGTCCGGGCCCGGTACCTGGTGGCAGCCGACGGTTGGCGGAGCGGGATCCGGCAGTCCCTCGGCGTCGCCATGCGCGGACGCGGCACGGTCGGCAGGGTGCTGCGTGTCCTGTTCCAGGCCGACCTGCGCGAGCAGCTCGCGCACACCGACGGCGCCGCGGACGGGCGGCGCTTCACGGCCCTGCACGTCGGCCGTGCAGTCCTTTTCAACACCGAAGTCCCCAGTCTCTACGGCTACTTCCGTAACCTCACCCCGGAACTCACGGACGGCTGGTGGACGGGTGAGGAGACCGTTGCCGAACAGATACGCACCGACCTCGGCATCCCGGGCACCCCGCTGAAGATCGAGGAGATCGGCGAGACGGAGATCTCCTGCGGGGTCGCCGAGCGATTCCGCGAGGGACGTGTCCTGTTCGTCGGTGACGCCGCGCACGTCATGCCGCCGACCGGTGGCATGGGCGGCAACACGGCCTATCTGGACGGCCTCTATCTGGCCTGGAAACTTGCCGCCGTGCTCGACGGAACCGCCAGTGACGCACTCCTCGACAGTCATGACGACGAACGCCGCCCGTACGCCGAGCAGTTGGTGGAGCAACAGTTCGCGAACCTCGTGGACCGCATCTCCCCCGAACTCGCCGACGAGTCGATGACCGCGCCCCTGCCCCCGCCCGTGATCGCCTTCGGATATCGGTACCCGAAAGGGGCGGTGGTCACCGAACCCGGCGACCCCGGCGACCTGTTCGAGGACCCCGCGCACCCCACGGGCCGGCCCGGGTCCCACGCGCCGTACGTCCCGCTCGTCGGCCGCGACGGCACACCGTCCTCGACCACTGCCCTCTTCGGCCGCTCGTTCGTCCTGCTCACCGGAACCGAGGGTGCAGCGTGGGCGGCGGGTGCCACGGCCGCCGCCCGGGCCCTCGGTGTGGGGCTGCGAGTGCACCGCATCGGTCGCGAAGCCGAACTGCAGGATTCGGAAGGCGCGTTCAGCGCTGCATACGGCATCGGTGACGCCGGTGCCGTGCTGGTGCGGCCCGACCGGTTCGTGGCCTGGCGGGCCCCGGACTCGTACGACGCCCCCGAGGCGGAGATCGACCGGGTACTGCGGCATGTCCTGTACAGGGCCGACAGCGCGGCCTGACCCCACCGTCCCGAAGCTCGAAAGGACCCATCCATGGCAGCGGCAGAGAAGGCAGCGGAAGAAAAGACGGAAGAGCGGCGCGTCGCGTTGATCACCGGAGGCACGAGCGGTATCGGGCTCGCCTGCGCCGACCTCCTGGGGGAGCAGGGGCATGCCGTGTTCGTCTGCGGCCGGGACGGCGGCACCGTCGCCGCCGTCACCGACAAGCTCCGCAGCCGCGGTCTCGACGCCGACGGCATCGCGGCCGACGTCACCTCGAAGAGCGCGGTCCAGGACCTCGTCCACGCGGCGGTGGAGCGCTACGGACCGGTGCATGTCCTGGTGAACAACGCTGGGCGCGGTGGCGGCGGTGCGACCGCCGAACTCCCGGACGAGCTGTGGGAGTCCGTGATCGAAACCAATTTGAACAGCGTCTTCCGCGTCACCCGTGAGGTGCTCTCCCGTGGCGGCATGCTCGACCGCGGCCACGGCCGTGTCATCAACATCGCCTCGACCGGCGGAAAACAGGGCGTGGAGCTCGCCGCCCCGTACTCGGCGTCCAAACACGGCGTCATCGGCTTCACCAAGGCTCTCGGCAAGGAACTTGCCCTCTCCGGGATCACCGTCAACGCCGTCTGCCCCGGTTATGTGGAGACTCCGATGGCGGCCCGGGTGCGGCAGGGTTACGCCGCGCACTGGGGCACCACCGAGGAGGACGTGCTCGCGAGGTTCCAGGCGAAGATCCCCCTGGGCAGGTACTCGACCCCCGAGGAGGTGGCCGGGCTGGTCGGTTATCTCGCCGGGGACGTCGCCGCGTCCATCACCGCCCAGGCCCTCAACGTCTGCGGCGGTCTCGGCAACTACTGACCCCGGCCGCGTGCTGCCCGACCGGCTGCGGCGCGGCAGCGAGCACCGACGTGCTGTACACGCTGAAGCTGCGCAACGCCGCCGAACTGCTGACGGCGAGGTGATGACGGCCGAAGCACCTCGGTGCGCCCGCCGGACTCGGGGCGCGTGCCCGCGACGCGATCCGCTCGGGCCTCGCCACCGACCACGAACTCGTGGTGCTCGGGCACCGCTGACACCACTGGACGGTCACTGCCTGTGCATGGGTGGTGCCTGCGTCGGCGAGGAGCCCCTGAGGCGCGCGGTACGGGACCAGGTGTCCGCAGGTTCGACCTCATCAGGGTCATGGCGACCGGCGGCCCACTGACCGCTGGCCCCGCCGCGTGGGGCGGCAGTCAATGAGGCCGAACCGGCTGCCGTCGCCGACGAGGGGGCCCACGCCGCCTCGTCGCGGGCCCGATCTACGTCCGCCCCACCATCAGCCGACGTCGCACCAACCGCTGGGACCGAGGAAAACGACATCATGTGCCCGGCCGGTCCCGTACCGCGAGGGCGTTCTCATCGTCGCCGATACCGACGAGGGCACGGACAGCGCACCCCACCACGCCTACGCTGACGGGCTGCTCGGCATCGCCCGGCTCGGCCTGCCACCCGAGAAGGTACTCCAGACGGCGACCTCGCGTGCCGCCCGCGCCCTGCGGGGTGGAGGGGGCGACGGGCCGCTCCGGCATGCGCACCAGGCATCATCGCCGTGGAGGGCGATCCGCTCCACGGCGTGTGTGGAGCAGAGCTCGATCGTGTCTCCACCGGTCCGGGCGATGCTGCCCTCATGCGTACCGACATACGTACCGAAGCCGAAACACCGCCGGCCGGTCCCCCGGTGTTCCGGCCCGCCGAGCACCTCACCATCCCCCTGGGCTGTGCGCTGCTCGCTCCGGGAGGCCACATCACCGCCTCGCGCCTGCTGGGTCTCCCGGACGACCCCCCGCCGCCAGCGCCCCGGCGTTTCCCGTGTCCTTGATCCCTCCGTACAGCCGAGGAGCCGCCGTGTACAAGCGCCCGCACACCGGGACCGTCCCGCTCACGCCCGTGCCGCTGATGGAGATGGCCGCCGGTTTCCGCATCTCCAAGGTTCTCGCCACCGCCCTCGAACTGAACGTCTTCGGCACACTGAACGGCTCCCGGGGAATGGAGGTCGCCGAGTTCGCCGAAGCCGTCGGCCTGGCCGAGCGTCCCGCCAAGATGCTGCTGGTCGGCTGCACCGCTCTCGGTCTGCTGGAGCGGACTGCGGAGGGCTACCGCAATTCGCGTCTCGCAGACGAGTTCCTGATCCGCGGCAAGCGGTACTACTTCGGGGACTTCATTCGCTTCAACGACCGCAGGGCCTACTCGGGGTGGCTGCACCTGGAGCAGGCGCTGCGCGAGGACCGGCCGATGACCTGGGACACCGCTGCCGCGTCGAGCGTCTTCGAAGGCGACGGCATGCTCAAGGACATGTTCTGGCAGGCGCTGTACTCCGGCGCCATGTTCACCGCGAGGGCGCTCGCCCTCTCCGTCGACCTCGGCCCGTACCGGAAGCTGCTGGACGTCGGCGGCGGCTCGGGAGCCTTCTGCATCGAGCTGACCGCGCATCACCCGGCGCTGTCCGCCACGGTCTACGACCGGGCGGTGGTGTGCGAACTGGCCCGGCAGTCCGTCGAGGACGCGGGCGCCGGGGACCGGGTCGAGGTGATCGCCGGGGACTTCTGGCAGGAAGACCTGCCGCGCGGCCACGATGTCATGTTGCTCTCCAACGTCCTCCACGACTGGAGCGAGGAGGAGAACCTGGTGCTGGCCCGCAAGTGCCACGCCGCGCTCGACGAGGGCGGCGCGGTGATCGTGGCCGAGGCGTTCGTCGACGACGACGGGACGGGACCGGTCTCCGGTGCGGTTTCCAGCCTGCACATGCTCCTGGAGACGTCGCACGGCCGGAACTACTCCCGCGCCGAGTACGAGTCGCTGCTGCGCAAGGCCGGGTTCTCCGACGTCTCACGGGTCGACTTCATCCTCGACGCCCCCGGCGCCAACGGTGCCCTCGTGGCGCGCAAGATCTGACAGGAGGCCACATGCGCACCAGGGAACTGAGCTCTTTCATCGGCACGGAGGTCACCGGTGTCACCAGCCGGGACCTCACCGGCCGGCGGGCCCTCGACGAGGTGCTTGACCTCGTCCACCGCAGCGAGCTGGTGGTCGTCCGGGATGTCGAACTGACGCCCGCCCAGCAGGTGTTGCTCGCCGCCCGAATCGGCCGACCGGTGCCGCTGCGCAGGCAGTCCCACCCCGACCACCGGGAGATCATGGTGCTGTCGAACGAGATCCGGGACGGCAAGCCGGTCGGCGTGGCACGGGCGGGGAACTTCTGGCACCAGGACTCGTCGTGCACGCCCGCCCCGGAGACTTACACCCTGCTGCACGGCGTGGACGTACCCAGTACCACCGGCCACACTCTGTTCGCCAGCGCCGTCGACGTCTACGACCGGCTGCCCTCGGAATGGAAGGACAAGGTCGCCGGGCGCACGGCCCTGCACACGGCGGCCAAGCGGCTGCGGATCGGTCCGGAGCACCTCGGCCTGTCGATCGCGGAACTCAGGCAGCGGGTGTCGGACGACTATCCCAGGGTCCCGCACGACCTGGTGCGCCACGACCCGTACACGGGACACCGGTTCCTTTACGGCGCCCCGGAGTTCCTCGACTCGGTGGTGGGCTTCAGCGACCGGGAGAACGAGGAGTTCCTCGCGCTGATCGACGGTCTGATCCAGGACCCGGATCACGTCTACACCCACCGCTGGCGCCCCAGAGACCTGGTGCTGTGGAAGACAGCGACCACCTACCACAGCGCCACCGAGCTGGCACCGGGCACGTGGAGGAGGGTGCACCGGGTAAGCATCAGGGCGGAGGCCGGGTAGCGCCGGATTTTGTCACCGGTCGACCTTGTGCGGCCTGCCCGGGGACTTGAGCGGAGAGCGCACGCAGACGCCTCGGCCCCTTCAGGCGCGGCGGTCCTGCACGGGATGCCGGCCAGGTGGCACCATCGGTGCCGGCCGGACGCCTCATGCCGTTCGTGCGGCGTCCGGAGCCGCGGCGGTTCCGGTGCCGGCGGCAGTGATGGCCTGCCGGTAGGTGCGGTCGACGACGCCACCCGCACCGAACACTCCGGACAGGTCACTGCCAACGGCGTGCGCCGGCCGGACGGCACCGGTCCGGCAGTCAATGACCACCGGGTTCTCCTCGGCGTCCCGGACCGGCTCGTCCGCGCGTGCGTGAATTCGGCCGACTGCGGCGGGGACGGGGTTCGGCCAGGTCACCCGGACGTTTTCGCCCGCATTTCCGGCAGTCGGGCCCCTGAACTCCTCTGCCCCCCGCGGCCCCTCGCCGGGTGGCGCGGACGCGGGCGCGGACCACGCCCGCGCGCCGCTCGTGCGGGTCCCGCGCGCGGGGGCGTGTGCGCCGGGCGCCGGGCCCCGTCGCGCGGGCGCGCCGAAGGGGAATTGACGCCTCCGCGCCGTGAACTGCGACCCCGCCGTGACCGCAGGGCAAACAGGGCGGAAAACTGTGGGCCGTACCGCAACCTCAGGGGTTTCCCGGCGTTCTCACAGGCAAGCGGTACGGACAACTGGCCGTTTCCCAGGGGCGTTTGGAGCGATCAATTTGAAGACCCGCAACGGAAGGCCGTATGTGATACCGGCTCTCGCAGCCGCCGTGGGCACCGCGCTCGCCACCGGCGCTGTCGCGGTGCCCGCGCAGGCGGCCGTGGTGAGACCGGCGGCGCGCGACGCGGCGGCCGCTGCCGTGCACGCCGTACCCGCTGCCGTGCGCGCGGCCCCCAAGGCGCCGTCCGTCGTCGCCAAGGGCGGCTATGTGATGAACGACGCGACCGGCACCTCGTACTTCACCAAGGCGGCCGACACCCGCAGGTCCACGGGGTCGACCACGAAGATCATGACCGCCCGCGTGGTACTCGCGCAGAAGAACCTGGACCTGGACAAGAAGGTCACCGTCCAGAAGGCGTACAGCGACTACATCGTGTCGAAGAACGCCTCGTCCGCCCATCTGATCGTCGGCGACAAGGTGACGGTGCGCCAGCTGCTGTACGGGCTGATGCTGCCCTCGGGCTGCGACGCCGCCTACGCGCTCGCCGACGCCTACGGCAAGGGCTCCACCCGCGCCAAGCGCGTCTCGTCGTTCATCGGGCAGATGAACTCGACCGCCAAGAGCCTCGGCCTGAAGAACACCCACTTCGACTCGTTCGACGGCATCGGCAACGGCGGCAACTACTCGACGCCGCGCGACCTCACCAAGCTCGCGAGCAGCGCGATGAAGTACGCCACGTTCCGCTCGGTCGTGAAGACCAAGTCGACCAAGCAGAAGGTCACCACGAAGAACGGCGGCTACCGCTACATGTCGTGGACCAACACCAACGGCCTGCTCAGCAGCTACTCGGGCACCATCGGCGTGAAGACGGGCTCGGGCCCCGAGGCCAAGTACTGCCTGGTGTTCGCGGCCACGCGCAGCGGCCGCACGGTCATCGGCGCCGTCCTCGCCTCCTCCTCCGAGGCGAACCGCACCGCCGACGCGAAGAAGCTCATGGACTACGGCTTCAAGCGCTGAGGCGCACCGGCAGGACGCGCGGCCGCGGGCCCCGCCGTACGGGCGGGGCCCGCGGCCGTGTCCGGCCTCAGGCACCGCCGGTGACGTTCCGCCAGGCCGCCGGGATGTGGTCGGCCACGTCGTGCGCGGCGAGCGGCGCGCCACCGGCCGCCAGGCGCGCGGCGAGGCCGTGCAGGTACGCGCCGACGGAGGCCGCGTCGCGCGGCGCGAGACCCGCGGCGAGCAGCGAGCCGGTCAGGCCGCTCAGCACGTCGCCGCTGCCCGCGGTCGCGAGCCAGGGCGTGCCGGTGGGGTTGACCCGCACCGGCACGCCGGGGTCCGGGTCGGCGACCAGGGTCGTGGACCCCTTGAGCAGCACCGTCGCGCCGTAGCGCGCGGCGATCTCCCGTACGGCGGCGAGGCGGCCCGCCTCGACCTCGGCGCGCTCGGCGCCGAGCAGGGCGGCCGCCTCGCCCGCGTGCGGGGTGAGCACGGTCGGCGCGCTGCGGGCCCGCACCGCCGCCGCGTCCAGCGTGTGCAGCGCGTCCGCGTCGACGAGGACGGGCACGTCGGAGGCGAGCGCGTCGTCGAGGCCCGGGCCCTCGGCGAGCCCGGGTCCGACCGCCCACGCCTGCACCCGGCCTGCCTGCGCCGGCGGGCCCTCGCTGACCAGCGTCTCCGGGTAGCGCGCGAGGACCGCGGCGCCGCCTGGCCCGGCATAGCGCACGCCGCCCGCGCCGCCGCGCAGCGCGCCCGCGACGGCGAGCACCGCGGCGCCCGGGTACTTCGCCGAGCCCGCGACGACCCCGACGAGGCCGCGCCGGTACTTGTCGCTCTCGCCCGCGGGCACCGGCAGCAGCCGCGCCACGTCGGCGTGCTGGAGCGCCTCCGCCTCGGGCACCGCGGGCAGGTACGGGCCGAGCCCGATGTCCACGAGCCGTACCGCGCCCGTGTGCCCGGCCGCCGGGTCGATCAGCAGCCCCGGCTTGTACGCGCCGAAGGTGACGGTCACGTCCGCGCGCAGCGCCTCGCCCCGCACCGTGCCGTCGCCCGCCTCGACGCCGCTCGGCAGGTCCACGGCGACCACGGCGGCCCCGCTCTCGCGGGCGGCGCGCGCGAGCGGCACCGCGTCGGGCCGCAGCCCGCCGTGCCCGCCGATGCCGGTGATGCCGTCGAGGACGAGGTCGGCGGCCGCGAGCTGCGCGTACGCCTCGCCGCCCGCGTCCAGCGCCCTGCCGCCCGCGCGGCGCAGCGCGGCGAGGCCCCCGGCGTGCGCGCGGCCGGGCGCGAGCAGCACCGCGCCGACGCGGGCGCCGCGCCGCGCGAGGTACGCGCCCGCGTAGAGCGCGTCGCCGCCGTTGTCGCCGCTGCCGACGAGCAGCACGAGCCGCGACCCGTACACCCGGCCGAGCAGGCCCGCGCAGACGGCGGCGAGCCCGGCGGCGGCGCGCCGCATCAGCGCGCCCTCGGGCGACTCGGCCATCAGGGCGCGCTCGGCCGCCCGTACCGTCTCCACGCCGTAAGCAGTCCGCATGTGTTCAACCCTCCGCGATCACCACGGCCGACGCCACTCCCGCGTCATGGCTGAGCGAGACGTGCCAGGCCCGTACCCCGAGTGCGGCTGCCCGCGCCGCGACCGTGCCACGCACCCGCAGCACCGGCCTGCCGCCGTCCTCGACGCAGACCTCCGCGTCCGTCCAGTGCAGGCCGCCCGGCGCGCCGAGCGCCTTGGCGAGCGCCTCCTTGGCGGCGAAGCGCGCGGCGAGCGACGCGGTGCCGCGCGGCGCCCCGTCCGGCAGCCGCAGCTCGCCCTCGGTGAACAGGCGCCGCAGCAGCTGCGGGGTGCGCTCGATGGACCGCCCGAACCGCTCGATCTCCGCCACGTCGATCCCCACCCCGATGATCACTTCTGCGCCCACTTCCTCGGTCGGTGCCGCCGCTCACTCCACGGTGACGGACTTCGCCAGGTTCCGCGGCTGGTCCACGTCGTTGCCGCGCCCGGTGGCGAGCGCGCAGGCGAACACCTGCAGCGGCACGGTCGCCACCAGCGGCTGGAGCAGCGGGGGCACGGCGGGCACGCGCACCAGATGGTCCGCGTACGGTGCCACGCTCTCGTCCCCCTCCTCCGCGACGACCACGGTCCGCGCGCCGCGCGCCCTGATCTCCTGGATGTTGGAGACGATTTTGTCGTGCAGCAGGCGGTGCCCGCTCGGCGAGGGTACGACCACGACGACCGGCAGGCCCGGTTCGACCAGCGCGATGGGGCCGTGCTTCAGCTCGCCTGCCGCGAACCCCTCGGCGTGCATGTAGGCGAGCTCCTTGAGCTTGAGCGCGCCTTCGAGGGCGACCGGGTGGCCGACGTGGCGGCCGAGGAACAGCACGGTGGGCTGGTCGGCGAGGTCCAGCGCGAGGTCCCGCACGGGCCCGGCCGCGGCGAGCGTGCGCTCAAGGGCCTCAGGGATGCGGGCGAGTTCGCGCACGGCGGCACGGATCCCCGTGCCGTCCGTGCTGCCGCGCGTCTGCCCGAGGTAGAGGGCGACCAGGTAGCAGGCGACGAGCTGGGTGAGGAACGCCTTGGTGGAGGCGACGGCGACCTCGGGGCCCGCGTGCGTGTAGAGCACCGCGTCGGACTCGCGGGGGATGGTCGAGCCGTTGGTGTTGCAGATCGCGAGGACGTGCGCGCCCTGCTCGCGGGCGTGCCGCAGCGCCATCAGCGTGTCCATCGTCTCGCCCGACTGGGAGATCGCGACGACCAGGGTGCGGTGGTCGAGGATCGGGTCGCGGTAGCGGAACTCGCTGGCCAGCTCCACCTCGCAGGGCACCCGGGCCCAGTGCTCGATCGCGTACTTGGCGATCAGGCCCGCGTGGAAGGCCGTGCCGCAGGCGACGACCACCACCTTCCGCGCCTCGCGCAGCACCTCGGGGCTGATGCGCGCCTCGTCCAGGTGGAGCGTGCCGTCCTCGCCGACCCGGCCGAGCAGGGTGTCGGCGACGGCGCGCGGCTGCTCGGCGATCTCCTTGAGCATGAAGGAGGCGTAGCCCTCCTTCTCGGCCGCCGAGGCGTCCCAGTCGACGCGGTACGCGCGGACCTCGGCGGGCGTGCCGTCGAAGCCGGTCACGGTGACGCCGTCGCGGCGCGCCTCCACGACCTGGTCCTGGCCGAGTTCGAGGGCGTCGCGGGTGTGCGCGATGAAGGCGGCGACGTCGGAGGCGAGGAACGCCTCGCCCTCGCCGACGCCGACGACGAGGGGCGCGTTGCGGCGGGCGCCGACGACGGTGCCGGGATCGTCCGCGTGCACCGCGACGAGGGTGAACGCGCCCTGGAGGCGGCGGCACACCCGGCGCATCGACTCGGCGAGGCCGCCGCACCCGGCGAACTCCTCGGCGAGCAGGTGCGCGACGACCTCGGTGTCCGTCTCCGAGGCCAGCGCGTGACCGCGGCCCGCGAGTTCGGCGCGCAGGGCGGCGAAGTTCTCGATGATCCCGTTGTGCACGACGGCGACGCGGCCCGCGTTGTCGAGGTGGGGGTGGGCGTTGGTGTCGTCGGGCGCGCCGTGGGTGGCCCAGCGGGTGTGCCCGAGGCCCGCGCTCCCTGCGGGCAGCGGTGCCTCGGCGAGCGCCTTGTCGAGGTTGACGAGCTTCCCCGCCCGTTTCGCGGTGGCCAGCGCCCCGTCGGCGAGCACGGCCACACCGGCGGAGTCGTACCCCCGGTATTCGAGGCGTTTCAGTCCTGCGACGACCACGTCGAGCGCCGACTGAGGACCTACATATCCCACAATTCCGCACATACCGGGCAGCCTAAGCGGGACGGCGGCGCGGTCCTGGACAGGCACGCGGTGCACGGCGCGGCGCCGGGAGCGCCCCCCGCGCCCGGGGGCGCGCGCTGCGCACCGCCGGGGTCCCGGCGCCCCCGATCGCACCACCCCGGGGGGACAACGCCCCGTTCCCCTGGTGGCCGGCGGCCCGTACGGCATTCAATGGGGGCGTGACGCTCCGCTCGCTGCTCAGCCTCCCCCGGATGCTCCGGCACGGTTCCACCGTCGGCACGGACCTGCCGCCCGACACCTCCGTCGTCCTCGACCCGCCGGAACCGCGGCTGCGCCCCGCCCTGGTCGCCGCGGCCCGCGGCGACCACGGCCCGGCCCGCGCGCTGCTCGCCGCGACCCGGCTCGGCGGGGAGTGGGAGAACCGCGGCGCGTGGCTGCCGCGGCTCGCCTCGGCCGTGCTGCACAACCCCGGCGCGCTCGACGCCTGGTTCGAGCGGGAGCCCGACGACCCGGACGCGGCGCTGCTGCGGGCCGCCGTGAGCCTCAAGCACGCCTGGGCGGTCCGCACGGGGGCGCGGGCCAAGGACGTGCCGCAGGAGCAGTTCCAGGCGTTCTTCGCGCTGCTCGACGACGCGGTGCCGGTGATCAGCGCGGCGGCCGAGGCCAACCCCGCCGACCCGGTGCCCTGGCAGCTCGCCCTCGAACACGCCACCGGCAGCCAGTCGCCGCGCGAGGTCTTCGACGCGTACTGGGCCGAGGCCGTCGCGCGCGCGCCGCACCACTACGGCTGCCATGTGGCGGCCCTGCAGTACCTGTGCGAGAAGTGGCACGGCTCCCACGAGGAGATGTTCGACTTCGCCGAGCGGGCCGCGCAGAACGCGCTGCCCGGCTCGAAGCTGCACGCCCTGCCGCTGCTCGCGGCCGTCGAGTACGACGTGCTCGCCGACGCTCCGGGCGACGGCGCCCGCTCCCGGATCTCCCGGGTGCGGGTGCGGGCCGCGGTGGACCGGGCGCTCGCCCTGGCAGGCGCGTACGAGCCGGGCGACCCCGAGGTCGCCGACGTGCGCAACCACCTGGCGCTGATGCTGCTGCTCGGGCGCCGCCCCGAGGAGTCGCTCGCGCAGTTCAGCGCGCTCGGCACGCACGCGACGGAGTACCCGTGGGCGTACTTCGGGCCGCCGCGCGAGCAGTTCCTGGAGTTCCGCGCGGGCGTACGGCTCCAGGTGGCGGCGCGCATCCCGTTCTTCACGGGCCGCCGCGCGGTGCCCGCGCAGCGTGCGCGCACCGCGGAGGCGGTGACCGTCGCGGTGCTGCGGGCCGCGCCGCGCCGGGTCGCGGAGGCGGCCCGGCAGGCGGGCGCCGACCTGCGGATAGCCCCGCGCGGCGACGCGACGTACGCCGAGGTGCCGGCGGGCCTGCCGCAGCGCGGCGCCTCGGCGCGGCGGGCGACGCTGATGGGCGAGGACGGGCTCACCGCGGTCACCGCGAGCCTGACGCGCGCGGTGCGCCGTCCCGCGCTGGTGCTGCGCAGGACCGGCGACCGGTACGGCTTCACCCTGCTCCAGCGCGGGCGCAGGCTCGCCGACCACGTGTGGGACCCGGCGGCGCCGCTGCCCGACCACGAGACGGCCGCGGCGACCGCACGCGCGCTCGCCGCGTCGTACGGCATCGCGGACGCCCGGCCGCTGACCGCGCTGCTGCGCGCCTCCAACGCCCCCGCGGCGCGGCTCTCCTCGCTGGTCGCCGCGCTCGGCCTGCCGCCCGTGCCGCCCGAGCTGACGCTGGCCAGGCTGCCGGACACGCAGCTGATCACCCGCCGCACCCGCAGGCCGCGCGGCTGGTGGGCGGCGCGGATCGCGGCGGTCGCCGTGTGCGCCCCTGCGACGGTCTACGCCTGGTGGGCGCCCGGGGTCGGCCGCACCCGCGCCTCACTGGCCACGGTCGCCACCGCGTACCTCACCGCCCGCCTCACCCGCGCCTGGCGCCACCGGCCGCGCCCGCTGACCGAGGCCCGTTCGTGACCCGGCCGCGCGACACTGGGCAGCGGGCCGAGCGCCCCGACCACGCAGCGAGGAGAGGTGCGCCCATGCCACCGCAGCACGACCCGTCCGGCAGGGACGCCGCCACCGGGGCACCCGGCACCCCGTCCCCCCGCACCGCCGCGACCGCCCCCGCGCCCGTCCGGTTCTCCGAGGAGCCGGGGGCCGCGGCCGACCCTGCGGCGACCCGGCACAGGTCGCTCGCCACGGTCGACGACCGCCTCCATGTGGGCGCCGAGGCCGTGACGCTCGCCACCCCCGAGGGGTTCGCCACGGTCCGCTTCGCCGAGGCCGCCGAGGTGCTCGCGCACCCGGACGGCGGCCGGGTGCTGACCGGGCCCGACGGGGTGCGGGTCGCGGTCGAGCCGACGCTGTACGCGATGCTCACGCCCGAGCGGATCGCCGCACTGGACGCCGCGCTCTCCGCCACCGCGCCGCGCGCCGCCCTGCGTACCGCGCCGCGCGCCCCGGAGGCCGTCCCGCGCCCGCCTGCGGGCGAGGACCCGCGGGGCTCGGCGCTCAGCAGCCGCACCCGGGCGCCGGCGCCGGCGCGCACCCGCTCGCGCGGCCGTACGGCCGGCCTCTACCTGGCGTGCCTCGCGGTCGCGGGCGCCGCGCTCGCCGCCGTACGCACCACCTTCGACCAGCTCGGCGCCGCCCATCCGCACTACACGGTGGCGGCCATGTTCTGGGTGCTGACCGCCGGCCTCGTGGTCGTGGCGCGCGACCTGCGCAACCCGCCCAAGGACCGCACGCACGTGCCGCGCTGGTGGGAGATGGGCGACCACTTCAGGCGCTGAGCGCCGACAGGCCCGGACCGCTTCAGGCGCCGGGTTCAGGCGCTGAGCCGCAGGCGCCGGGCCGCGCCCGCTGCGCCGGAACCGTACGGACGTGACGAACGCGACCCGCGGCCGGGCGCCCACGGCGGGGCCAGGCGCAGCGACCCGGCCGACAATGGACCCCGTGATCAGCTCTCCCGCGCCCCAGCAGTCGCCCGCGCACCACCCCGACGCCCGGCGTAAGTCCGACCACGGGCCGACCCCGTACGTCGACCTGTCGCGCGCCGAGTGGAGCGCGCTGCGCGAGAAGACGCCGCTGCCGCTCACCGCCGACGAGGTCGAGCGGCTGCGCGGCCTCGGTGACGTCATCGACCTGGACGAGGTGCGGGACGTCTATCTGCCGCTCTCCCGCCTGCTCAACCTGTACGTGCAGGCCACGGCCGGGCTGCGGGGCGCGCTCAACACGTTCCTCGGCGACGCGGGCGGCGGCCACGGCGCCCAGCGCGGCACGCCCTTCGTCATAGGCGTCGCAGGCAGCGTGGCCGTGGGCAAGTCGACCGTGGCCCGCCTCCTCCAGGCGCTGCTCGCGCGCTGGCCCGAGCACCCGCGGGTGGAGCGCGTCACCACCGACGGCTTCCTGCTGCCGATGAGGGAGCTGCGGGCCAGGGACCTCGTGCACCGCAAGGGCTTCCCCGAGTCGTACGACCGCCGCGCGCTGACCCGCTTCGTCGCCGACATCAAGGCGGGCAGGGAAGAGGTCACCGCGCCGGTCTACTCGCACCTGATCTACGACATCGTGCCCGACGAGCGCCTCGTCGTGCGGCGCCCCGACATCCTGATCGTGGAGGGCATCAACGTCCTCCAGCCCGCCCTGCCCGGCCAGGACGGCAGGACGAGGGTCGCGCTCGCCGACTACTTCGACTTCAGCGTGTACGTGGACGCGCGGGCCGAGGACATCGAGGCGTGGTACCTGAACAGGTTCCGCACGCTGCGCGCGACCGCGTTCCAGGACCCGTCCTCGTACTTCACGAAGTACACCAGGGTCTCGGAGCGCGAGGCGCTCGACTACGCGCGCACGACCTGGCGCACCGTCAACGAGCCCAACCTGCTGGAGAACGTCGCCCCGACCCGCGGCCGCGCCACCCTGATCCTGCGCAAGGCCGCCGACCACAAGGTCCAGCGCCTCTCCCTGCGCAAGCTCTAGACGTGCGCACGCGACGAGGGGGCGCGGATCGTGCGGATCCGCGCCCCCTCGCCGTGTGCGCCGGCTCAGCCGAGCGCCGACTTCACCGCGTCCGCGAGGCGGCCCGCGACCGAGCGCGCCTGGTCGATGTCGGCGGCCTCGACCATCACGCGCACCAGCGGCTCGGTGCCGGAGGGGCGCAGCAGGACCCGGCCCGTGGTGCCGAGTTCGGCCTCCGCCTCGGTGACGGCCGCCGCCAGGTCGGCCGAGGTGGCGACGCGGGACTTGTCGACGTCGGGGACGTTCACCAGGACCTGCGGCAGCCGCCGCATCACGCCCGCGAGGTCGGCCAGGGTCCTGCCGGTCGCGGCGACGCGCGCCGCGAGCATCAGGCCGGTGAGCGTGCCGTCGCCGGTCGTGGCGTGGTCGAGGATGATCACGTGGCCGGACTGCTCGCCGCCGAGCGCGTAGCCGTGCTCCTTCATGGACTCCAGCACGTACCGGTCGCCGACCGCCGTCTGGACCACCGCCACCCCTTCGCGCTCCATCGCCAGCTTGAAACCGAGGTTCGACATCACGGTCCCGACGACCGTGTTGTGCCGCAGCCCGCCCTGCTCGCGCAGCGCGAGCGCCAGGACGGCGAGGATCTGGTCGCCGTCGACCTCCTCGCCCGCCGCGTCGACGGCGAGGCAGCGGTCGGCGTCGCCGTCGTGCGCGATGCCGAGGTCGGCGCCGTGCTCGACCACGGCCGCCTTGAGCTGGTCGAGGTGGGTGGAGCCGCAGCCGTCGTTGATGTTGAGCCCGTCGGGCGCCGCGCCGATGGTGACGACCTCGGCGCCCGCGCGCGCGAACGCCTCGGGCGAGACGCGGGCGGCGGCGCCGTGCGCCTCGTCCAGCACGACCTTCAGGCCGTCGAGGCGGTTGGGCAGCACCCCGATGAGGTGGGCGACGTAGCGGTCGAACCCCTCGTCGTACGCGCGGACGCGGCCGACGCCCGCGCCGGTCGGCCGGTCCCAGGGCGCGCCGGTGCGGTGCGTGTCGTACAGCGCCTCGATGCGGTCCTCGAGATCGTCGGGGAGCTTGTGGCCGCCGCGCGCGAAGAACTTGACGCCGTTGTCCGGCATCGCGTTGTGGCTGGCGGAGAGCATCACGCCGAAGTCGGCGCCGAGCGCCCCGGTGAGGTAGGCGACCGCCGGGGTGGGCAGCACACCGACGCGCAGCACGTCCACGCCCGCGCTGGCGAGCCCCGCGACGACCGCGGCTTCGAGGAACTCCCCCGAGGCCCGCGGATCGCGCCCCACCACGGCTGTGGGCCTGTGCCCCTCGAACGTCCCCACCTCGGCCAGTACATGCGCGGCGGCGACCGAGAGGCCGAGCGCGAGCTCGGCCGTCAGGTCCGCGTTGGCGACGCCGCGCACGCCGTCCGTACCGAAGAGTCGTCCCACAGCTCTCCCTCCGAAATGTCTTTTGAGCGCTTGATGCTGTTATACGCCCGGCGCTCTGGATAAAAACGAACGCCCCGGCGGCACTGACTGCCACCGGGGCGAACGATGTACGTCGTACGGGGGGTCGCACGGCCCCGGCGCGGCCCCTGACCGGGTCCGCGCCGCGCCCGCGACACCTCCGGGACGGATTAGCGCTTGCTGTACTGCGGCGCCTTGCGGGCCTTCTTCAGACCGGCCTTCTTGCGCTCGACGGCGCGGTCGTCGCGGCTCAGGAAGCCGGCCTTCTTGAGCGGGCCGCGGTTGTTGTCCACGTCGGCCTCGTTCAGCGCGCGGGCCACGCCGAGGCGCAGCGCGCCGGCCTGGCCGGAGACACCGCCACCCGCGATGCGGGCGACGACGTCGTAGCGGTTGTCGAGCTCAAGCACCTTGAAGGGCTCGTTGACTTCCTGCTGGTGCACCTTGTTGGGGAAGTAGTCCTCAAGGGTGCGCCCGTTGATCTTCCACTTGCCGGAGCCCGGGATGATCCGGACTCGGGCGATGGCGTTCTTGCGGCGGCCCAGGCCCGCGGCGGGCTGCGGGTCGCCGAAACGGGACGCCATCGACTCGGAGGTGTACTCGCCCTCGACGGGCGCCTCCGACTCGAAGGTCGTCACCTCGGCGAAGGTCTCTTCGCCCTCGACAGGGGTCTGCTCGGCAGTGGTCTCGGCCACGATTCTCCTCAGATTTCTTTTCTTCTTAGGGGGTGGCCGGAACTACTGCGCGACCTGGCTGATCTCGTACGGGACGGGCTGCTGCGCCCCGTGCGGGTGGTGGTCACCCGCGTAGACCTTCAGCTTGCTGAGCATCTGGCGGCCCAGGGTGTTCTTCGGGAGCATGCCCTTGACGGCCTTCTCGACGGCCTTCTCCGGGCTCTTGGCCAGCAGCTCGTCGTAGCGGACGGAGCGCAGGCCGCCGGGGTAGCCGGAGTGGCGGTAGGCCATCTTCTGCGTGGCCTTGTTGCCGGAGAGGTGCACCTTGTCGGCGTTGATGATGATGACGAAGTCACCGGTGTCGACGTGGGGCGCGTAGATCGGCTTGTGCTTCCCCCGGAGAAGGGTGGCGGCGGTGGTCGCCAGACGGCCCAGGACGATGTCCTGCGCGTCGATGATGTGCCACTGGCGCGTGACATCGCCGGGCTTGGGGCTGTACGTACGCACGGTCGTAGCCTTCGCTTCTTCGTGAATGGGTCCTGACTGGCCACCCGGACGATCACGACAGCCTGGAGACAGCAGGTGACGCAACCCGCTCATGCTCCGCTGGTCATCGGCCCGGTGGACCGGCGTAAGGGCCCCTCACGTGAGAATGAAACAGCCAATACGCACAACGAACCAGCAGGATACTCGGGCCCACCCGCACGGGTCAAAACGCGCTGACGGCCTCGCATCCGGTCGGCACCCCCGATTTTACGGCCCTCCGGGGGTGTCCCCGCCCACGGAGTCCCCCGGGCGCCGGGGTCCCTCGCGGCCCGGTCCGCACCCCTTTCGCAGCGCGGGGCGCGGCACGGGGCGCGGGGCCGCGGCGCGCCGGCCGGCTCAGCGCGCCCGCGCGACCCGCGACTCGTCCCACACCGGCTCCGGCGTCTCCCGCACGGCGCCGTCGGCGCCGAAGACGAGGAAGCGGTCGAAGGAGCGGGCGAACCACCGGTCGTGCGTGACGGCCATCACGGTCCCGTCGAACGCCTCAAGACCCTCCTGGAGCGCGGAGGCCGACTCCAGGTCCAGGTTGTCCGTCGGCTCGTCGAGCAGCAGGGCCGTCGCCCCGCTCAGTTCGAGCAGCAGGATCTGGAAGCGCGCCTGCTGCCCGCCGGAGAGCCGGTCGAAGGGCTGATCGCCCGCAGCGGCCAGCTCGTAGCGGCGCAGCGAGGACATCGCGCGGCCCCGGTCGCGCGCGTGCTCGGTCCAGAGGATCTCCACCAGGGTGCGTCCCGCCAGCTCCGGGTGGGCGTGGGTCTGCGCGAAGTGGCCCGGCACGACGCGGGCGCCCAGCCGCCACGTACCGGTGTGGGCGACGTCCCCGCCCGCGAGCAGCCGCAGGAAGTGGGACTTGCCCGAGCCGTTCGAGCCGAGGACGGCGACCCGCTCGCCGTAGTAGACCTCAAGCGAGAACGGCTTCATCAGCCCGGTCAGCTCCAGGTCCGCGCAGACCACGGCGCGCACGCCGGTGCGCCCGCCGCCGAGCCGCATGCGGATGTCCTGCTCGCGCGGCGGCTCGGGCGGCGGGCCCGCCTCCTCGAACTTCCTGAAGCGGGTCTGCATGGCGCGGTAGCGCGAGGCCATGTCGGGGCTGTTCTCCGCCTGCTGCCGCAGCCGCAGCACGAGGGCCTTCAGGCGCGCGTGCTCCTCGTCCCACCGGCGCCGCAGCTCCTCGAAGCGCGCGAACCGCTCGCGGCGCGCCTCGTGGTACGTGGCGAAGCCGCCGCCGTGCACCCACACGTCGGAGCCCGCGGGGCCCGGCTCCACGCTGACGATCCGCTCGGCCGCGCGCGCGAGCAGCTCCCGGTCGTGCGAGACGAACAGCACCGTCTTGCGGGTCTCGCGCAGCCGCTCCTCCAGCCAGCGCTTGCCCGGCACGTCGAGGTAGTTGTCCGGCTCGTCGAGCAGCAGCACCTCGTCGGGCCCGCGCAGCAGCGCCTCCAGCACGAGCCGCTTCTGCTCGCCGCCGCTGAGGGTGCGCACGCGCCGCCACTGCGCCTTCTCGTACGGGACGCCGAGCGCGGCGACGGTGCAGATGTCCCACAGGGTCTCCGCCTCGTAGCCCCGCGCCTCGGCCCAGTCGCTGAGCGCCTGCGCGTACCGCATCTGGGCGCGCTCGTCGTCGACGGTCATGATCGCGTGCTCGGCCGCGTCCACGGCGCGCGCCGCCTCCCGTACGCGGGGCGGTGCGACGGAGACCAGCAGGTCGCGCACGGTCCGCTCGTCCTCGCCTCCGGCTCCCGCGACCGCGGAGCCGACGAACTGCGGCATCACCCCGAGCCCGCCGCCGACGGTGACCGTGCCGCCGTGCGGCGCGAGCTCCCCGGAGAGCAGCCGCAGCAGGGTCGTCTTGCCCGCGCCGTTGGCGCCGACGAGCGCGACGACGGCGCCCTCGCCCACCCGGAACGAGGCGTCGCCGAGCAGCGGGCGCCCGTCCGGCAGGTAGTACTCAAGGTGCGCGGCTTCGAGATGTCCCATGGTGCGCATTGTGCGGTACGCGCGGCCCGGCGCCCCAGCCGTTTTTCCGGCTCCCCGGGGGCCGCGGCACCCGCTCCCGGCCGTAAACTCCGGGTATGAGCTTTGGGCAGGGGGGACCCCCCTGGGGCGGCGGCTCCGAGCCGCGCGAGCAGAATCCGTACGGCCCCGCCTACGGCCCCGAGCCGGGGCAACCCCGGCCGGGAGCCGGGCCGTTGCCGCCGCAGCGGCCCTGGCCGCCCGAGCAGGGCAGGCCGGGCGCCACCGCCACGCCCGACTGGTCGGCGCTCGCGGAGGCCTCCGAGGCGCGCGGCCGGCGCAAGCGGTGGTTCCTGATCGGCGGGATCGCGCTGGCGACCTGTGCGGTCGGGGCGATCGTCGCGACGGCCGTGGTCTCGGCAGGCGGCGCCTCGGACGCCGACGGCAGCCCGAGCCCCGGCACCTCGCAGGCGCTGCCCCCGCTGCCCGGCGAATCGGCCTCGCCCGAGCCGTCGTTCTCCTCGGTCGCGCCCAAGCCGCCGCCGGACCCGAAGGACTTCGTGGACAGCGCGGCCAAGGACAAGGCGCCGCTGGGCACGGACACCCTCTTCCCCGGCAAGCGGCTGACGATCGGCGGCCGCACCTACGTCAAGGGCGCCACCGCTTCCACCCCGAGCTGCGCCGCCGCCACCCAGGGCGCGCTCGGCGCGTCGCTGACCGCGCACGGCTGCACCCGGCTGCTGCGCGCCACCTACACCAGGGACGGCGTCGCCGTCACGGTCGGCGTGGCCGTCTTCGACCACGAGTCCCAGGCGCGGGCCGTGAAGGACCAGGGCCCCGGCGGCGGCGTGGCCTCGCTCTCCGGCGCGGGCGTCCCGGTCTTCTGCCGCGTCACGGTCTGCCGCACGACGACCAACTCCTACGGCCGCTACGCCTACTTCACGGTCGGCGGCTTCGAGACGCGCCGCGCGGTCACCGCCGCGGACAAGCGCGTCTTCACCGCGGGCGACGACATCTCCGACTTCGCCTTCCGCCAGATCGTCGCCCGAGGCCAGTCCCAGGCCTCGGCGGCGGCGCGCGAGCAGTAGCGCCCGGGGGCCGGCGGCCCCGGCCCTGTCGGCGGCGTCGGGGCGGGCCGGGCCGGGGGCGCTAGTAGCTGTCGTGGCCCGGCTCGCCGTTCGGGCGGTAGACGCCGACGACCGTGCCGCCCTTGGTGGTGGAGACGCTGACCGGTTCGAGCGCGGTGGGGACCGCTCCGTCGGCGAACAGCCGCTTGCCGGTGCCGACGATCACCGGGTGGACGGTCAGCCGGTACTCGTCGACGAGGCCGTGCCGCATGAGGGTCTGCGCGAGGCCGCCGCTGCCCACGACGTTGATGTCCCCGCCGTCGGACGCCTTCAGCGCGCGTACGGCGTCGACGACGTCGCCCGTGAGCAGCGTGGAGTTCTGCCAGTCCACGGATGTCAGGGTCCGGGACGCCACGTATTTGTGCATGCCGTTCATCCGGTGGGTGAACGGCATGTCCGGGTCGGCGGTCGGCCAGTACGCCGCGAAGATCTCGTACGTCCTGCGGCCGAGCAGCATCGCGTCGGCGGACTCGTACCAGCCGGCGACGGCCGTGCCGACCTCGTCGTCGGACACCGGCTTCTGCCAGCCGCCGTGCCCGAAGCCGTGCTGCGTGTCCTCGTCCCGGCCGCCCGGCGCCTGCATGACGCCGTCCAGCGTCAGGAACGTGCACAGGATGATCTCGCGCATGGTGCGCTCCCTTCGTCGAAAGGGTGGACCGCAGGAGCGCGGACAACTCATCGGCGGCGCGGGCGGCCGACGCCGGGGCACACGGAGCGGGAGGCGGCCCGCCGAGGGGCCGCCTCCCGCCGTGGTCGTTGCCGCGCCGGAGGGCGCGCCGCGTCAGGCCGTCACGACGCTGATCTCGCCGATGCCGGTGCCGATGGAGCCGCAGTGGGCCGTGGACTGGCTGCTCTGGCCGGGGCCCACCGTGACGTGGTTGCCGTCCACGTCGGGCGCCCATCCGCAGACGAGGTGGACCCAGAAGGTGACGGGCGCCGAGCCGGTGTTCTGGCACAGGGCGAAGCCCGTGTAGTCGTCGACCGCGCTGCGGCCGGTGTCGCAGGAGAGTGCCGCGGCGGGAGCGGCAGGTGCGGCGGGTGCGGCCGAGGCCGACCCGATGCCGAAGGGCAGGGCGAAGGCCGTCGCGAGAGCGGCGAAGGACAGGCCCCGAAGCGCCCTCCCGCCGGACAGGCGTGTGCGCTGGGACATGATGGTGGAACCCCCGGTTTCTGTTGTGGTCTCGTACGGCCCCGCCACTGCGCCGGGTGGTCAACCCGGCCGACGAGCACCGGACTTCATGCTAGGCGCCACCGCGGCCCCCGTCGATACGGCGCGCACGGCCCGCCCTTCGCGCCCCCGTGCCCGAGCGCGCGCCGCCGTCCCCCTTGTACGCCCGGGGCATGGCGGGCGCCGGGCGCGCCCGGCCAGAGCGCGTTCGGTGTGACCGTGGCCCCGGACCACACCCAGCGCGTCCGGCTCACCGGCCCCGAGGGGCCCTCCTGGCCCCTCCCCGCGTGAACACCCGAGAGGGAGCCTGCAGCATGCACAACAGGAAACGCCGCTCACGGGTACACGCAGGAGTCCCTTGCGGAGAGGGCCGTCATGGCTTCGGACACCATCGCTTCGATCGGACAAGGCCGCCGACTCCTGAAGCAGGATCAGGCAGAGCTGCTGGACTGAATCCTCGATACGAAAGGGGTGCGGCCGCAGCCCTGGAACACATGCCCGACGCTGCGATGACGCCCCTGTGGACGCAGCAGCTGTTCGATGTGGAAAAGGATGCCGCGGCCATGTCGGACACACCGAGCTGGTCGGCCGCGCCCGAGTCCACGATGACCCGGAAGTCGTGAGTCTCTTGGCTGAGAGATATGCCATGCCGCGCACGCAGGCCCTCAACACCCTTGAAACCAAGCGCCTGTTGGAACGACTGGGAGAGTAACGCGTACGGCACTGACGTGGTTCAAGTCCAGCTACAGCAGCGACCGGGGCAACTGCATCGAGGTGGTGTACGCCGTCGAGAGTGCCGCGCGTACGGGGCGACGCAGACGGTGTACGTCCGCGACTCCAAGGACCCCTCAGGGCCCGTGCTGAGCGTCGCACCGGACGCGTGGGCCGCCTTCGCGCGGGACGCGGGGCGGTAACTCGGCCTTGTCGGGCCGAATTCAGGGCCGACCGAGGGCCCGGACGGTCCAGCCGGCTTGACGCCAGGCGCCGGCGTCGAGGGTGCCGCGTCCGTCGATGACCCGCGGGGCTACCGCGCGTGCGGCGAGGCTGCGTGGGTCGATGTGGGAGTACTGCGGCCACTCGGTCAGGTGCAGCAGCAGGTCGGCGTCCTCGACGACAGTGACCGGGTCGTCGGCGTAGTCGAGCTCGGGGTGCGTCTTGCGAGCGTTGTCGAGGGCCTGGGGGTCGGTGACAACGACCGTGGCGCCGAGTTCACGCAGACGCTCGGCGACGGCGAGAGCGGGCGAGTCACGGATGTCGTCGGTCTCGGGTTTGAAGGCGGCGCCCCAGACAGCGATCCGTTTGCCCGCGACATTGCCGTCGAGCTCCCGACAGGCGAGGTCGACCACGCGCTCGCGGCGCCGGTTGTTGATCGCTTCGACCTCGCGGAGGATCACCACGGCCTGTTCGACGCCGAGTTCGCCGGCGCGGGCCACGAAGCCCCGGAGGTCCTTGGGCAGGCAGCCGCCGCCGAAGCCGAGGCCGGGGCGCATGCTCCGGCGGCCGATGCGGGCGTCGTGGCCGAGGATGTCGGCGAGCTTGCCCACGTCGGCACCGGTGACCTCGCAGACCTCGGCGATCGCGTTGATGAAGGAGATCTTCGTGGCGAGAAAGGCGTTCGCTGATGCCTTGGCGAGCTCGGCCGTCGCCCAGTCGGTGACGACCGTCGGCGTCCCCGCTCGGACGACCGCCTCGTAGCACCGCCGCAACACTGCTTCGGCCCAGGAGTGTTCGGCCTCGAAACCGAGAACGAGCCGGTCGGGACGGAGGGTGTCCTCGATGGCGAACGACTCGCGCAGGAACTCCGGGTTCCAGGCGACCTCGATGGCTCGGCCGGCCGGGGCGATCTGGTGCAGCAGATCACGGACGCGAGGCGCAGTGCCGACCGGGACGGTCGACTTCACCGTGATGACCGCCGGGTTCTTGAGGCAGGCTGCGAGTCGGCGGACGGCGGAGAAGAGATGGGTGAGGTCGTAACCGTCCCCGTCTGCTCGCTCGGGGGTGCCGACACCGATGAAGTGGAGGTCGGCGAAGGCCGCGGCCTCCGCATAGGAGGCGGTGAACTTCAGGCGTCCCGATGAGGTGTGGCGGGTGAGCATCTCGTCGAGACCTCGCTCGCGGAAGGGGGCCTTGCCGGAGTTGAGAATCGCGACCTTGTCCGTGTCGGAGTCCATGCCGAGAACCTCGTGGCCCAGTTCGGCCATGCAGGCCGCGTGGGTGGCGCCGAGGTAGCCGCAGCCGACGAAGGTGAGCTTCATGAGCGATTCCTTTGCGAAGTGGAGACCGCCGGCGGCTCCACTTCTCAGCACCGCCCGGAAGGGCGGCGTGCTCAGGCGGGCCGGGCGGCCAGATAGCGGTTGATGCCGTCCCTGATGAACGGCGGGACCGTGCGGGATGTGAGGTCTTCGGGAGCGAGGAACTGGAGCTTGACGCCCTCGGCGAGGGGCAGTTGTGTCTCGTCGCCGTCCCAGGAGGCGGCGAAGAATGTGATCAGCTGCCCGGAGCCGTGCTCGTCGCGCATCTCGAACAGCTCGGTGAGACCGTCGACGGCCAGGCCCGCTTCCTCGTCGAGCTCACGGACGATCGTCGCGTAGGGGCCCTCACCAGGGTCGCAGCCGCCTCCCAGGACGCTCCAGTGGTTCGGCCAGGCGATCACGCCGGGCAGGTTGTCCCGCAGGTGAAGGAGGAGTTCGCCGCGGCGGTTGGCGATGATCGCGACGGCGCCGCGGGTGGCGGCCGGGCTGTCGCCGGTGGTGTCCAGGTGCATCCGGGCACCGTAGCGAGGCGGGGGAAGGTCATGCTGCAGCCGTTGCTGTCCGGTCACACAGCCAGGCCGCCGCCATGAGGGCCTGCATACGGGTGCGGTCGAACTGCCCGCCCGGCCGCAAGCCGCCTTCCAGCAGCGGCCGCATCACGGCCGGCGCCTGGGCGAGGGCGTGGCTTATCCGGGCGTCTGCCCAGGCTGCGAGCTGCCCGTTCAGCCAGGACGGGACCGGGGATGCGAAGCCGAGCTTGTCCCGGCTGCCCCAGACCTCCCGCGGCAGCCCGAGGGCCTTCGCAGCGTCCCGCAGGATCCGCTTGCCCTCGACGGGGTGACGGATCTTGTGCTCCTGCGGCAGTCGGTAGGACAGCTCGACCAGCTCCCGGGCCAGGAAGGGAGACCGGCGCTCGATGGCGCAGGCAGAGGCGAGCTTGTCGCTCGTCATGACCAGTGGCCGCCAGGCGGTCGCCAGGTCGGCGAGGGTGAGCGCGCGGGCCGGGTCCCCGTCAGCCCGCTCCATCGCGCTGGCCACCAGGTCGTGGATTCGCCGCTCGGGGTCGGGGCCGCGCAGGACGAGCCGGGTGGCCGCTTCGGCGGCCGCAAGGCCCCCGCCGGCTGTGTGCGTCAGCTTGGCCGCCAGCGGCCGGTAGGCATCCATCCCGGCATCCAGGACAGCGTCGGGACCGAGCAGGACCAGCGAGTGGCGTACGTAGCCCATCAGGAACTCGTCCGGCCCGAGACCGCCGACGGCGACCTTCAGTCCGAGGCCGGCGATCTTCCGATAGGCCATGTGCTCGGAGAAGGTGGACGCGTTGCCCATCGGGTAGTCCAACGCGGACATCATGTGCGGCAGGGCCTTGGTGAAGTCGAGGGGGTCGGGCTCGATCACGATCAGCTCGGCGCCGATGTCGGAGGCGATCCCCGCGGCGGTCCTCGACTCGTCGAGGCGGTCCTGTCCGGGGTAGCGGACGGTGACGCAGACCGGTGGCCGCATCAGGTGGGCCAGCACGGAGGAGTCGAGGCCACCGGAGAGTAAGAGGGCGAAGTCGCGGGCCGGGGTCCGCAGCGGGACCTGCTCGGCCAGGACGGCTGAGAACTCCGCCAGGGCTTCCCGGTAGGACCCGGTGAACGGCTGCAGGTCCTCCAGGCGCCAGTAGACATGGTGGTCCAGTGAGCCGGTGGCAATGTCGAAGGTCAGCAAGGTGGCGGGGGCCAGCATCTGGATGCCCTGGAAAGGGGTGTCGACGCCGACCGGCGTCTCGATCGCCAGCATCTCCGGCCGCAGCATCAGCGGCGCCGGGCCGTAGCCGGTCAGGGTGGTGACTTCGGAGGCGAACGCGAGCCGTCCGCCGTCCAGACGCCAGTAGAGCGGCTTCTCGCCGAGCCGGTCGCGGGCCAGGAACAGCTTCCCGGGGCGTGGGTCGTGGACGGCCAGGGCGAACATGCCGTCGAGGCCGTCCAGGCAGGACGGGCCCAGCTTGTCCCAGGCGCGCAGCACGAAGTGGGCGTCGGTATCCCCCGGACCGAGCCGGATGCCCCAGGCGGCGGCCTGCTGACGGTAGTTGTAGATCTCCCCGTTGAAGGCCAGCAGCACCCCGGTTCTGCGGTCGAGGTAGGGGCCGGGCGTGGCCTGCGGGTCGACGATCAGGAGCGTGTTCATGGCCAGTACGGCCCTGCCGTCGCTCGCTGCGACGTGCCGGGTGCCGTCCGGGCCCCGGTGCGCCTGCGAAGCGCCCATCGCGCCGACGGTGCGCTCGTGGCGGGCGGCATCCGCGCCGGCCAGTCCTGCGATTCCGCACATGTCCGGTTCTCCCCCGAGTGTGGTGATGCCCTGGCTGCGGCCGCCGCCGGACGGCGATTCGTCCGAGTTCTGGTGGCGGCCCGTGCTCTCATCACAGCGGCCCGCCGAGATCGCGGGGAGGGCTCGCAAGGGGGCTCACAACTCGCAAACGCGGTTCGCGGCGGCCTGCGGAGGAATATCGTCGGTGACCCACCACGCGGAACACGTATGACTCGTCGTTTCCGGTTGCGTGCGGCGCTTGTGCTCCGCCGAGTACGGACATACGCGCTCAACTGCCCGTTCGAGCCGTGCGTGGTCCGGTCACCGGCACGGAGGAGAGTCGTGGCATCGACCATGCGCCGGGCCCGCCCGCCCAACGCGGGCCTGGCCCGGCTCATTGAAGCCAGCGGCGCGAGCCACAAGTCCCTGGCTCTGCGCGTCAACCAGCTCGCCCGTGCCACTGGAATAGAGACCGACTACTCGCATACGTCCGTGGCGAACTGGTGCAGGCGGGGGATGACGCCCAAGTGGCCGGTCCCCAAGCTGCTCTCCCAGGCCATCGGCGAGAGGCTCGGCCGGTCTGTCGGGCTCGGTGAGATCGGTATGGGCGAGGCGGAGACAATCGACGCGGGCGTGGGGTTGGATTTCCCGCGAGACCCTGCCGACGCCGTCTGCGCCGCCACTTCGTTCTGGAGTTCTGTGAACCGCCGCGATTTCCTGGCCGGATCCGGCTTCGCCGCCTCCGCCTTCAGCACTCCCGTCACCCGATGGCTCGTCACCCCCGCCGATGAGACCGCCGACCACGCGGGCGGAAAGCGGGTGGGCCGCTCCGACCTGGACGAACTGCGCGAAGCCGCCGACGACGCCCGTCGCTGGGACTCCAAGTACGGCGGCGGGAACTGGAAGGCGAACTCCGTCACCGGCTGCCTCGACCAGCGCGCGGGCCCGCTGCTCCAGGGCAGTTTCTCCGACGAGGTCGGCCGCGAACTCTTCTCCGTCACCGCCGAGTTGTCGAGGCTGGCGGGATGGACAGCCTTCGACGTCGGCCGGCACGACGCCGCTCAGCGGCACTTCATCCAGGCTCTGCGCCTCGCTCGCGCCGGCGGCGACGTACAGCTGGGCTGTTACGTGCTGACCACCATGGCCCTGCAGACCCTGATGCGGGGCTTCGCATCCGAGGCCGTGGACATGGCGGAGGGCGCCTTCGAGCGGGCCAGGGGCCGGGCCGTCCCCCGAGTGCTGGCGTTCACCAAGCTGATCGAGGCACGGGCCCATGCCCGGGAGAACGACGCAAGGGCCGCCGCGCGGGCGCTGGAAGTCTCCGAGGACCTCCTGGGGCGGGCGAAGGACGGCAGCGGCGACGAACCCGCCTGGATCGACTTCTACCACCATGCCCGTCTTTCGGCGGACGCCGCCGAGATCTTCCGGGATCTGAAGAACCCCAAGGCGGCCCTCGCGTGGAACCGGCAGGCCGCCGCCATGCCCTCCGGCGTGTTCACCCGCTCCGTCGGCATGCGGCTCGCCATCGTCGGGACCGCCCACCTCCAGGCACGTGACCTCGACCACGGCCTCGAACTCGGCAACCGCAGCGTCGACATCCTCGCCCGCGTCCGGTCCACCCGGGCCCTCGACTACGTCCGCGAATTCCACAGCGCCCTCGCCCCCTGGCGGCGCGAACCGGCTGTCCGGGAGTTCGTCCGGCGGACCCGCACGGAACTCGGTGTCGCCGCCTGACCGGCGTCCGCGCGCCCCGGGCGCGTCACGTCGATGCGACCGAGTGGGCGATCTCCCGGTGGGACTCGTGTTCGGACAGGCGGGCGGTGAGGGCCGCGTGGACGTCGGCGTAGGTGTCGACGCCCAGGGGGAGGCGCAGCGGGGGCTTCGGGGAGTCGGCGAGGTCGATCATCGCGGCGGCGATCTTCTCCGCGTCGTTGGGCAGCGGGAACGCGCCGTTCGCGAGCGCGCGCCGCACCTCGCCCGCGGGGGTGTCCTCGTACTCCGGCATGACGGGCGCGGTGTCGAGTGAGCCGCCGAAGCCGGTCGGGGTCGCGCCGGGCTCGACGATGGTGAGGCCGATGCCGAACGGCGCGATCTCCTGGGCCACGGTCTCGCAGAAGCCCTCGATGCCCCACTTCGAGGCGTGGTAGTAGCCGAAGTTGGGGTACGTGGTCTGGCCGCCCGCCGTGGAGACCTGGATGATCCGCCCGTGCCCCTGGGCGCGCAGGTGCGGCAGCGCGGCGCGTACGACGTGGATCGAGCCGAGCAGGTTGGTGTCGATCACCCGGCGGATCTGCTCGTCCGCGGCCTCCTCCACGGAGGCGAAGACGCCGTGGCCCGCGTTGTTGACCACGACGTCGACGGTGCCGAGCGCCGCGAACGCGTCGTCCACGACGCGGTGCACCCGCTCGGTGTCGGTGACGTCGAGCCGTGCGGTCCAGAGGCGGTCGCCGTGCTCGGCGCGCAGGTCGTCGAGCGCCTCGGGCCTGCGCAGGGTCGCGGCGACGCGGTCGCCCCGCGCGAGCAGCCGCTCGGTGAGCAGGCGCCCGAAGCCGGAGGACGTGCCGGTGATGAACCATGTGGTGGCCATGGTGTTCCTTCCGTCGAGGTGTGTCTTCGACGCTAGGAGTTGAAGTCGACTTGAGGTCAAGCCCGTACAGTGGAGGCATGAAGGACACCGACGAGGCGGCCCTCAGCATCGGCGAGGTCAGCGCGCGCACCGGCCTTGCCACGCACACTCTGCGCTTCTACGAGGACGAGGGGCTGCTCGCCGAGGTGCGGCGCAACGCGGCAGGGCGGCGGGTGTACACCCGGGAGGACGTGGACTGGCTGAGGGTCTGCGCCAAGCTGCGGGCTTCGGGGATGCCGCTGCCCGAGATCCGGCACTACGTGGAGCTGGTGCGCAAGGGCCCGGGCAACGAGGCCGAGCGGTACGAGCTGCTGCACCGGCACGAGACCCGGGTGCGGCAGCAGATGGCCGACCTCCAGGAGGCCCTCGACACCATCCACGGCAAGGTCACGCTCTACGCCCGCCATCTCGCCGCGGGCACCGCCGACCAGCTGTGGCGGGACGGCCCCGCCTGCGAGGAGCCCGCCGCACGGTAGGCGGTCGCACGGGGAAGCGGTCGCACGGGGAGGCGGTCGCCCTGCCGGGGTGCGCACCGCGTCACTGCGCACCGCGTCACTGCGCACCGCGTCACCCGGTCAGCCGCTCACGCGCCGCCCTGCACAGCGCGGCCACCAGCCGGCCGCGGTCCGCTGCCCGGGTCGCGACGACGACATGGCCGGGCTCGACCCCGCGCAGTGGAACGGTCGTGAGGTCGGGGCGCACACCGCCCGCGTACAGGGCGGCAGGGACGATGGCCACGGCCTGTCCCGCGGCGACACATTCGAGCTTGTCCTCGATGGACTCGACCCGGGGGCCGTCCGGCGCGGGGCGCCCGCCTGGCCGCGGGTCGATGCGCCAGTACGCGTCGAACTCCGGGTCGGGGAAGCGGGGTACGGGCTCGCCCTCGATGTCGTCGAGGGTGGCGGACTCCGCGCCCGCGAGGCGGTGCCCGACCGGTACGAGGAGCAGCTTCGGCTCGTCGTGGAGGACCGTCACGCGCAGGTCCGCGGTGCGCAGCGGCAGCCGCGTGACCACGGCGTCGACGCGGCGGGCGAGCAGGGCCTCGCGGGGCTCGTCCCACTCCAGGTGCAGCGTGCGGACCTCGGCGTCGGGGTGCCTGCGCCGCAGGTCCTCGACCGCGGGGGTGACGATGAGGCCCGCGGTGTAGCCGACGGTGATCCGGCTGGGCCGCGCGGCGCGGCGCGCGGCGGCGACGGCCTGCTCGCAGGAGCGCAGCAGCTCTCGGGCGCGGGGCAGGAACGCCTCGCCCGCCTCGGTGAGCCGGGTGCCCTGCCGCGTGCGGTCGAGGAGCCGCGCCCCCACCAGGGCCTCAAGCTGGGTGATCTGGCGGCTCAGCGAGGGCTGCGCGACGCGCAGTTCTGCGGCGGCGCGGCCGTAGTGCAGATGGGACGCGACGACGGTGAAGTAGCGCACGAGCCGGAGGTCGAGATCGCGATCCGTCATGCCCGAAGCGTATGACGTCATACGGAACAGGACTTTGATCACAGAGGGCGTGCGTTCCTAGCGTGGTGTGCATGCCTACGGACAACGAGACCGCGGTCAGGCGCTTCTACGAGGCCCTGGCCTGCGGTGACACGGAACTGGTCGACGGGGCGCTCGCCCCCGGGTGGGAGGCCGTCCCCGCCCTGCACACCGGGCCGGGCCCCGACGGGTGGAAGAAGACCGTCGAGCACCTGAGCGGCGTCCTCTCCGGCCTGGCCGTCACGGTCGAGCACCTTGTCGCGTCCGGCGACATGGTGGCCGTGCGCTCGGTCGCCCGCGGCCTGCACACCGGGCCGCTGCTCGGCGTCGAGGGGACGGGCCGCGAGGTCGAGCTGCGGGCGTCGGACTTCCACCAGCTGGCCGGCGGCCTGATCGTGCGTACCTGGCATCTGGAGGACTACTTCGGGCTCGCGGGCCGGCTGGGACTGGAGCTCACCCGTGGCGCTTGACGGAAGGACCGCGGTGGTGACCGGCGCGGCGCGGGGCATCGGGTACGGGTACTGCAGGCGGCTCGCCGCGGACGGCGCGCACGTGGTCGCCGTCGACGTCGTGGACCCGGCGGACGGCGTGCGGGAGCTGGGGGGCGGCGGCGACCACCTCGGCCTGGTGTGCGACATCGGCGACCCCGCGCAGGTCGACGCGGCGGTCGACACGGTCATCGACCGGTACGGGCGGTGCGACATCCTCGTCAACAACGCCGCCGTCTTCCCCTTCACCGACCTCGACCAGGTGACGGTCGAGCTGTGGCGCGCGGTGCAGGCGGTCAACGTGGAGGCGATCCTGCTGTTCGCCCGCGCGTTCGCGCCCGGCATGCGCGCCGCGGGGTGGGGCCGGATCGTCAACGCGGGCTCGGGGATCACCGCGACCCAGAACCGCGACCTCGCGTACCTGACGAGCAAGGGCACGGTGCACGCGCTCACCCGGGCGCTCGCCAACGAGCTCGGCGAGAGCGGTGTCACGGTCAACGCGATCGCCCCGGGGCTGGTGGCGACGGAGGGGTTCCTCGGCCGCGACCGGGCGGACCGCCCGTCGGCCGAGGAGGTGCTCGCCCGGATCACGGCGATGCAGACGATCAGGCGCCGCTCGGTGCCCGCGGACCTCGCGGGCGCCCTCGCCTTCCTCGTCTCCGACGACGCCGGGTTCGTCACCGGCCAGATCCTGCATGTCGACGGCGGCATGACCCGTACCGGGGCCTGACACCGGGGGCCGGCCGCTGCGGGCCGGCCCCCGGTGTCAGGAACCCGCCTCACGACAGGGGCCCGGGGCCCGGGGCTCAGGCTCAGGGCTCAGGGCTCAGGGCTCAGGGCTCCGAGCGGGGCACGCGGCCCGGCGGCTCGGGCTCGGCCGTGGGCAGGCAGCGCTGGATGACGTACGTGTAGAAGCCGCCGCCGATGAGCCCGCCGATGAGGGGCCCGGCGATCGGCACCCAGAAGTAGAGGTTGCCCCACTGGTCGCGCCACGCGGAGTGGTAGCCGGTGAGGAAGCTGGCGAGGCGGGGGCCGAAGTCGCGGGCCGGGTTGATGGCGTAGCCCGCGTTCGTACCGAAGGCCATGCCGATGGCGACGACGACGAGGCCGATGATGAACGGCGCCAGGTTGGCCTTGGGCGGGGTGTTCAGCATGTCGGTGATGGCGAAGATCAGCAGGAGCAGCAGCGCCGTGCCGATGACCTGGTCGCGGAAGGCGCCCCACTCGTGGACGCCCGCCGTGGTGGAGCCGTTGCCTGGGAGCGTGGAGAAGACGATCTGCGTCATGAAGGAGTGCTTGGGGTCGGCCCTGGCGAGCACTTCGGTGTAGTTCCAGCGGACCAGCAGCGCGGCGGCGAACGCGCCCGCCGTCTGGGCCAGCGCGTACGGCGCGACCTTGGCCCAGGGGAAGCCGCGGAACGTGGCGAGCGCGAGGGTGACGGCGGGGTTGAGGTGGGCGCCGCTGAGGCGGGCCGCGATGTAGACGCCGAAGGTGACGCCGAGGCCCCAGGCCCAGGAGATGCTGTCGTGGTCGCCGAGTCCGCCCTTCGGGGAGGTGAGGGCACCGCCCGCGATGACCTGCGCGACGACGCCGGCGCCGAGCAGGAGCAGGACCATCGTGCCGACGAACTCCGCCGCGGTCTCTCTGAACAGTTGTGAGGTGCCGGACTTCTTCATGGCTCTCTGCGTCTCCTCGTCTCCTCGGGGAGTGGGGGCGCAGGCGAACGGATTCGGCCGGCCCGTGACGTCCGTCATCGTCGGGCGGCCGCGGGGCACCGGCATGTCGGGACGGGGTCCCGTCCCCTTGGGGGAGTAGTCGCTTGCTCCATCCGACGGCAGGGGGGCGCGGCGCGCCCGCCCCTGAGCGTCCCGCCTCCGAGGGCCCTCAGGCCCCCGAGGGCTCCCGAGGGCCTCAGGCCCCCGCGCTGAGCGCCGCGGCCCCCGCGGGCTCGGCCGCGGGCGTGGCGCGCAGCTCCTCGATGACGCTGTCGAGGTGGGCGCGGGCGGCGGCCTCCGCTGCGTGCCCGTCGCCGGTGACGACGGCCTCGATGATCGCGAGGTGCTGCGGCAGCGACTTGGTGGGGCGGCCGGGGCGCAGCGCGAGGCGGAACTGGTAGCGGACCATCTGGCCCTTGAGCCGGTCAAGCAGCCCGCCCGCGACCTTCTGGCCGCTCATCTCGGCGATGCGGGCGTGGAGTTCGCGGTTGAGCGCGGAGTAGGTGTTGAGGTCGCCGCCCGCGACGGCCTCCCGCATGCGGGTGCCGATCCGGCGCAGGCCCTCGCGCTGCTCCGCCGGTGCGTGCTCGGCGGCGCGGCGTGCGCAGAGGCCTTCGAGGGCGGCGCGGCACTCGGTGATCTGGATGGCCTCTTCGACGGAGACGACGCGGACGCGCGCGCCGCGGCGCGGCACCAGCTCGACGAGGCCCTCGGCCGCGAGGTCCTGGAGCGCCTCGCGCACGCAGTTGCGGGTCGCGTGGAGGCTCTCGGACAGCTCCTGCTCGACCAGGCGCTGGCCCGGCACCAGGTCGCCCGCGGAGAGCGCCCGACGGATCGCCGTACTCACGAGGCGGCGCCCCTCCTGACCGGTCACCCGGTTGTCCGCCACGCGTCGTCCTCCCCGCTCCGTGGCCCGCACCTCGGGCCGCATGTGGGCGCAGTCTATCCGCACCCGACCTTGACGACTCTTTCATCGAAGCTATTGTCAACAATTTCGTCGATGGTTATGTTGACGAGCAGCACCAGCGAAGGGGAGAGCAATGACGCAACCCACGACGGCCCGCCACGCGGACCCGTCAGAGCCGCCGCCACCGGGCGGCCAGACCGCGATCCCCTGCTGGTTCCTGCGCGGCGGCACCTCGCGCGGCCCGTTCTTCCGCGCCGCCGACCTGCCCGCGGACACCGCGGGCCGCGACGCGGTCCTGCTGGCCGCGCTCGGCTCGCCCGACCCGCGCCAGATCGACGGGCTCGGCGGCGCGCACCCGCTCACCAGCAAGGCCGGGATCGTGGACCGCAGCGCCCGCGACGGCGTCGACCTGGAGTTCCTGTTCTGCCAGCTCCAGCCGGACAGTGACCTCGTGGACACCACGCCCAACTGCGGCAACATGCTCGCCGCCGTCGTGCCCTTCGCCGTCGAGTCCGGGCTGCTCACGCCCTCGGGCGACGAGACCACGGCCCGCGTCCTCACGCTGAACACCGGGCTGACCGCCGAGATCACCGTCAGGACCCCGCTCGGCCCCGATGGACGCCGCTACGTGGCGTACGGGGGCGACGCGAGGATCGACGGCGTCCCCGGCACCGCCGCACCCGTCACCATCGGCTTCCTCGACACCGAGGGCTCGGTCTGCGCGTCCCTGCTGCCCACCGGGCACGTGCGGGACCGCGTCGAGGTCGCAGGTGTCGGCCCCGTCGACGTGACCTGCATCGACAACGGCCAGCCCCTGGTGATCGTGGCCGCCGCCGACCTCGGCCGCACCGGCTACGAGAGCGCGGCGCGGCTCGACGCCGACGACGAGCTCAAGGCCCGCGTCGAGGACCTGCGGCTGACCTGCGGGAAGCTGATGGGCCTCGGCGACGTGACCGCGAAGAACTATCCCAAGATGACGCTCGTCGCGCCGCCCGCGCACGGTGGCACCCTGAGCACCCGCAGCTTCATCCCCCACGTCTGCCACGAGTCCATCGGCGTGCTCGCCGCCGTCACCGCCGCCACCGCCTGCGTGCTCGACGGCAGCGTCGCCCATGCGGTCGCCGGCGTCGCCGCCGCGCCGGGCGCCGACGTCACGGTCTCCGTCGAGCACCCGTCGGGCGAGTTCAGCGTGGCGCTCGGCCTCGACGCCGAGGACCCGCAGCGGGTCACCAAGTCCGCGCTGCTGCGCACCGCCCGTCTGATCATGGCGGGTGCCGTCATGATCCCCGAGAAGGGACAGCGATGATCATCGACTGCCACGGCCACTACACCACCGCACCGCCCGCGCTCGGCGCCTGGCGGGAGCGGCAGATCGCCGGGCTCACCGACCCCTCGGCCGTGCCGGACACCGCCGACCTGCGCATCAGCGACGACGACATCCGCGAGAGCATCGAGCACAACCAGCTGCGGATGATGGACGAGCGGGGCATCGACGTCACGCTGTTCTCGCCCCGCGCCTCCTTCATGGCGCACCACGTCGGCGACTTCGCCACCTCGTCACGCTGGGCCGCGATCTGCAACGAGCTGTGCGCACGCGTCGCCGCCCTCTACCCCGAGCGCTTCGTGCCCGCGGCGATGCTCCCCCAGTCGCCCGGCGTCGACCCGGCCACCTCGGTGCCCGAGCTGGAGCGCTGCGTCAAGGAGTACGGCGCGGTCGCCGTCAACCTCAACCCGGACCCCTCCGGGGGGCACTGGACCGCGCCGCCGCTGACCGACCGGTCCTGGTACCCGCTGTACGAGAAGCTGGTGGAGTACGACCTCCCGGCGATGGTGCACGTCAGCACCAGCGTCAACCCGGCCTTCCACACCACGGGCGCGCACTACCTCAACGCCGACACGACCGTCTTCATGCAGCTGATCCAGGGCGACCTGTTCAAGGACTTCCCCACGCTGCGCCTGGTGATCCCGCACGGCGGCGGCGCCGTCCCGTACCACTGGGGGCGCTTCAGGGGCCTCGCGATGGCGCTGAAGAAGCCCGGGCTGGAGGAGCACGTCCTCGGCAACGTCTTCTTCGACACCTGCGTGTACCACCAGCCGGGCATCGACCTGCTCCTCGATGTCGTGCCGCGCCGCAACATCCTCTTCGCCTCCGAGATGATCGGCGCCGTCCGGGACATCGACCCCTGCTCGGGCCACCACTTCGACGACACCCGCCGCTACGTCGAGTCCGCGGGGCTCGGCGCCACGGCCCTGGCCGAGATCCAGGAACACAACGTCCGCGCCGTCTACCCGCGTCTCGACACCCTGCTCAAGCAGCAGGGGCGTTGACGCAGAGAGAGCACACCACCATGTACGAACTGGGAGTCGTCCACCAGGACATCAGCCGCGCCTCCCGCGCAGGCGTCGACGCGCTCGCGCCGCTCGGCGTCAGCACCGTCCACGAGGCGATGGGCCGCACCGGCCTCATGCGCCCGTACATCCGGCCCGTCTACCACGGCGCGGCCCTCTGCGGTACGGCCGTGACCGTGCTGCTCCAGCCGGGGGACAACTGGATGCTGCACGTCGCCGTCGAGCAGGTCAGGCCGGGCGACGTGCTCGTGGCCGCCTGCACCACCGAGAACGAGGACGGCTTCTTCGGCGAGCTGCTCGCCACCTCGGCCCGCGCCAGGGGCGCGGTGGGCCTGGTCATCGACGGCGGCTGCCGGGACGTGGCAGCGCTGGAGGAGATGGACTTCCCCGTCTTCAGCCGCGCCGTCAACGCCAAGGGCACCGTCAAGGCGACCCTCGGCTCCGTCAACATCCCCGTCGTCTGCGCGGGCGCCCTGGTGCGCCCGGGAGACGTCGTCGCCGCCGACGCCGACGGCGTCGTCGTCGTACCGGCGGAGCGCGCCGCCGAGGTCGCGGCCGCCGGGCGCAAACGCGAGGAGAACGAGGAGGGCAAGCGGCAGCGGTTCGCCGCGGGCGAGCTCGGCCTCGACATGTACGACATGCGCGAGCCGCTGCGGGCGGCCGGCCTGCGCTACGTCGGCGGCGGGCAGGGGGGAGCGGCATGAGCGGCGCCTTCACCAAGACGCCCGGCTGGCTCGACTGGTACAAGGACCCGTCCGTCCCGGCCTTCGCCCTGCCCGCGGGGACCGTCGACGCGCACTGCCACGTCTTCGGGCCGGGCGCCGCGTTCCCCTACGCGCCGGAGCGCAAGTACACGCCGTGCGACGCGGGCAAGGACGAGCTGTTCGCCCTCCGCGACCACCTCGGCGTCAGCCGCAACGTCATCGTGCAGGCCACCTGCCACGGCGCCGACAACAGCGCCATGGTCGACGCCGTGCGGGCGTCCGGCGGCCGGGCGCGCGGCATCGCGACCGTACGGCCCGACGTCACCGACGCCGAGCTGGCGGAGCTGGACGCGGCAGGTGTGCGCGGGGTGCGGTTCAACTTCCTGAAACGCCTGGTCAACGCGGCGCCCAAGGAGGACCTCGCGGCGATCGCCGCGCGCATCGCGCCGCTCGGCTGGCACGTGGTCATCTACTTCGAGAGCGAGGACCTCGCCGACCTCGCGTCCTTCTTCACCGCGCTGCCCACCCCGCTCGTCGTGGACCACATGGGACGCCCCGACGTGACGAAGCCGGTGGACGGGCCCGACTTCGCGCGGTTCCTGCGGTTCGTGGAGCGCGGCGACGTGTGGGTCAAGGTGACCTGCCCGGAGCGGCTCACCGCCACCGGGCGCCCCGCGCTCGACGGGGAGCGCGAGCCCTATGCGGACGTGGTGCCCTTCGGCAGGAAGGTCGTCGAGGAATTCCCGGATTCCGTACTGTGGGGCACGGACTGGCCGCACCCGAACCTCACGGACCACATGCCGGACGACGGACTGCTTGTCGACTACGTGCCCAGGGTGGCCGTAACCTCCGCACTGCGGCAGAAGCTGCTCGTGGACAATCCGATGCGGCTCTACTGGCCCGGCGAAAACGCCTGAGCCCCTTCCGCACCCACACCGAAAAAGGGGCTCCCCATGCTGCACTCCAATGCGAAGAACCGGCTCGACCGGCTACCGATCGCCAGATTCCACAAGATAACCCTGGTCGCGGTGGCCTTCGCCTACTTCTTCGAATTCGCGGACATCAACAGCTTCGCGGTGACGGCACCCCGGCTGATCAAGCTGTGGGGCGTCACCGTGAACCAGGTGGCGTACGTCACCTCGCTGTCGTTCGTCGGCATGTTCCTCGGGTCCGTCGTCGCGAGCTGGATGGCCGACAGGCTCGGCCGCAGGACGGCGCTCAACATCACCACCGTGTTCTTCAGCGTCTTCTCGCTGGCCTCGGTGTTCTCCTGGGACGTCGTCTCCCTCGGCGTCTTCCGGGTGCTGACCTCCGCGGGCCTGTCCGCGATGACCGTCGTCGCCGTGATCTACGTCAGCGAACTCTTCCCCTCCGCACTCCGCGGCAAGTTCCAGGCGTACGCGATCGTCATCGGCATCTGCGGCACACCCGTCACCAATTTCGTCGCGAGCGCCGTCGTCCCGGTCAACGACTGGTCGTGGCGCCTGGTGTACCTGTGGGGCGCCCTCGGCATCGTCTACCTCTTCTTCGCCCGGCACCTGAAGGAATCCCCCCGCTGGTACGAGGCGAGGGGCGAGCACGCCAAGGCCGACGCGATCCTGACGGAACTCGAAACGGAGATCGCCGCGGAAAAGGGCCCGCTTCCCGAGCCCGCGCCGCCCACGGACCCGCCGGTCCTGCGGAAGGCGCCGCTGCGCATCCTGCTGCAGAAGAAGTACCTGCTGCCGACGCTGCTGCTGATCGTGCTCTGGGTCACCCAGACCATCGGGTTCTTCGGCTATTCCAGCTGGGCCCCGACCCTGCTGGCGAAGGAGGGCTTCAGCGTCGAGAAGTCCGTGTTCTACGTGGCGCTCAGCACGGTCGGCGCGCCGCTCGGCTCGTACATCGCCGCGCTCGTCACGGACCGCTTCGAGCGCAAGTGGTGCCTGGTGGCCTTCGGCGCGGTCATCGCCGTGTGCGGCCTGCTGTACGGGCTGACGTTCAACCCGGTCCTGATCGTCGTCTTCGGCTTCCTGGTGAACCTCTTCGAGCGCGGCTACACGGCGCTCGGCTACGCGTACTCGCCCGAGCTGTTCGACACGCACGGCAGGTCGCTCGGCACCGGCGTCTCGTACGGCCTCGGCCGGCTCTCCAACGCGGCGGGGCCGCTGATCATCGCGGGCCTCTACAACGGCTCCGGCTACCAGAGCGTGTTCCTCTTCATCGCCGGCACCTGGCTGCTCGGCTCCGTCGTCCTCGCCGTCTTCGGGCCGCGGACCAAGCAGGTCGGGGCGGCGCTCGCCCCGCCGAAGGAGCCGGTCAGCGCCTGACGCGTACCGGGTGCGACCGCCACGCACCCGGTACGGCGCCTACCGCGCCGACAGCGTCCACGGGTCGGGCGCGGCGAACGCCGAACCGGTCAGCACCGCCCGGCAGTCGGCGTACCGGGTCAGGAAGTACACGCCGAGCCCGGCGGCGAAGTGCACGGGCGCCGTGCGGCGCAGCTCCGCGAGTGCCGGGTGCGGGTCCTCCCTGCCCTCGGGCGTGAAGAGGGACCACAGCAGCCCGTCGGGCCCCTCCCCCACGGTTCCGTCCATCGACTCCCCCTCCCGCACCGGCCCGTTCGGCTCCGCACGCCTCTCGCACGCGGCGCCCACCTGCGAAAGCGCCCCCGCGCGGCGTGCGCGGGCCGGCACGCCGTGCACCGGGCGCACGCCGTGAGGAGGTGCGGGCACGGGGGCCCGGCGCGGTGTCACAGGACCGGGACACGCGGTCCGTTGCGGCGCGGACACCCTCCGTCCTACCGTGAGGGTCGTACACGTGCGCGGCGGCGCGAACCGGCGCACGGCGGGCACGGGGCCACGGACGGGACTCCGCGGCGACGCGGGGAACGGGGAACGGGGACGCATGAAGTTCGACATGGGAAGTACGACACTGTCCGACCTGGTCAAGAACACCTCCGGGTCGAGCGACGACCTGGGCGCGCTGATCAAGCAGCTGATCGCGGCGGCCGACCCGCTCGAAGGCAGGTTCAACGGCGCGGGCAAGACCGCGTTCGACTCCTTCAAGAGCCGTGCGGACTCGATCACCAGCGACCTCAACGGCTCCCTGCGCGCGATCCTGGGCGGCCAGTCCGGCATGGACGGCTCCTTCACCAGCGGCGACCAGGAGCAGGAGTCCAACGCCCACCGCAACATGAGCTCGGCCAACTTCGACGCGGCGCGCTTCGGCGCCCGCTGACCCGGCACGACGACGCGGCAGAACACAGAACGGGGACTGACGATGGCGACGGCGGATCGCAAGTCGTACGACACAGGCGTGTCGAGCGAGGTGCAGGGGACCCTCCAGGGGGTCATCGGCCGCCTCGAACAGGTGCTGGGCGAGCGGGACCGCGCGGTGAAGGCCGCGATGGCCGATTTCACCGCCGACGGCGTCTCGGAGGAGTACCACGGCAAGGAAGTGCGCTGGAACCGCGCGGCGAACGAGGTGCGGGACATCATCCGCCTCGTCCGCGGCACGCTCGAACAGAACGACGACACCGCGCAGTCGACGCTGACCCGCGCCAAGTCGGCGGTCGACAACATCGGTTGAGCCGACGCGCGTCGGCGCGGCGACGCGGCGGTAAGGCGACAGGGCGGTACGGCGACGCGGCGGCAGGGCGGCGCGCGGCGGCGCACGTCGTCCGCGACAGCGACACGGCAGGGCACGGCGGTACGCACATCAGGGGGATGAACGGCCATGACCGGGTGGGACATCACGCCCTCGGGGGTCCAGGGCGTGCTCAACAAGGTCGTGAAAGCGGCCCAGGGGCTCAACGACGCGTCCACGAAGCTGGAGAGCGGCCTGACCAGCGCCGCGGCGGCAGCGGGCACGATCGCCGCGGGTGACTACGAGGACGGGCACGCGGTGCTCAAGCCCGGCCAGTACGGGCCGCCGTCACCCGGGGCCGAAGGCCTGGTCGCGGCCGCGCTCGGCCAGTTCGTCCAGTCCAACGAGCAGCGCCTCGCGTACATCGCCACGCGCACCGGCAACTCCATCAAGGGCGCGCAGGACGCGACCAACGAGTACGTGAAGGGCGACATCGCCATGGCCGCGCACGCGCAGGCCGAGGCGCTCAAGGAGCCCGTGATCGACCTGCCCGGCGCGAAGGGCGGCCACGGCTCAGGGGGTGGCAGGTGAGTGCGGTGCCTGTCGATCCGGCGGAGATTCCTCAGTTCACCGGTGATCTGGAGCAG
>NZ_JBEYWC010000041.1:0-63922 GCF_040704505.1 Streptomyces sp. NPDC047002
GAGATCCTGGCCGCCGAGGGCGACATCGAGAAACTCGCCTCGTCGTACGCCCCCGCAGCGAGCTGCGGGGGCCAACGACGTATGCCCGGTGAGAGCATGAGCGGAGGATACGAGATTCGAACTCGTGAGGGGTTGCCCCCAACACGCTTTCCAAATGTTCGTGTGGGGGTTCAGGCGGGTTCGGATACGTCCTGAACTGCGTTTATGCGCCATCTCTGGTGGTCAACGGACGTCGCTGAACGAGGCTAAATGCAACCCGAACTGCAACCCCCCGTCCGACTGGCGCGGTACTGGCCCGCGAAAGGAGAAGATGGCGCCTTCGGTGGATCCGATGCCGACCCGGAGCTGCCTCCACTGCCTGCAATGAGTCAGTCAGGCGGCGTGTGCGGTGAACACGACGGATGAGGTGTCGCCGTCGAGCGCGATGTTGAGCGACGCATCGAGGGCCTTGGCGAGTCGGGCCAGGAGTGGGAGCGTCGGGACCGTGCCGCCCAGTTCGAGTTTCGAGATCTGCGGCTGGGTCATGTTTGCGTGTCGGGCGAGCTCGGTCTGGGAGATGCCGAGCTCGGTCCTGCGGTCGTAGACGGCCTGCCCGAGGTCGAAGGCCATACGGATCTCGGTACGCATCGCTTCTACGTCAGGTGCTTCCTTGCTGCCCTCCGCAGCGGCACGTTCGCGGGCGAGTTTCCATCGAGAATGATTCATCAGCCCTCTCCCTTCGTGAGATCCCGGCTGAACTCGTCATGGGCTGTGTGGCGCTCGGTCTCACAGACCTTCATGGCCTGCTTCGCGCGCGCCACCTCGGCATCCTCGCGCATCCGTGTCTTGCGAAACACGGTCAGAAGCACGATCCGGCGGTTCTGCGTGAGCCAGTACGTCAGCCGAATGGCGTTGCCGTCGTGTCCCAGCGCGAATCGCAGCTCGCGTAGGCCCTCGCCCAGGTGGCGGGAGTAGGGCTCGCCGAGCGTCGTCGGGGCATCGAGCAGGCGTTCCGCGGCGTGCTCCGCCTGCAGGTAGTCGCGATCGGACAGGTTGTTCAGCCATTGCCGGACCTCCGGTTCGATCTCGATGTCCCACGCTTCGTTCATATAGCTGAGTGTATAGATAGTCGAATGTATAGCAAGGTGGCCGGCGGGAGCCCCTCCGTTGCTGGACAACAGCTGACTCGTCCTTGGAGTCTTCGCCGACGCCTGAGCAGGCTGTCGCTCGGAGGTAAAAACCCGCTGGCCCTCGGCGGTGCCTGTCGCGAGCATGGAGCAGTGTCCGTTGGGACGCGCGAGATCCGCGCCCTCCATTGTGCCGAGACGATCACGGTCTACCAGGCATACTCCCCGGAGATCGCCGGTCCTGCGGCAGCTGAAGGCTGCTTTCCCCACACGTACGACCGAGGCCGGATGACGTGGATCAAGCCGTCGTTCCTGTGGATGATGTACCGCAGTTCCTGGGGCCCCGCGGTGGGACAGGAGCGGGTGCTGGCGATCCGGATCCGCCGGGCAGGGTTCGAGTGGGCTCTCTCCCACAGTGAAATTGTCCGGGTACGACGGCCGCGTTCATGTGTCCCGGGGCCAGTGGAAACGCGAGATGCGCCGTAGCCCTGTGCGCATCCAGTGGGACCCGGAGCGGGACGTCGCCCTTCAGCCGATGCCGCGTCGTTCGTTGCAGGTCGGTCTGCGCGGCGAGGCGGTTCACCGTTACCTCGACGAGTGGATCGTGGGGATCGACGACGTCACGGATCTCGCCCACGCGGTTCACGAACGGAGCCGTGAGGGTGCGGGAGAGCAGGCCACCGGGCTGTTGCCGGTTGAACGCCCCTACTCACTCTCCAGCTCACTCGCGTCGCATATCGGTGCGTCGCGTCCAGAGCCCCGGGCGGGCGGTGGCAGGCAGGCGGCTGCCCGGGGCGGGCAACGCTCCGGCGCCGAGCCGGGCTGGTGACCGTGGTCGGGTGGGGGTGGACGTATAGCTATGCCGGACCGGCCGTCTTGAGGGCTCTTGTCCGGGGGTTGCCCCCACCCGCTTCCAACTGTCCGCGTGCCGTACAGGGGTGGTCGTAGGCGTTCATGAGGCAGGTCAGACAGGGTGGGCGCACGACGGTGAACCGCAGCGCCTCGCGGCGAACTGGACAACGACCAGGACAACGCCAGATGCTCTGCGCAGCGACGACGGGAGAGCGTGGTTATGCTCCCGAGTGATCCCAGGGGGGTTCATGCTCGGTGACGCTGTGGGCGCCGCGCCGATTGCGAGTCGGTTGCCGCGTTGGGTCCGCCCAGCGGTCTTCGTCTCGATTCCTGTTCTCGCAGCGCTCGTTGCGGGTGCTTGGCTGTCCGGCGTCTTCGGGACCAGCGACCCTTTTGACGATGACCGAGCTTGCGCCGGGAGCGACGTACCACTGCAAGTCGCCCTCGACCAGGCCGGCATCCGCCTGCCGCCGGATGCCACCGACGTGCACTACATCACGCATGCCTCGCCGCAACCGGGCCAGCACGCCCTCGCTGTGGTCTTCCACAGCAGCCAACAGAAGATGGAGGCACTGCTCACTCAGGATGGGCTGGTGCACGGCGGCTTGGACGACTTGACCGACGGCCGCTTCGTCACTGGGGACCCGAACGACCCGGTGGATTTGTGCGGACCTCTCCCGCAAGCGCCGGTTGCTAAGATCACCGGGCAACCGAGCGCTGGAGGGCAACTTGGATCGCAGCTCGCTGTGGACATCGAGCTGAGCGACTTGCGGATGATCCGCTCCAGAGCGACCGTACTGATCACATCCATGCCAGGAACCTGAGCAGGGAGACGCTGTCGGGCGCCCGGGGGTGCCACGGGACAGATTCAAGAGCGCCGGACTCAGGCGTCGACAAGCCGCTGACCTGCGCGCAGGCACGTGGGCGCTTTGATCTTCTGTGCTTCCCGCATGCCTGACATCTGCTTTGCAAGATCCCTCGGGGCGGGCGACTGATCTGCGGAGACGCAACAGGTGCACCGCTGACCTGCGGAAATGGTGCTCGCCTCTTGCCAGTGGTGCGCACGGACTTCCGGCCCCATGTGTGCTGAATCCGTGCCCGCCGCCCCATCCACTGGGGCGACCCGCTACCGCTCCCGGCCGCCTGTACGCGCCATCAATGCCTCGGTGCCGCGGGGAAAATAGGTCAGCTCTCTGCCTGGCCCGCCCCGCCGTCGTTGGTGGTGGTCTTGTGCCACAAGGCGAGGGTGGCGGCAGCGTGCAACACGAGCGCGGCGTCCTGCTTGGATACCTGCTGCATGAGACCGTGCAGCGCCCTGTTGCGCAGGTTCAGGCTCAACGGGTCCGACAGCAGCAGCGTCAGGTAGGCTCGCTCGGCATCGGGTGTACGCCCCTTGAGTCCGGCGAGCAATTCGCCGAGGCCGACGAAGGTTCCCAGGCCATTTCGCGCGGCGGCCGGTTCCGTGTAGACGACCAGGCCCAGTTCCATCGACGCTGACCGAAGCGCCGTTTCCAGGCGCGGAACGGCGCACAGGAGTGCCTCTTCGTACCGGCCTGCGGCAAAGTGGCCGAAGGCGCGCACCAGGCCGTCGGAGAGCAGTTCGTCGAATATACCCTCGGTCAGGAAGCCAGCGATCGCTTCCGGCGTCGTCCAGGGGTCGGCCACGATCCGGCCAAGGGTCTCGGCTGCGAACACGCCCCAGGACGTGATACTGCGCGTGTCGTGATCGATGACAGCCTGGGCGAAGCGAGCGTCGTCTCCGGAGAGGATCTTGACGGGCAGTCCCTGGCCGTTGAGTTTGACAAGCGTAGTCAGATAGTAAATCGGCGATTCGCGCATCGCGGCACGCACCTGCTCGGCGACTGCATCGCGATCGGCCTGGACAGGGCAGTAGCTGCCGAACCTGGCAAGCCATGCGCGGGGATCGTCTCCCACGAGGAACTGGCCAATGAACGCCTCGACGTGCTCGGACGGAAGGTTTACCTCTGCGGAGAACTCGACGAGGCCCTGGTCGCCGCGGCTAATCTCCTGCAAGCGCACCAGCAGACGCTGCGTGTCCTCGCGTAGACCCACGGAGCGCGCTACCGCCAGAGCTTGCTCAAGGTGGCGAATCGCGACCAGCGGAGCGGCGGCGTCTTCCGCCGCCGCCTCCCACAACCCCACGATGTCGGTGGCGACGGTCCGGCGCGCCTCGGGATCTGCCCCCGCCAACTGCAGGCGCAACTGCATGACCGCATCGAGGCTGAAGGGATCCGCACTGAACGCAGTACCGGCGACGCCTAGGAGGTCGGCCATCTCCACGGGACGTTGCTTGGCCGGCAGCGCCGCCAACCGGGTCAGTAGGCGCAGGCAAGGTCCCGGCATCGGCTCGGGATTCGCCAGAACTTGCTTCGCCGCCGAGACGAGTTCTCCAACGGTCTCCACGGCATGCTCCTTCATCCCCGCCTCGGCGGTGATGTCAAGCGCCCGGGTTAGACAGTCTGCTCGATACACTTCCGCGATACTCGGGTAGGCCCACAGTGCACGCAGGGCCTGCTGTGAGGCCTGGGCGTACACGTACGGCTTTGCACCGAACCGTCGCAACCACAGCAGATCCGCGAGCCGCGCGACCACCAGCGGGTATGCGGCAAGAAGATCAAGGGCGTCCGCCCAGGCCGAGAGTGTCTCCTCCGTCGCCTCACCCACCGGCTCAGGATGGCAGCTTCCACCAATCTCGAACATCGGAGCGTAGATTCGCGAACCCGGATCCTTGAGATGCGGTCGTAGCGCTGGGTGGTACTGCAACGCTCGAACGACGGAGGCGGCGTGCGCCTGAGGTTCGGGGCCGAGTAGCGCGATCATGCGCGCAGCCGTCTCGTACTGGTCCAGGCCCTCGTCAAGGGCCTCCTTCAGTGCGGCTATCGTCCCGTCGTGCCACTCGTGCGCCAGCGCCATGCCCCATGCCCTCGCCGTAGCTGCCCCTCACAAGGCTTTGACGGATCGTACGCCGCCTCCTGCGGTCACCCGGGCGATTTTGGGACGCCGTCCACCTTGCCACTGCGGTCGTGTGAGCCACTCGCCCACGGACGATCGCTCTTGCCGGTCCCTGACGGCGCGCGACGGGCTCGCCTGGGAGGTCGCCGAGGGGACCGATGACGCGGGGGAGGACCGCGGCCGGCATTCCTGAGACCGCGCCGTCGCAGAAACGTCGATGGCCCCCACTGCGAGCAGCGGGGGCCATCGACGTTATGCCCGGTGAGAGCATGAGCGGAGGATACGAGATTCGAACTCGTGAGGGGTTGCCCCCAACACGCTTTCCAAGCGTGCGCCCTAGGCCTCTAGGCGAATCCTCCGCGACGAACCATACAAGACCGGAGGGAGTGCTCGCGAACTCGTTGGAGGGGCCTCCGATCAGGTACTGTGTGCGCAGCCCCTCACGTGGCGCTATCTGACTGAACTCCCCCAGGGCCGGAAGGCAGCAAGGGTAGGTCGGCTCTGGCGGGTGCGTGGGGGGCGTTGTCGTAGGGGGCGGATATCGTCGTGGGTGTGTCGTCGCTTGCGCTGTACCGCCGCTACCGCCCCGAGACCTTCGCCGAGGTCATCGGGCAGGAGCATGTCACCGACCCCCTCCAGCAGGCCCTGCGGAACAACCGTGTGAACCACGCGTACCTGTTCAGCGGCCCCCGGGGATGCGGCAAGACCACCAGTGCGCGGATCCTCGCGCGCTGCCTCAACTGTGAGCAGGGCCCCACGCCGACCCCCTGCGGCGCGTGCCAGTCCTGCCGCGACCTGGCGCGCAACGGGCCGGGTTCGATCGACGTCATCGAGATCGACGCCGCCTCGCACGGTGGCGTGGACGACGCCCGCGACCTGCGGGAGAAGGCGTTCTTCGGGCCCGCGGGAAGCCGCTACAAGATCTACATCATCGACGAGGCGCACATGGTCACGTCGGCGGGGTTCAACGCCCTGCTGAAGGTGGTCGAGGAGCCTCCGGAGCATCTGAAGTTCATCTTCGCGACCACCGAGCCCGAGAAGGTCATCGGCACCATCCGGTCGAGGACCCACCACTACCCCTTCCGGCTGGTCCCGCCCGGCACGCTGCGCGACTACCTGGGCCAGGTGTGCACGCAGGAGGGCATCCCCGTGGCCGACGGTGTCCTGCCGCTGGTGGTGCGGGCGGGAGCGGGGTCCGTCCGTGACTCGATGTCCGTGATGGACCAGCTGCTCGCCGGCGCCGCCGAGGACGGTGTGACGTACGCCATGGCCACCGGCCTGCTCGGCTACACGGACGGTTCCCTGCTCGACTCCGTCGTGGACGCCTTCGCCTCGGGGGACGGTGCCGCCGCGTTCGAGGTGGTGGACCGGGTGATCGAGGGCGGCAACGACCCGCGCCGCTTCGTCGCCGACCTGCTGGAGCGCCTGCGCGACCTGGTGATCCTCGCGGCCGTGCCGGACGCGGCGGAGAAGGGGCTGATCGACGCCCCGGCCGACGTGGTGGAGCGGATGCAGGCGCAGGCGTCCGTCTTCGGCGCGGCCGAGCTGTCCCGTGCGGCCGACCTCGTCAATACGGGGCTGACGGAGATGCGGGGAGCCACCTCGCCGCGCCTCCAGCTGGAGCTGATCTGCGCGCGCGTGCTGCTGCCCGCAGCCTTCGACGACGAGCGGTCCCTGCGCGCGCGGATCGACCGGCTCGAGCGCGGTGCCGCCGCGGGCGCGGCGATGGCGCCGGGGGAGTTCGCGGCGCCCGGCCCGGGTGCGGCCGGACCTGCGGGGCCGCCCCCCGTCGAGTACGTACCGTCGCCCTCGCAGGCGCACGGGCCCGGGCCCGCCGCGGGTCGGCCGCCCGGTGCGCCGGCGGGCGCGCCGCCGCCGCAGGCCGTGCAGGCACCGCAGCAGCCCTCGCAGCAGCCGCCGTCGCAGGCACCGGCTGAGCAGTTCCGGCCGCCGCAGCAGCAACCGCAGCAGCCGCAGGTCTCGCCGCCGCCGGCCCAGCCTTCCGCCCAGCCGTCGGCCGCGGGCGACGGCGGCGGGCGTCGGCCGGGCGGCTGGCCGACCGCGGGCGGCGGCGCGCCCCGTGGCGGGCCGGCGGCGGCGCCGGCCGCGAGCCCGGCGCCCGCGGGCCCGCAGGGCGGGGGAGGTGGTGGCGGCGGCGCCGCGGTCAACCCGGCGGCGGGCGCCGGCCAGGTGCGGAACATGTGGCCCGACATCCTGGAGGCGGTGAAGAACCGCCGCCGCTTCACCTGGATCCTGCTCAGTCAGAACGCGCAGGTCGCCGGGTTCGACGGCACCACCCTCCAGATCGGCTTCATCAACGCGGGCGCGCGCGACAACTTCTCCGGCAGCGGCAGCGAGGACGTGCTGCGGCAGGCGCTCTCCGAGCAGTTCGGCGTGCAGTGGAAGATCGAGGCCATCGTCGACCCGTCCGGCGGCGCCAACCCGCCGCCCCCCGGGGGCAGCGGCGGCGGTGGCGGCTTCGGCAGCGGGGGAGGCGGGGGCGGCGCCCCGGCGCCGGGTTCCAGCGGGTACGGCGGCCCGGCCGCGTACGGCCAGGGCGGGCGCCCCCAGGGCTCCGGCACAGGACCGGGCTCCGGCGCGGCGCCCGCGCCGGAGCCCGGCCCCGGCGGCGGCGACTCCGGCCAGGGCGGCCCGGGGGCGTACGGCGGCGGCGCGCCCTTCGCGGGCGCCGCGCAGTCGGCGCCACCGCGGGCCGGCGGCTCGGGGGCCGCTGCCGGCACCACCACAGGCGGCGACCCCGGCCGGGGCGGACCGCCGCAGTCGGCCCCGGGGCCGCGCCCCGGGCCCGAGCCGGCCCCGCAGGCCCCGCCCGCACGGCCGCCCGTCTCGATCGAGGACGACATCCCGGAGGAGGACGACCCCGACCTGGTCGATTCCGCGCTCTCCGGACACGACCTCATCGTCCGCGAGCTCGGCGCGACGGTCCTGGAGGAGTACAACAACGAGTAACGAGTAACGAGTAACGAGTAACGAGTGACGGCGGCCGCCACGTGGCTCCGGGGCATCCGCCCTCCCGTCACAGCGCCTCCCGTCGCAGCGCCTCCCGTCACACCGGGAAGGCCCCGGCGCGGCGCCGGATAGGCTGACTCCCGTGAAGGTCCTTGTCATCGGCGGCGGCGCCCGCGAACACGCCCTGTGCCGCGCTCTCTCCCTCGACCCCGACGTGACCGCCCTCCACTGCGCGCCCGGGAACGCCGGGATCGCGGAGGTGGCCGAGCTGCACCAGGTCGACGCCCTCGACGGCGCGGCCGTGGCCCGCCTCGCCACCGATCTTGAGGCCGGGCTCGTCGTCGTCGGCCCGGAGGCCCCGCTGGTGGCCGGAGTCGCCGACGCGGTGCGCGAGGCGGGCATCCCCTGCTTCGGCCCGAGCCGTGAGGCGGCGCTGCTCGAAGGCTCGAAGGCGTTCGCGAAGGACGTGATGGCCGCGGCCAACGTCCCGACCGCCCGCAGCTATGTCTGCGCCACGCCCGAGGAGATCGACCACGCCCTCGACGCCTTCGGGGCGCCGTACGTCGTCAAGGACGACGGCCTCGCCGCGGGCAAGGGCGTCGTCGTCACCGGCGACGTCGCCGCCGCCCGCGAACACGCCCTGGCCTGCGGGCGCGTGGTCATCGAGGAGTTCCTCGAAGGACCCGAGGTCTCCCTCTTCGCGATCACCGACGGCACAACGGTCCTGCCGCTCCAGCCCGCGCAGGACTTCAAGCGCGCCCTGGACGGTGACGAGGGCCCCAACACCGGTGGCATGGGCGCCTATTCGCCGCTGCCGTGGGCCGATCCGAAGCTCGTCGACGAGGTCCTGGCGTCCGTGCTCCAGCCGACCGTGGACGAACTGCGGCGCCGCGGCACGCCGTTCGCCGGACTGCTGTACGCGGGGCTCGCGATCACCTCGCGCGGGGTGCGGGTGATCGAGTTCAACGCGCGGTTCGGCGACCCCGAGACGCAGGTCGTGCTGGCCCGCCTCAAGACCCCGCTCGCCGGCGTCCTGCTCGCGGCCGCCGAGGGCACGCTGGCCGGGCTGCCGCCGCTCAACTGGTGTGAGGACGCGGCCGTCACGATCGTCGTCGCCTCGCACAACTACCCCGGTACGCCCCGCACGGGCGACCCGATCGACGGCCTCGCCGACATCGCGGAACAGGACGCCCCGCACGCGTACGTCCTGCACGCGGGCACCCGCGTCGACGGCGGGCGCGTGGTGAGCGCGGGCGGCCGCGTGCTGTCCGTCACGGCGACGGGCGAGCACCTCGCGCAGGCGCGGGAGCGCGCGTACGCGGCGGTGGACCGCATCCGCCTCGACGGCTCGCAGCACCGTACGGACATCGCGCGGCGCGCGGCCGAGGGCTGAGCGCCGGGAGCTGAGCCCGGCTCGGCGAGTGGCGCGCGCCGCCGCCCGGCCGACGCCCCTCCCACGATCCGGGTACGCGCCGTACGCACGCCCGCCCCGATCGGAGTACGCGGGCGTACGCGCACCACCCGGACGGGGCGCGCGCCACGGACGCCGTGCCCGCACGGTCCGGCCCGAGCGGCCAGGCCCGGCCGCGCAGGCCCGGCGCCGACCGCCTGAGCTGGCCGTACGTCCGGACGGCACCCGGAGATCCACCGCCTCCGCAGCCTCCGGGCCGCCATCCTCTTGTCGTATCGCGTCCTTGTCGTATGGAGTCTTTGTCGTATCGCGGAACCGCCGAGCGGCGATACGCCAGCACCTTTGCCCAAAGCCATTCCATCGAGTGACGGGTCCGCCAACCGCGGGACGCCGGGCCAGGCCCCAACTAGGGTGCGGCGCAGGCATTCGGGCAGTTGGCCCACCGGCATTGCGATGTCAGTGGCGGATGCCACAGTGGGGGGAGTGAGCAACCGCCGCGGGCAGAGGGGGTGAGGTCCGACCATGTCCGGTTCCAGCACGAACGGCGTCAACGGCGCGAAGAACCCGAAGAACGCCAAGAACGCGAAGAAGGCACACAACACCGACCACGCCAAGAGCAGCGGCAGCGCCGACGCGGGTGCCGCCATCGGTGACGAGGTGGGCGCCAGGTTCGCCCGTGCCAAGGCGCTCGCCGTGCTGCGCGTCCGCGGCAGGGCGCTCGGCGCCGCGCTGCTGCCCGCCGCCGTCGCGGTCGTCCTCCTCGCGGCCGGGGGCACGGGCAGGCTGGAGGGACAGGGCTGGGACACCGCCCGGTGGGCCGTCTCCTGCTTCGCCGCCGCGGTGCTGCTGCTCGCCGGCGCCGTCGCCGTCGTGGTGCAGCGGGCCGAGCCCGCGCTGAGCCCCACGGTCGCCGTCGCCGAGAAGTCGGCGCCCGACCTGTACCGGCTGGTCAGGGACCTGGCCGAGCGGCTCGGCGTGCCCGGGCCCTCCTCGATCGCGCTGACGCCCGACTGCGACAGCTGGCTGGAGGACCGCACCCATCCGTCCCACGCGGCGCGCCCCGCGGGCGGCGGGCGCGGCCGCCCGGCCAAGGCCGCGCCGGTCCTCGTCGTGGGCTCGCCCTTCCTCTGGTGGATGCGGGTCGCCGAGCTGCGCGCCGTGCTCGCCCCCGTCGTCGCGGGCACGGGCCCCGCGGCGCACCCCGACATAGCCGCGGCCCGCAGGTTCGTGCGCGGGCTCGACGCGGCGGTGGCCGTGGCGGCCAGGCGGGACCTCGGGCCGGTACGGAGGGCCGCGCTCGCCCCGGTCGGCCGGATCGCCCGGCTCATGCTGCGGGGCTGCGGCGAGCACGCCGCGCTGATGGAGCGCGGTGTCGCCACGGCGGCGTCCGAGCGTGCACAGGCTGTGGACTACGGGCTGCGGATCGTCGCCCAGGAGCAGGTCGGCCTCGCCTACGCGGGGTGGGACAGGCTGCTGACCAGGGTCGCGCTGCCCGCCTGGCGGATGGGCCGCTGGCCCGCGCGGCTGGACGCCGGCGTGGTCTCCGCGCTCACGGAGCTGTCCCGCCGCGACCGCCTCGCCGAGGGCTTCGCCTCGCGGCTCGGCGAGCGCCCCGCGTGCGACCTGCTGGAGGAGCCGGGCGCGGTGGACGAGGCCGCCTCCCTGCTGGCCGCCCGCCTCTTCCACGGCGGCCCGGCAGAGGCCGGCCCCGACTGGTCGCCCGTCGACTGGCAGCACTACCCGGAAGAGGTCGTCGACCGCACATGGCGTACGGAGGCGGCCAGGCTGCACCGCGTCCTCGACGAGCTCGGCGTGCGGAACACGGGCGGCCCCGACGACCGGACGGGGCAGACGGACCTGGCGGGCCAGGCGGGCCCGACGCTCGACCGCGTCCTCGACCACCTCTCCCGCCGCCAGGATCGCGGCGAGGACCCGTACGCGGGCCTCGCGTACGCGCGGGTCGGCGGCCAGCACGCGGGGCCTGGGCCCCGGGCGGGCGCGCCGCGCGAGACCGCCGCTGCCGCGGGGGACCCCGAGGCGCTGCTCGGCGACCCGTACGACGACAGCCTGCCCGTCGTGCCCCCCGGCCTCGAAGCGCTCGACGCCGAGCCGGGCGCGGCTTCGGCCCGGTCCGACGCCCGCGCGGAGGATTCCGCTTCTCCGTCGGCTCCGACGGCTCCGGCCCCTCAGGCGACCCCGGCGGCGGGCGGCCACGCGGGGGATGCGGACGGGCCGGCGGCCCCGGACGACGGGCCGGCGGCCCCGGACAGGGACGCGTGCGCCGCGGCGGACGCGGCCACCGCACCCGCCACGACCACGGCCACGACCGCGGCCACCGGCCCCGCCACGACCGCCTCGGCGGACGCGCTCGCCGCCCGCATCAGCGCGGAGATCGCCCGGGAGACGGCGTCGCCCCACGGGTGCGAGGGCCGTACGGGGGGCAGGTCTGCGCGGGCGACGGACTCCCTGCCGCTCGTTCCGCTTCAGCCGCCGAGGACGGGCCGCGAGCTCCTGGCCGACCATGTCACCGCGATGATCTGCTGCTCCGCCGTGGACACGGCGGGCGCCCTGCCCGGGCTCGACTGGCTCGACGGCCCGACCCTCCTCGTGGGCGGCGAGCGCCGCTCGGACCTCGGCGGCCCGGTGCACAGCCTCGTCGAGGACGGCGACCCCGGCCCCCTGCGCTCCTGGCTGGCGTCCCTGGGCATCCGCCCCGAGAAGCCCGTACGCCTGGTCTGACCCTCCCGCGGCCACCAGGGGCGAGCGCCGCTCAGGGCCCCGGCCCGCACCGCCCCGGGCAGCTGCCCTGCTCCGGCGCACTTCGCCACCCCCCGGCAGCGGCCCCACCCCGGCGCACTCCGCCCCCTAGCCCACTCCCCGGCGCGGGCCGTGCGTCTCGGGCAGAAGACCACGGCGAGGGTGAACGGCGGGCGACACGGTGACGTCCGCCGCGCCCGGGGTGTGCGGTCGCCGGGGCGGGTGGGCCGAACTCCCTTCCCAGGGGCCCCAGTCGTCCCAGTGCCCCCGCCGCTTCCCGGCCCGCGCGGGCCCGGTCCTTCCGATCGCGTCAATTCGCGACGATCGGTGACGGGCCGCGTGCGTTATGTGATGTGCTGGGGGCCGGGCGCTGACAACCGGCGCACGGAAGGTCGTGTCACCGACGTACGCGCGGTCCCCAGCGCCGCGCGTCAGGGGGCTCGGAGAGGGAGCGAGCGATGGGGGCGGAGCACATCAGGCGATGGGAGTCCGGCGCGCTCGCACACGCCGTCACCGACCCCTTCGGCCAGGGCCCGCTGCCCTGGCTGCGCGGCAGTGAGAACTACTTCGGCGACACCGGGCAGGTCGTCCCCTGGTACGCGGACCCCGACCTCGGCCGGGCCCGGGGCGGCCCGCGGACCGCTGACGACGTGCGCCGCCAGATCAAGGGCTTCGCGTCGAGCGGCGCCGTCGCCCCGGGTGAGGCGCTGGACTTCCATGTGACGGTCGACCCGCCTCAGGAGTTCTCCGTCGACATCTACCGCATCGGCCACTACAACGGCGAGGGCGCCCGGAAGATCATCACGAGCCCCCGGCTGGCCGGCATCGTGCAGCCGCCGCCGCTGACCGCCGACCGTACGGTCTCCTGCCACCACTGGTGGCTCTCCTGGCGCCTCCAGGTGCCGTCGTACTGGTCGATCGGCGCCTATGTCGCCGTGCTGACCACCGCGGACGGCTACCGCTCCCACGTCCCCTTCACCGTCCGCGACGACCACCCGGCCGACCTGCTCCTCCTGCTGCCCGACCTGACCTGGCAGGCGTACAACCTCTACCCGGAGGACGGCAGGACCGGCGCGAGCCTCTACCACGCCTGGGACGAGCAGGGCCGGCTGCTCGGCGAGCAGGATGCCGCGGTCACCGTCTCCTTCGACCGCCCGTACGCGGGCGCGGGACTGCCGCTCCACGTCGGGCACGCGTACGACTTCATCCGCTGGGCCGAGCGCTACGGCTACGACCTCGCCTACGCCGACGCACGCGACCTGCACGCGGGCCGCGTCGACCCGTCCAGGTACCGGGGCCTGATCTTCCCCGGCCACGACGAGTACTGGTCGGTCCCCATGCGCCGCACCGTGGAGCGGGCCCGCGCCGGCGGCACCTCACTCGTCTTCCTCTCCGCCAACTCCATGTACTGGCAGGTCGAGTTGGGTCCCTCGCCGGCCGGTGTGCCGGACCGGCTGCTGACCTGCCGCAAGCGGCGGGGCCCGGGAAAGCCGTCGCTGTGGCGCGAGGTGGACGTGGCCGAGCAACAGATCATCGGCATCCAGTACGCGGGCCGGGTGCCAGAGCCGCATCCGCTCGTCGTCCGCAATGTGGACCACTGGCTGTGGGAGGCGTCGGGCGCCGTCGAGGGCGACCGGATCGACGGGCTCGTCGCGGGCGAGGCCGACCGCTACTTCCCGCGGGCGCCGCTCCCCGACCACGAGGACCGCATCCTGCTCGCCCACTCGGGCTACCACGACGGCGAGGGGGTGCCGCGTCACCAGGAGACCTCCCTGTACCGCGCGCCCTCCGGCGCCCTCGTCTTCGCCTCGGGCACCTTCGCCTGGTCGCCCGCGCTCGACCGGCCCGGCCATGTGGACGCCCGCGTCCAGCGCGCCACGGCCAACCTGCTCGACCGCATCTGCAAACGCGACTGAGGCCCGCACGCCCGCAGGCCCGCGCACCCTCCGGCTCCCTCTCCCCGCGCGTGCGGGAGAATCGGAGGGGTGATCGCGCTGATCACCGGGGCCGCGGCCGTGCGGCGAGTGCGCGCGGCGGCCTCCTCACCGCGGACCCGAGGCCCGTCCTGGACCCGAGGTCCCTCCCACATGAGGCCCCGCAGGGGATCCCAGAGAAGGGTGGACGGAACATGGCCGGATTCGTGGAGAAACCCGAGCCGATCGAGGTCCCTGGCCTGACGCACCTGCACACGGGCAAGGTCCGCGACCTCTACCGCAACGAGGCCGGCGAGCTGGTCATGGTCGCCACCGACCGCATCTCCGTCTACGACTGGGTGCTGCCCACGCCCATCCCCGACAAGGGCCGCATCCTCACCCAGCTCTCGCTGTGGTGGTTCGACCGCCTCACGGACATCGTGCCGCACCACGTGGTCTCCACCGACCTCCCCGCGGGGGCCCCCGCCGACTGGGCGGGCCGCACGATGGTCTGCACCCCGCTGGAGATGGTCCCGGTCGAGTGCGTCGCGCGCGGCTTCCTGACCGGCTCGGGCCTCGCCGAGTACCGCGAGTCCCGCACGGTCTGCGGGCTCGCCCTGCCCGAGGGCCTGGTCGACGGCTCCGAGCTGCCCGCGCCCCTCTTCACCCCGGCCACCAAGGCCGACGTCGGCGACCACGACGAGAACGTGCCGTACGAGGAGGTCGCCCGCCGGGTCGGCGCCGAGACCGCGGCGCAGCTGCGCCGTACGACCCTCGACATCTACGCCCGTGCCCGGGACGTGGCCAGGGACCGTGGCATCATCCTCGCCGACACGAAGTTCGAGTTCGGCTTCGACGGCGACCGGCTCGTCCTCGCGGACGAGGTGCTGACCTCGGACTCGTCCCGCTTCTGGCCGGCAGAGGAGTGGGAGCCAGGACACCCGCAGCCGTCGTACGACAAGCAGTTCGTACGGGACTGGCTGACGTCCCCGACCTCCGGCTGGGACCGCGAAGGCGAGCAGCCGCCGCCCGAGCTGCCGCAGCAGGTCGTCGAGGCGACCCGCGCCAAGTACGCCGAGGCGTACGAGCGGCTCACCGGCACCGCCTGGGCCTGAGCACCGCCTGGGCCCGAGCACGGCCGCCGCGCATGACGAAGGCCCCCTGCCCGTCCCGGGCGGGGGGCCTTCCGACGAGCGGACGACGAGGTTCGAACTCGCGACCTCAACCTTGGCAAGGTTGCGCTCTACCAGCTGAGCTACGTCCGCATGCGCCTGGGCGCGTACCCCACTATACCCAACCTCCGCCGGAGCAGGACCGGCCCGTCACGCGGACCGACTCGCCACAAGGACAGGCCCGTCACAAGGAACCGGCGACGCGCACAGGCCAGAGGCCCCGGTCGGTTCGACCGGGGCCTCTGATCACTGAGCGGACGACGAGATTCGAACTCGCGACCCTCACCTTGGCAAGGTGATGCTCTACCAACTGAGCCACGTCCGCACACATCGAGCTTCCGATGTGCTCATCACCCTACCTGATCCACTGGAGTGGTCGGAGAGCGATGCGGAGCGGGTGACAGGAATTGCACACTGCGCCTCCCCCTTGGAAAGGGGGCGTTCTACTACTGAACTACACCCGCACGCTCCGGGAGGTTCTTGCCTTTCGGCCTTGCCCCTCGGCGTGCTCCAGACTCTAGCCGATCACCCGGGGTGCATGGCAAATCGAGTGCGCGGGACGGGTGATCGGGCGTCCGGGGCCCGGTCCAGGACTCAACTCGCCGCGCGGAACGCCTCGTAGACCCGCTTCGGGATGCGGCCCCTGGCCGGCACCTCCATCTTGTGCGACTGCGCCCAGGCGCGGACCGCCGCAGGGTCGGGCGCGAGCGACGTGTGCTGGTAGGGCACGCGGCCCTTGCCGCGCCTCGCGGCGTTCGTCTGCTTGCGGCCCGCCGCCACGAACGGGGCGAGCGCCTTGCGTAGTTTCTTCGCATTCGCGGGATTGAGGTCGATCTCGTACGTCTTGCCGTCCAGACCGAACGCGACCGTTTCCGCTGCTTCTCCACCGTCGATGTCGTCGGAGAGAGTGACCACTACGCGCTGCGCCACGGATCTCGGTCCTTTCTTGTGGCATCGCGGCGGTCCCGCCTCGGTTTGCACCAGGCTGACGTGCGGCGACACCGATTTCCCTGATGTTCTCGGACAATGCTGTTTTCCGCTGTATTCCTTTGTACAGCGGAAGGCGCGGCATTGTGAAGCCCGGTCAATTATCTCAGCGTGTCCCGAGTCAATGCCGCCCGCGCCTGGGGGCTTTTTCCGTCGGCCGTTCCTTGCCTGCCGCGGCCGCCGCGGCCGCCGCTTCGTCCGCCCGTTCCCCGGGGCGTCCTGTGCCGCGTTGCCGCGCCGGTTCGAGGCCGCTTCGTCCGCCGGTCCGGTGGCGCGTCCGCCGGCGGGCCGTGCGGCCGGTCCTGCGGGTGGTCTGCCGGGGCGTGCGGCCGGCGGCCGATTCCCCGGTGCGCGCATTCGGCGGTGCGCTCGCCGGTTCGCCGAAGGGGGCGTCAGGGGCCGCGCGTTTCCCGGCCGCCTCTTCATCCCGGCCGCCTCTTCCGCGTGCGCGTCCGCTTCCGCCGCGATGCCGGTTCCCGACCGCCGTGCCGGCATCCCTTCGGGGTTTTGCGGTTTCCGGTGGTTTCCCCCCGGTTTTCCGCCGGGTTCTCCCCGCCGTCCCTTGCGGGTTCTTCGTCCCTGCGGTTTCTTCCCGGATTCTTCCCGGGATCTCCATGCCGGACCCGCCGCGCCCCTCGGTCCTCCGGCCCCCGAGCGCCTCCGGCCCCCGGCCCCCCGGGCCCCCCGGCGCCTTCGACGCCAGGCGGGCTCAGCGCGTCGCATACCCGTACATGAGCTGCGACCTGGCGTATCTACTCGCGTAGATTCCGGGGCCGGGTACCCTGAGGGGAGCTCGGGGGGTCGAGGGGGATTCCCTGTCGGGGGAGCCGTCGGGGCCGGTCGGGGACACCGCCGGGCCCGGGGCCGCCGGGGATTCTCCTGGAGAGCCCGGGGCCTTCCCCGGAGAACACAGCGAACACAGCCCGCACCACACCACCGGGAGTGCCCGTGGCACGCGTCGTAGTCGACGTCATGCTCAAGCCGGAGATCCTCGACCCGCAGGGACAGGCCGTTCAGCGCGCGCTGCCCCGCCTCGGGTTCGACGGCATTGCCGACGTCCGTCAGGGAAAGCGTTTCGAGCTGGAGGTCGAGGGGCCGGTGGACGACGCCGCCCTCGTCCGTATCCGCGAGCTGGCGGAGACCTTCCTCGCCAACACCGTGATCGAGGACTTCGCCGTGAAGGTCGAGGACCCCGCGGCGGCAGCGGAGCCGGTGAAGTGACCGCCCGCATCGGAGTCGTCACCTTTCCCGGGACGCTCGACGACCGCGACGCGCTGCGTGCCGCGCGGATCGCGGGGGCCGAGCCCGTCGCCCTGTGGCACCGGGACAAGGACCTCAAGCAGGTCGACGCGGTCGTGCTCGCCGGCGGCTTCAGCTACGGCGACTACCTGCGCGCGGGCGCCATCGCCCGCTTCTCGCCGGTGATGGAGCAGGTCATCGAGCAGGCCAAGGGGGGCATGCCGGTCCTCGGGATCTGCAACGGCTTCCAGATCCTCACCGAGACGCACCTGCTGCCCGGCGCCATGCTCCGCAACAACCACCTGCACTTCGTGTGCAAGGACCAGGGCCTCCGCGTGGAGAACGCGGGCACCGCCTGGACCGCCGACTTCGCGGCGGGCCAGGAGATCCGCATCCCCCTCAAGAACATCGACGGCCGGTACACCGCAGACGAGCACACCCTCGACGCGCTGGAGGCGGAGGGCCGCGTCGCCTTCCGCTACCTCGGCGGCAGCCCCAACGGCTCGCTCAGGGACATCGCGGGCATCAGCAACGCCGCGGGCAACGTCGTGGGCCTGATGCCGCACCCCGAGCACGCGGTCGAGCCCCTGATCGGCACGGGCGGCACCGACGGCCTCGGGTTCTTCACCTCGATCCTCAAGAAGCTGGTAAGCGCCTCATGAGCCCCGCCATCCTCGACACCGTCGACAACGCAGCGAAGACGCCCGACGTCGAGCAGCCCTGGAGGGAGCTCGGCCTCAAGGAGGACGAGTACGCGCGCGTGCGGGAGATCCTCGGCCGCCGCCCGACCGGCGCCGAGCTCGCCATGTACTCCGTCATGTGGTCGGAGCACTGCTCGTACAAGAGCAGCAAGGTGCACCTGCGGCAGTTCGGCGAGAAGGCCCCGCAGAGCGACGCGATGCTCGTCGGCATCGGCGAGAACGCGGGCGTCGTGGACGTCGGCGAGGGGTACGCGGTCACCTTCAAGGTCGAGTCGCACAACCACCCGTCGTACGTCGAGCCCTACCAGGGCGCGGCCACCGGCGTCGGCGGCATCGTCCGCGACATCATCGCGATGGGCGCGCGCCCGGTCGCCGTCGTGGACCCGCTGCGGATGGGCGCGGCCGACCACCCGGACACCAAGCGGGTGCTGCCCGGCGTCGTCGCGGGCATCGGCGGCTACGGCAACAGCCTCGGCCTGCCCAACATCGGCGGCGAACTCGTCTTCGACGCCTGCTACCAGGGCAACCCACTGGTCAACGCCGGCGCGATCGGCGTGATGCGGCACGAGGACATCCACCTCGCGAAGGCGTCGGGCGCCGGCAACAAGATCGTGCTGTACGGGGCCCGTACGGGCGGCGACGGCATCGGCGGCGCCTCGATCCTGGCGTCCGAGACGTTCGACGCGACGAAGCCCTCGAAGCGCCCCGCCGTGCAGGTCGGCGACCCCTTCCAGGAGAAGCTGCTGATCGAGTGCACACTCGAGGCGTTCGCCGAGAAGCTGGTCGTCGGCATCCAGGACCTCGGCGCCGCCGGTCTCTCCTGCGCGACGAGCGAGCTCGCGTCCAACGGCTCGGGCGGCATGCGCGTCGAACTCGACGACGTGCCGCTGCGCGACTCCACGCTCTCGCCAGAGGAGATCCTCATGAGCGAGTCGCAGGAGCGCATGTGCGCCGTCGTGGAGGAGGCCAACGTCGAGCGCTTCCTCGCGATCTGCGAGAAGTGGGACGTCATCGCGACGGTCGTCGGCGAGGTCACCGAGGGCGACCGGCTTGAGATCTTCTGGCACGGCGAGAAGATCGTCGACGTCGACCCGCGCACGGTCGCGCACGAGGGCCCCGTCTACGAGCGCCCGTACGCGCGCCCCGACTGGCAGGACGCCCTCCAGGCGGACGACGCGGCCCGGCTGCCGCGCCCCGCGGACGGCCGGGAGCTGCGGGCGCAGGTGCTGCGGCTCGTCGGCTCGCCGAACCAGGCGTCGAAGGCGTGGGTCACCGACCAGTACGACCGCTTCGTGCAGGGCAACACGGTCCTCGCGCAGCCGGAGGACTCCGGCATGGTGCGGATCAACGAGGAGACGGGCCTCGGCGTCGCGCTGGCCAGCGACGGCAACGGCCGCTTCACCAAGCTCGACCCGTACACCGGCGCGCAGCTCGCGCTCGCCGAGGCGTACCGGAATGTGGCGGCCTCGGGCGCCCGCCCGCTCGCCGTCTCGGACTGCCTCAACTTCGGCTCGCCCGAGGACCCGGCGGTGATGTGGCAGTTCGCCGAGGCCGTGCGCGGCATCGCGGACGGCTGCCTCCAGCTGGGGACGCCGGTGACCGGTGGCAACGTCTCGCTCTACAACCAGACCGGTGACGCGGCGATCCACCCGACGCCGGTCGTCTCGGTGCTCGGGGTGATCGACGACGTGGCGCGCCGTACGCCGATGGCGTTCGCCGAGGAGGGGCAGCTGCTGTACCTGCTGGGCGACACCCGCGCGGAGTTCGGCGGGTCCGCCTGGGCGCAGGCGGTCCACGACCACCTCGGCGGCCTGCCGCCCGCCGTGGACCTGGACAGGGAGAAGCTGCTCGGCGAGATCCTCGTCGCCGCCTCCCGCGACGGCATGGTCGACGCGGCGCACGACCTGAGCGACGGCGGCCTGATCCAGGCGGTCACCGAGTCCTGCCTGCGCGGCGGGCACGGCGCCCGGCTGATCGTGCCGGACGGCCTGGACGCGTTCACGCTGCTGTTCAGCGAGTCCGCGGGCCGCGCGGTCGTCTCGGTGCCGCGCAGCGAGGAGCTGCGCTTCACCGACATGTGCGGTGCGCGGGGGCTGCCCGCGACCAGGATCGGCGTGGTCGACGGCGACACCGTCGAGGTGCAGGGCGAGTTCGCGCTGCCGCTGTCCGAGCTGCGCGCCGTGCACGAAGGGGCCATCCCGGCACTGCTCGCCTGAGCCGGGAGCACCCGTGAGGGGATGGGGCGCCGCACGCGTCCCGCCGTGCGGGCCGAGGCCGCTACGCGGGCTCAAGGCCGTCACCGCCGCCGACGTGAAGGGCCGCGTGGGTCCCGGCGCGGTCGAGGGCCTGCTCCTCACTTTCGAGTGCCCGGTCGGCGCCTGAGCCTCCCACCGCCTCCGCCGCTGCCGGTGCCGACACCCGTTCGGCACCGGCAGCGGTGCGTTCCAGCACGTCCCGGCGCGGAAGGCGGGCCGCCGCCCTCGGCGGCCGGCGCGCGCTCGGCTACCCTCGTCGGCGTGCCGCCAGCCAAGAAGCGCCTCCGCAGCTACGACCACGAGCGCACGTGTGCCGCGCTCCTCACTCAGTTCGAGCATGTACGGGAAGCCATACGGGAGTTGGACGCCGATCGCTTCATGCTGCCGACCGGGCTCGGGGAGTGGACGGTCAGAGAGCTCGCTGTGCACCTGACGACCGCGGTGGAGTCGGTGAACCGGGGCATCGAGGCGCCGGAGCCCGCGGGCCCCGCCGTGCCGCTCCTGGACTGGCCCGCAGGCACCGCGTCCCGGGCGCGCGACATCGCCGACCGGATGACCGCGCTCGCCGCGGCCCGCGAGCCCGACGAGCTGTTCACGGCCGTCACCGACCGGGCGGCCGCGCTGCTGCCCGGGGCGTCGGGTGAGCGGCTGATCGAGACCAACGCGGGCCCCATGCGCCTGACGGACTACCTGGTCACGCGCACGGTGGAGCTGGTCGTCCACACCGACGACCTCAACAGGGCGGCCGACCTGTCCGTGCCGATCGACCGGCAGGCGCTGGCCACGGCGACGCGGCTGCTCGCGGACACGCTCGCGGTACGGGCGCCCGGCGCCTCCGTCGAGGTGCGGGTGCCGCCGTTCGCTGTCGTCCAGTGCGTGGAGGGGCCGCGCCACACCCGCGGCACCCCGCCGAACGTCGTGGAGACCGAGCCCCTCGTCTGGCTGCGCCTCGTGACCGGCCGCGCAGCCTGGCACGAGGCGGTGGCCGAGGCCCAGGTCAGCGCGAGCGGCGAGCGCGCCGACCTGTCGGAGCTGCTGCCGCTGATGGGCTGAGCCGACGGGCTGGCCGGACGGGCTGAGCCGAAAGGCTGGGCGCCCGCCGGCCCGTCTGGGCGCCCACCGCCCGTCCGTGCGCCCCGGCCGGCCCGTCCGCGTGCCCGGCCGGCGGTCTTCCGTTTGTGTGCGGAGTGTGACCGTGTGGCGCGGTTGCGGAACCGTCCGTGGCGGTGGATCGTCCGAGGGACATGCAGAAGCAGCAGATCGCCTCAGCAGGCGTCGCCGCACTGCTGGCCCTCACGGCCGCTTGCGGGACGCAGTCCGCGACGGAAGACCCAGGGCAGGCCGCCTCGTCCAGCGGCCCGGTCCGTACCAACCTGCCCCTTGCCGGCGTGCGGTGGAAGGTCGACAGCCTCACCGTGGACGGCGCGAAGCCCGCGGTGCCCGCGGCCGCGACGGTCGAGATCGGCCACGACGGCGCGCTCACCGTGGGCACCGGGTGCAACGGCTACCACGGCAGGGCCCGCGTCGACGGCGCGAAGGTCACCGTGGTCTCCGGCCTGAACAGGACGTTCATGGGCTGCTCGATGTATCTGGAGCAGTACGAGGAAGCCATCGGCAAGGCCCTCAAGAAGCCGCTGACCGCACAGGTCAGCGGTGGTTCGGCCGACGACCGGCAGCTGGTGCTGACCTCGGAGTCCGGCTCGGGCACCCGGGTCGCGCTCACGACCAGGCCCGCGGCGCCGCTCGTCGGCACGGACTGGAAGGTCGACGCGCTCACCGGGCCGCGCTCCTCGACCGGCCTGCCGAAGGACGCCGCGGGCCGCGCCCACCTCGTCATCGGCAAGGACGGCACGGTCAGCGGCAGCCTCGGCTGCAACGCCTTCCACGCCACCGCCCGCGTCGAGGGCTCCAAGGTCACCTTCGGCGCCGTCACGTCGACCAAGATGGCCTGCTCGCCCGCGACGACCAAGGTCGAGAAGGCCATGCTCGCGGTGGTGCGGGGGACGGCGCGCGCCCAGGTCAGCCACCGCTCCCTGTACCTGGCGGGACAGGACGGCACCGGCCTCGCCGCGGCCCGCGGCCGGGCCGCGCACTGACCGCGGGGCCGCCCGCTGGGGGCAAGGTCACATGTGGCCTGGCTCACTGTGCGGCGGCTCCGGGCCGTGGCCGCCGCCCGGTGCCGCGCCGCGCCGGTCCCCGGCGCCCACGGGCCCCGCGCGGCACGGGCGGGAGCGGGCGCCGCCGCCCCGCGCGGCCGGAGGGCGGCGGACGTACGCGCTCCACCCTGCGGCGCGCCCCGGTCACGCCGCGTGGCCGCACCGGGCCGACGACCCAGATTTTTCCTCGTCCCCAATTCGGACCAGTGGTCGATCTCGCCTACACTCGGTTGCGTGCCTCGTGGTGATGGACGACTCAGCCACGACCTGCTCCCCGGAGAGAAGGGCCCCCAGGACGCTTGCGGCGTCTTCGGAGTCTGGGCTCCGGGTGAAGAGGTCGCCAAGCTCACCTACTTCGGACTGTATGCCCTGCAGCACCGCGGACAGGAGTCCGCGGGCATCGCAGTGAGCAACGGGTCCCAGATCCTCGTCTTCAAGGACATGGGCCTGGTCTCGCAGGTCTTCGACGAAACCTCCCTCGGCTCCCTCCAGGGCCACATCGCCGTCGGTCACGCGCGCTACTCGACCACCGGTGCCTCCGTCTGGGAGAACGCGCAGCCGACGTTCCGTGCCACGGCGCACGGTTCCGTGGCCCTCGGCCACAACGGCAACCTCGTGAACACGGCGGAGCTCGCCGAACTGGTCGCGCGCCTGCCGAAGGAGAACGGCCGGGCCACCCAGGTCGCGGCCACCAACGACACCGACCTGGTCACCGCGCTCCTCGCGGGCCAGGTGGACGACGACGGCAAGCCCCTCACGGTCGAGGAGGCGGCGCCCCGGGTGCTGCCCCAGGTGAAGGGCGCCTTCTCGCTCGTCTTCATGAGCGAGCACACCCTGTACGCCGCCCGCGACCCGCAGGGCATCCGCCCGCTGGTGCTCGGCCGTCTTGAGCGCGGCTGGGTGGTGGCCTCCGAGTCCGCCGCCCTCGACATCTGCGGCGCCGCGTTCGTGCGCGAGATCGAGCCCGGCGAGTTCATCGCCGTCGACGAGAACGGGCTGCGAACGACTCGATTCGCAGATGCGAAGCCCAAGGGCTGTGTCTTCGAGTATGTGTACCTGGCCCGTCCCGACACGGACATCGCCGGCCGGAACGTGTATCTGTCCCGCGTCGAAATGGGCAGGAAGCTCGCCGCCGAGGCCCCGGCCGACGCCGATCTGGTGATAGCGACACCGGAGTCCGGCACCCCGGCCGCGATCGGCTACGCGGAGGCGAGCGGCATCCCGTACGGCTCGGGCCTGGTGAAGAACGCGTACGTGGGGCGCACGTTCATCCAGCCGTCCCAGACGATCAGGCAGCTCGGCATCCGGCTGAAGCTGAACCCGCTCAAGGAGGTCATCAGGGGCAAGCGCCTGGTGGTCGTGGACGACTCGATCGTCCGCGGCAACACCCAGCGCGCCCTGGTGAAGATGCTCCGCGAGGCCGGGGCCGCCGAGGTGCACATCCGCATCTCGTCGCCGCCGGTCAAGTGGCCCTGCTTCTTCGGCATCGACTTCGCGACCCGCGCCGAGCTGATCGCCAACGGCATGACCATCGAGGAGATCGGCACCTCGCTCGGCGCCGACTCCCTCGCGTACATCTCGATCGACGGGATGATCGAGGCCACCACGATCGACAAGCCGGACCTGTGCCGCGCCTGCTTCGACGGCCAGTACCCGATGGATCTTCCCGACCCCGAACTGCTGGGCAAGCAGCTGCTGGAGACGGAGCTCGCCGCCGGCCCCGCCGACACGGCAGCGGCCGACGCCCTGCGCCGCCCGTAGCGAAGGCGCGGGCGAAGGCGCCCGCGCCGCTTCCCGCCGCGGCGGTCCCGCACGCACCCGTGCCCGCAGTCCGCGGCCGGTGCCCCACCCCTGTACCGCGTGCCGCTGTGTACGTTCCACGACACGAAAGTTCTCCGCCATGCCTGAGTCCCCCGCCCCCCGCACCGGTGCCAGCTACGCGGCCGCCGGCGTCGACATCGAGGCCGGCGACCGCGCGGTCGAGCTGATGAAGGACTGGGTGCGCAAGACCCGCAGGCCCGAGGTGCTCGGCGGCATCGGCGGCTTCGCCGGCCTCTTCGACGCCTCGGCCCTCAAGCGCTACGAGCGGCCGCTGCTGGCGTCCGCGACGGACGGCGTGGGGACCAAGGTCGACCTGGCGCGCCGGCTCGGGGTGTACGACACGATCGGCCACGACCTGGTCGGCATGGTCGTGGACGACCTGGTGGTGTGCGGCGCAGAGCCGCTGTTCATGACCGACTACATCTGCGTCGGCAAGGTCCACCCCGAGCGGGTCGCCGCGGTCGTCAAGGGCATCGCGGAGGGCTGCGTGCTGGCCGGGTGCGCCCTGGTCGGCGGCGAGACCGCCGAGCACCCCGGGCTGCTCGGCCCGGACGAGTTCGACGTGGCGGGCGCGGGCACGGGCGTCGTGGAGGCGGACAGGCTGCTGGGCGCGGACCGTATCCGCGCGGGCGACGCCGTGATCGCGATGGCGTCGTCCGGGCTTCACTCGAACGGGTACTCACTCGTGCGGCACGTGGTCTTCGACCGCGCGGGCTGGTCGCTGGAGCGCGAGGTCGCCGAGTTCGGCAGGACGCTCGGCGAGGAGCTGCTCGAACCCACCAGGATCTACTCGCTCGACTGCCTGGCCCTCACCAGGACCACCGACGTGCACGCGTTCAGCCATGTGACGGGCGGTGGCCTCGCGGCCAACCTGGCCCGGGTGATCCCGGAGGGTCTGCACGCCACGATCGACCGCGCGACCTGGCGGCCCGCCCCGGTCTTCGAGGTGATTGCCGAGGTCGGGGGCGTCGAGCGGCTCGAAATCGAGAAGACGCTCAACATGGGCGTCGGCATGATCGCCGTCGTGCCCGCGGAGTCGGTCGACCCGGCCCTCGCCACGCTGGCCGACCGCGGGGTCGACGCCTGGGTCGCGGGGGAGATCACCGAGCGCGGCGGACAGGCCACGGGAGCCACCCTTGTCGGCGACCACGCGGCCTGACCCGGCGGACGCCCGGTGCGGGGGCCCCGGGCCAGCACAAACCCGGTCCGGGACCAGGGCCCCGGGCCGGGCAGGTGGAGCGTGCGAAACGCCGGAGGTGTGGGACGTCAAGCGCCGCGGCGCTGGGACGAGGGACCTGACTCGTCGTCCTCGTCGTCGTCCTTGTTGTACAGATCCGCGTACTGAGCGTACGGGTCGTCGTCCTCGTCGTCGTCCTCGAACGGCTCGCCGTTCGGAGGCTGACTGGAAGTCGACGCGCCCAGCTCGTTGGCCAGACGCGACAGGTCAGTCCCGCCGCTGTTGTACTTCAGCTGGCGGGCGACCTTTGTCTGCTTGGCCTTGGCCCGGCCGCGCCCCATGGCTCGACCCCCTCGGTGACGGGGCTACTCGGCCCCAGAGTCTTGACACGCGTTCATGTTTCGGAACGAGTTCTCCTCGGAGAGACCCGTCCTCAGGGCTTCAACCGTACCTGCTTCCGCGGCCATGCGGTACGCCGTCCACATGACGCGCCCGGGGGCAGAACCGGCGAGACGCCCCGTACTCGCTGGTCAGTGGCGATTTTAACCCCTTCTCGTGGGTCGACCCGCCCGACCGGCGTGAGTCTCGTCTCGCCGGTGCCTCCGTCATGCCCGCACGGCGGCCTCCGCCATCCGGAGTTCGGCGATCCGATCGGCCGCCGCGGCCGGGGGGACGCCATCGGAATGTGCACGTGCAAAGATTTCCAGAGTGGTGTCGTAGATCGTCGCCGCCTTCGCCCTGCACCGCTCGAAGTCGAAGCCGTCCAGCTCGTCGGCGACCTGCATGACACCGCCCGCGTTCACCACGTAGTCGGGTGCGTACAGGATGCCGCGGTCGGCGAGGTCCTTCTCGACGCCCGGGTGCGCGAGCTGGTTGTTGGCGGCGCCGCAGACGAGGGACGCCGTCAGGTCCCGCACGGTCGTGTCGTCGAGCGCGCCGCCCAGCGCGCACGGCGCGTAGACGTCGAGGCCGGGCAGCCGCACCAGCTCGTCGGCGCCTGCCACGGCGCGCACCCCGGGGTGGCGCCCCGTGACCTCGGCGACCGCCTCGGCGCGCACGTCCGTCACGACCACCCGCGCACCGTCGGCGAGCAGGTGCTCCACCAGGTGGCGGCCGACCTTCCCGACCCCGGCGACGCCGACCGTCCGCCCGGCGAGGGACGGCTCGCCCCACCGCTCCCGCGCACCGGCCCGCATGCCCTGGAAGACGCCGAAGGCGGTGAGCACCGAGGAGTCGCCCGCCCCGCCGTGCTCGGGCGAACGCCCCGTGGTCCAGGGGCAGGCGCGCGCGACCACGTCCATGTCCTCGACGTACGTGCCGACGTCGCAGGCCGTCACGTACCTGCCGCCGAGCGAGGCGACCGCCCTGCCGTAGGCGAGCAGCAGCTCCTCGGTCCTGATCCGCCGGGGATCGCCGATGATCACGGCCTTGCCGCCGCCGTGCCGCAGCCCGGCGAGCGCGTTCTTGTACGACATCCCGCGCGAGAGGTTCAGCGCGTCGGCGACCGCGTCCTCCTCCGTCGCGTACGGGTGGAAGCGGGTGCCGCCGAGGGCGGGGCCCAGGGCCGTGGAGTGCAGCGCGATCACGGCCCGCAGGCCGGAGGCGCGGTCCTGGCAGAGCACGACCTGCTCGTGTCCGCCCTGGTCGGAGTGGAAAAGCGTGTGCAGGACGCCGTCGGTCACATCGGTCACGGTGGTGACTCCCAAGTACGAAGCGGCGGGCCCCCTCGCCCGGCCTCCTGAGGATGGGGAGGCACGCGGGTGCGCGGGGACCGGTTCGGCACGAGCGTAGCCCCGCAGGGCCCCACCCGCCCGTGTCCCCGGCGGAGTTGACCGCGGGGAACGAGCCCCTCCGCAGGTGCCCGCCGGCCGGGCGCGCCGGGGACCACTCTCCTTACCGCGCGGGGCGTGGGACGATTTCCGCATGCCGGCGGTGTCCTCCTCAGTCCTGGTCCCCTATACGTCCTACCTGCGGGTGTACGAGCCGCTGGCGGCGTTCCCCGAGCCCGAGCGCACGCACTGGACGCGCTATGCGCGCCGCGGCCACCGGCCCACCGCCCAGGACGAGCAGCGCCGCTCCCTCGCCGACCTGCTGCCGACGCCGCCGGTGCCCGTGCGGGTGCACGAGAGCCCGGACGCCTTCGTCGCCGAGGTCGACGGCGTGGTGTGCGTCTGCCCCTGGCGCACCCGGCTGCGCGGCTGGCTCGCCCTCGAAGAACTGGGGGAGGCGCTGCCGGGAGCGCTGCTCGACGTGGCGCTGCCGCCGGTGGTGCGGGGGCAGGCGGCGGCCGACTACGAGCGCTGGCGCGAGGACAACCCGGACGCGCGGCCCTGGATCAGGAGCTCGGTCTGGCAGGTGCCCGTCGGCTGGTTCACGCTGTTCTCGGACGACGAGCGGGAGTACGGCACGGCTGTCGGCGACGGCCCTGCGGCGGCGGGCGGAGACCCGGAGGGCGGGGAGCCGGCGGAGGGCGGCGAGCCGGTGCCGTACGCGCCGGCGCTGCGCTACCGGACGCCGATGGTGCAGGCGCGCAGACGCCTGGCGCGCGGCCTGAAGACGCTGCGGGACACCATCGACGACGGCCCGCTGACCGAGTCGCTGGTCGACGTGGGGCGGTGGCTGGAGGAGTTCCACCCGCGGTCGCTCGTGGAGCTCGACTACGGCGGGCTCGTGCACGCCCTGTCCGAGGAGCAGCTCGCGAAGGACCACTCCGCCGCGGACGTGGCCGAGGGGATCGCGGCGCTGCGGGACGGCGACGGGGAGGGCGCGGGCGCCGCGTACACCCGGTTCACGGAGCGCTGGCGCGCCGTGAAGGAACGCCAGTTCGCGAACTGACGCCGGCCGGGGCCGCCGCGGGAGTCCGGGGCGCGGGATCCCCGTCCCCGTGGAACCCCGGGGGCGCCGGATGTCGTCGTCCTGTGGGGGTCCCGTTCGCCCCGTGTGGACGCGGTGTGCGGGTGCGATGCGCAGATCGACGTATCGGAATCGGCGCGCGTCACGTATTGTCCGTACACTCCCGCACAGCGCGGCTCCCAGAGTCGAACAGGACCGAACAGAGTCCACCGGCTCGTCACCGGGTCCTTCGCTGCCGTGGGAGGGTCCTTCGTCTCGGTCGGACGTCCCGATTCCGGGCGTTTGACCCTGAAGCGTGACGGACCGCACTAACAAGGGCCTTGTGCCCATCCCCCATCCTCGTGCCAAAATAGGACAAGGAGTCCGGGGAGGGTTCCTTCCGCCCAAGTCTGGGCGGAATGCTTGGCATTGCACTCTATGGGGGGTCTGATGGCTCCTGGTGGTTCTGTGACTGATCGTCACGGGCGGGTGACTGTCCGCTATGGCACGGTCCATCGGCTTCCGCCGCTGATGAACACCTCAGAGGGCAATTCCATCGGTTTGGCCGACGTGGCTGGACAGATGGTGTAGTTGTAGTGCCGAGGACAAGCCGTTCGTCCTATAACCGACTCGGCCCGCGTCCGCCATTTCGGGCAACGCGGGTCAAGGTGCAGAATTTAGAGGAAAGAACCGAGATGGTTCGGTTCTCCCGAGGAGGCCGCTCATGACCGCTCGCACCCCTGATGCCGAGCCGCTGCTGACCCCGGCTGAGGTTGCTTCGATGTTCCGCGTGGACCCGAAGACGGTCACACGCTGGGCAAAGGCAGGCAAGCTCACGTCCATCCGAACCCTCGGAGGACATCGCCGGTACCGCGAGGCTGAGGTTCGCGCACTGCTCGCGGGTATCCCGCAGCAGCGCAGCGAGGCCTGAACAGCACATTAGGGCTCAACCCGCACAACAAGCAGGGCCTGGCCAGTTCCCCCAACTCGGTCGGTCCCGCCCATAGCTCCACACGACGGGTGCCTGCCCCAACAGGCATCGGACCCACGCGCAGTGGGTTGAGTCGTTCGATCGCGCCGGACTCCGTCGAGTCCGGCGCGATCTTTCTGTGTCCGTCCGCGGCCCGTCTGCGGCCCGTCCGCAGCCCGTCCACGGAGGTCGGCACTCCGACCGGTCGGTCCGGCGGAAGGTGGGGAAGTGTCCGTCTCCCGACCCGTGTGCCCCGCGTGCGGAAGAGTGCAATTGCACATACAAAATTGTGGTGATGGGGGACACTGTTGAACGGATGCGATGCACCTCACAGTTCAGTGACTCCCGTCACACTTCCGGGCCCTTGCCGGCGGCGGGAACGCCGCCTCCGGTCGCCGTCGAAAGCGCCGACACCTCGGAGGTTTCGCAGGTCTCCCCGCCGGACCCGCCGCGTGCCCACGCCGGTCGGACCCATGCGCCTGACACGTGAATACCGGCGTGCACATACGAGCGTCAATACGCACATCGGCCTGTAACCGGGGGTCAGGGGGGCGGGTGCCGCCCGGGCATGCCCCGGCCCCGGCCCCTGTGCGCCCCGTACGCGCCCCCGGCCGCTCCCCGGGCCGCCCACGGGCGCGCGGGGGCCCGCGAGGCCCCGCAGGGCCTCCTGCGGCCCGATGGGGGAGGCGTCCGGCGACCCGGTGCCCCACCGCCCGCCTCACGGGCCGTCAGCGCGGGCCGCACGAAGGGCCGCTCGGCGGCGGGCAACGCGAAGGGCCCGCATCCACCGGGGACGCGGGCCCTTCGCCTGCTGTGCGGTCCTGACGGGATTTGAACCCGCGGCCTCCACCTTGACAGGGTGGCGAGCACTCCAAACTGCTCCACAGGACCTGGAATCGCCGCCCGACGAGTGCGGGCTGCGGAGACAGACTCTACAGCAGCTCAGAGGGTGGGGTCGAACTCACGCAGCGCGACCCCCGCGCTACCGGACCGCGGCCCCGGCGGTCCGCCGTCCCCCTACGGCGCCGCCGCGTCGATCGCCTTCACGATCCGCTTGTCCGAGACCGGCCGCGGGGTGCCCAGGGCGTGCGCGAAGTAGCTGACGCGCAGCTCCTCGATCATCCACCGGATGCCCTCGACCTCCTCGGGCACCGGCCGGCCCTGCGGCAGCTGTTCGAGCAGCCAGGCGTACTCGTCCTGCATCTCGTGGACCTTCTCCATGCGGGTGGTGTCCCGCTGGACGGCCGTCGGCATCTGCTGCAGCCGCCGGTCGGCCGCGACGAGATAGCGCATCAGGTCGGGCAGCCGCCGCACGCCCACAGCCGTCACGAACCCAGGCGGCACCAGACGCGCCAACTGGTCCCTGACGTCCTGCACGTTGGCCAGGAGCGCCTGGCTCGTCGTCGCGCGCAGCCGCCGCTCGCACGCCTGCCAGGCGGCGAGGATCTGCTGCACCTGCGCCACCGTGCGCACCGTCGCGTCGACCAGGTCGGCGCGTACCGAGTCGTACAGCTTGCGGTACGACTCCTCGTCCCAGGCGGGCCCGCCGTGGTCGGCGATCAGCTTGTCGGCCGCGGCGGTCGCGCAGTCCTCGAACAGCGCCTGGAGGGAGCCGTGCGGGCTGCTCGACAGGTGCAGCTTCTGCTGGTTGGTGAGCTTGGACGAGGCGAACTTCGCCGGGCTGACCGGGACGTTGAGCAGGATCAGCCTGCGGGTGCCGCGCCACATCGCGCGCCGCTGCTCGTCCTCCGTGTCGAAGAGGCGCACCGCGACCGTCTCGCCCTGGTCGAGGAGGGCCGGATACGCCCTGACCGGCTGGCCCGCCCTGCGCGTCTCGAAGACCCGCACCAGCGTGCCGATCGTCCAGTCCCTGAGGCCGGAGCGCTCGATCGCCTCGCCGCCCGAGCGCTCCGCCGTCGCGGCCGCCGCCTTGGACAGCGCCTGCCGCGCCCTGGGCCGCAGCTTCAGGCGGAGCGTCTCCAGGTCCTTCGCCTCGGCGAGCCTGCGCCGCCGCTCGTCGACGATCCGGAAGGTGATCTTCAAGTGGTCGGGGACGCGGGACAGGTCGAAGTCCTCGGCCGCCACGGGCACCCCGACCATCTGCTGGAGGGCGCGGGCGAGCGCCGAGGGAAGCGGCTCCTGGCGGGGCACGGCCAGGTCGAGGAAGCGCTGCGCGAAGTTCGGCGCGGGCACGTAGTGCCGGCGGACCGGCTTGGGCAGCGAGCGGATCAGCTCCGTCACCAACTGCTCGCGCAGGCCCGGGATCTGCCAGTCGAAGCCGTCACCCGTGACCTGGTTGAGCACCTGGAGCGGGATGTGCACCGTCACGCCGTCCGCGTCGGCGCCCGGCTCGAACTGGTACGTCACGCGGAACTTCAGCCCGCCCTGCCGCCACGCGTCCGGGTAGTCGTCCTTGGTGACGGACTCCGCGGCCTCGTTGATGAGCATCGACCGCTCGAAGTCGAGCAGGTCGGGCTCCTCGGTGCGCTTCCGCTTCCACCAGGAGTCGAAGTGCGCGCCGGAGACGACGTCCTCGGGCACCCGCCGGTCGTAGAAGTCGAACAGCGTCTCGTCGTCCACCAGGATGTCGCGGCGCCGCGCCCGGTGTTCGAGCTCCTCGACCTCGCCGAGCAGCTTGCGGTTGTCGTGGAAGAACTGGTGGTGGGTCCGCCAGTCGCCCTCCACGAGGGCGTTGCGGATGAACAGGTCGCGGGAGGCCTCCGGGTCGATCCTGCCGTAGTTGACCTTGCGGTCGGTGACGATCGGCACGCCGTACAGCGTGACCTTCTCGTACGCCATCACGGCCGCCATGTCCTTCTCCCAGTGCGGCTCGCTGTAGGTGCGCTTCAGCAGGTGGCCCGCGAGGGGCTCGATCCACTCGGGCTCGATCCTGGCGTTGACCCGGGCCCAGAGCCTGGACGTCTCCACCAGTTCCGCGGACATCACGAACCGCGGCGGCTTCCTGAACAGCGCGGAGCCGGGGAAGATCGCGAACTTGGCGTTGCGCGCGCCGATGTACTCGCCACCGCGCGCGCCGCGCCCGCCGTCGCCGCCCTTGGCGTCCTGGCCCTTGGACTCCTTCACGTCCTTCATGCCGATGTGCGAGAGCAGCCCGGCGAGCAGCGACACGTGGACGCGCTGCTCCGGTGCGTCGTCCTCGTTGAGGACGATCCCCATCTGCCGCGCGACCGTGCGCAGTTGGCTGTAGATGTCCTGCCACTCGCGGATGCGCAGGTAGTTGAGGTACTCGGACTTGCACATGCGGCGGAACGAGGACGACGACCTGGCCTCCTGCTGCTCGCGCAGGTAGCGCCACAGGTTGAGGAAGGCGAGGAAGTCCGACGTCTCGTCCTTGAAGCGCGCGTGCTGCTGGTCCGCCTGCGCCTGCTTGTCCGAGGGCCGTTCGCGCGGGTCCTGGATGGAGAGCGCGGCCGCGATCACCATGACCTCGCGGACGCAGCCGTTGCGGTCGGCCTCGACCACCATGCGCGCGAGGCGCGGGTCGACGGGCAGCTGCGAGAGCTTGCGGCCGAGCGGGGTGAGCCGCCCCCGCTGCTCCTTCTGGTCGGGGTCGAGGGCCCCGAGTTCCTGGAGCAGCTGCACGCCGTCGCGGATGTTGCGGTGGTCGGGCGGGTCGATGAAGGGGAACTTCTCGATGTCGCCCAGGCCCGCAGCCGTCATCTGGAGGATCACCGAGGCGAGGTTCGTCCGCAGGATCTCCGCGTCCGTGAACTCGGGCCTCGCGAGGAAGTCGTCCTCCGAGTACAGCCGGACGCAGATGCCGTCCGAGGTGCGGCCGCAGCGGCCCTTGCGCTGGTTGGCGCCGGCCTGCGAGACGGGCTCGATGGGCAGCCGCTGCACCTTGGTGCGGTGGCTGTAGCGGGAGATGCGGGCGGTGCCCGGGTCGATCACGTACTTGATGCCCGGCACGGTCAGCGAGGTCTCGGCGACGTTGGTCGCGAGGACGATCCTGCGGCCGGTGTGCCGCTGGAAGACGCGGTGCTGCTCGGCGTGGGAGAGCCGCGCGTACAGCGGCAGGATCTCCGTGCCACGCAGGCGGCGCCGCTCCAGGGCGTCCGCGGTGTCGCGGATCTCGCGCTCGCCTGAGAGGAAGACCAGGATGTCGCCGGGGCCCTCGGCCATCAGCTCGTCCACGGCGTCGGAGATCGCGGTGATCTGGTCGCGGTCGCCGTCGTCGCCGTCCTCTTCGAGCAGCGGCCGGTAGCGGACCTCCACCGGGTACGTGCGGCCGGAGACCTCGACGATCGGCGCCGCCCGCCCGCCGTCCGCGGCCGGCGCCCCCGCGGCCACCGAGGCGAAGGAGCCGAAGTGGCGGGCGAAGCGCTCCGGGTCGATGGTCGCCGAGGTGATGACGAGCTTGAGGTCGGGGCGGCGCGGCAGCAGCTGGGCGAGGTAGCCGAGGAGAAAGTCGATGTTGAGGCTGCGCTCGTGGGCCTCGTCGATGATGATCGTGTCGTACGCGCGCAGGTCGCGGTCGGTCTGGATCTCCGCGAGGAGGATGCCGTCCGTCATCAGCTTCACGAACGTCGACTCGGGGTTGACCTGGTCGGTGAAGCGGACCTTCCAGCCGACGGTCTCGCCGAGCGGCGTGCCGAGCTCCTCCGCGACCCGTTCGGCGACGGTGCGGGCGGCGATCCTGCGGGGCTGGGTGTGTCCGATCATGCCCCGCACGCCCCGGCCGAGCTCCAGGCAGATCTTGGGGATCTGCGTGGTCTTGCCCGAGCCCGTCTCACCGGCGACGATCACGACCTGGTGGTCGCGTATCGCCTCCAGGATGGTGTCCTTCTTCTGGCTGACGGGGAGTTGCTCGGGGTAGGTGACCTCGGGCAGCCGGGCGGCGCGCCGCCGCAGGCGCTCCGCGGCCTTTCCGGCCTCGGTGGCGATCTCGTCGAGCACGGCCTGGCGCGCCTCGGGCTTGCGGATGCGCCGGGTGCCTTCGAGCCGGCGGCCGAGCCGCTGCGCGTCGCGCAGGGAGACCTCGGCCAGCAGGGACTGGAGGTCGGCGAGGGAAGTAGACATACCGCATCCCAGGATCTCACCGCCGCCGCCGAAGCGGCGAACGCTTTACGTACGCCTCCTGGCCCGCGGGCCAGGAGGCGGACCGCCGGCACGTGGCGCCGGGACGGCCGCGACATACGACGAGAGCGACCCGCCCGCTCGCTGCGGGGGAGTCGCTCTCGTACGGAAAGTGGCTGGGGCCGGGATCGAACCGGCGACCTATCGCTTTTCAGGCGATCGCTCGTACCAACTGAGCTACCCAGCCACGCGACCCGCGGGGGGTCGCAGCGGTCCTGACGGGATTTGAACCCGCGGCCTCCACCTTGACAGGGTGGCGAGCACTCCAAACTGCTCCACAGGACCAGGCGATGACGCGGACAAGTCTCGCACACAGTGGTGACGGCTCCCCACCGGGCAACCGGTAGGCCCGGTGGCAGTGGAGGAGTTCCTTGTCCGAAGTCGCTAGATGAGCGTATCAGAACGGGGAGGGTGCCCCGACCGGCCCCGAGCGCCGTGACCAGGGGCCCGCGGGGGTGCGCGCGGGCCCCCGCGGGAGCCCAGGGGTCAGTCGCCGGCCGGCGGCTCGTCGCCGGGCGGGCGGTGCTGGAGCGCGCAGGCGTAGTGGCCGCCGGGCGGGCGCTCGCACACCACGTACGGCACGGTCTCGCGGGCGCCGGTCGCCGTCGGCGCCGTGGCGCGCCAGGGCATCGCGGCCTCCCCCGCGAGCAGCGCCGCCACGGTCTGCGCCGCCTCGCGGGGCGCCGGACGGTGCGCGTACCCCGCGGCGCCGAGCGCGAGCGCGACGGCCATGCCCAGCAGGTTGGCCTCGGTCGGCTCGGCCGGCGCCGCGGTCCCGGCGGCGGGCGCGAGCCTGATGCCCGTGTCGGGCACGTCCACGACGCGGGCGACGTAGCGCTCTGGGCTCTCGGGCATGGGCACGCTCGCTTCCTGCCGTGCGGTGCGGGTGGCCGTACTCTACGTCGGCCGGCGCGCGCGCCCCGGCAGATCGGCCGCGCCGCGGCGGACGGCGGTGCGGGGCGGTGGAGGGGGCGCGCGTGCGGGGGCAAGCGCGGGGCGGAACAGGTGAGTTCAATGTTCCGGCCAAATTCCCGTGCCGTCGTCTTGTCCCTGCCCATGGCAGGCCGTAGAAACACGGTGGCCCTGTTCCGTCTCCGTCTCCGCGCGCGCACCCGCTGTCACCGGTGCGCCGAGCGCCCCGCCCCCTCTCCTTCGTGCAACGCAGGCCCTCGCACGCCCCCCGCCCCCGCTCTCAGGAGTTCCCCCATGCGCAGAAGAAGACCGCACGTCGCCGCGGTCGCGTCGGGCGCGCTGCTCGCCGCGGCCCTGGCCGTACCGGCGGGCGGCGCGTCCGCCGCGGACGCCCGAGGCGCGCCGCACGCCGCGGCCGCCTGTCCCTGGGTCGGTTCGCACGCGCCCGTCGAGCACCGCGTCTCCCAGGTGCTTGCGCGGATGACGCCGGCCGAGGAGATCGCGATGGTGCACGGGGTCGCGGGCTCCGCGTACACCGGCTATGTGCCGGGCGACGCCCGGCTGTGCATCCCGGCGCTGAAGATGCAGGACGGGCCGGTCGGTGTCCGGATGGCCGACACGACCCAACTGCCGGGCGCCACCGGCGTCGCCGCCTCCTTCGACCCCGCGCTCGCCCGGGCGTACGGCTCGGTCGTCGGCGCCGAGGACAAGGCGAAGGGCGTCGACGTCGACCTCGGGCCGACCGTGAACATCGTCCGCGACCCGCGCTGGGGCCGCGCCTTCGAGTCGTACAGCGAGGACCCGTACCTCACCGGGCGGATCGGCGCGGCCGACATCGAGGGCATCCAGTCCCAGGGCGTGATGGCCCAGGTGAAGCACTGGGCCGTCTACAACCAGGAGACCAACAGGAACACCGCGGCCGACAACGCTGTCATCGACGACAGGACCGTGCACGAGGTCTACACGGCCGCCTTCGGGACCATCGTCGAGCAGGCGAAGCCGTCGTCGGCGATGTGCTCTTACTCGTCCGTCAACGGGACCTTCGCCTGCGAGAACGCCTACCTGGACACGATCCTCAAGGACGAGTTCGGCTTCGACGGCTTCATCACGTCGGACTGGGGCGGCACCCACTCCACCGCCGCCTCCGCGAATGCGGGCATGGACATGCAGATGCCCGACGACTCGTACTTCGGCGCCGCCCTCACCCGGGCCGTGCAGGACGGGCAGGTCAAGAGGGCCCGGGTGGACGACATGGTCGCGCGGATCATGCGCGAGGAGTTCCGCTTCGGCCTCTTCGACCACCCCTCGCCCGACACCCCGGACGCCGCGGCCTCCACCCCGGCGCACCGCGCCGTCGCCCGGCGGGCCGCCGAGGACGGCTCCGTCCTGCTCAAGAACAGCGGCGGCCTCCTGCCGCTCGGCAGGAAGACCAGGTCGATCGCGGTGATCGGCGACGGCGCGGGCGAGGACACCATGACCGCGGGCGGCGGCAGCGCGGCCGTCACGGGCACCGGCACCGTCACGCCGTACGAGGGGATCGCGGCGCGCGCGGGCTCCGGCACCACCGTCACCTACGCGCAGGGCGACCTCGGCGCCAACGGCAGGCTGCCGCTCGTCGACAGCGCCTACCTCACCCCGGCCTCCGGCACGGGCCAGGGCCTGACCGGCGCGTACTACGCGAACAAGACCCTCTCCGGCAGCCCCGCGGCGACCCGCACCGACGCCCGGGTCGACTTCGACTGGAACGGCGCGGCCCCCGCGCCCGGCGTGCCCGGCACGGACTTCTCCACGAAGTGGACCGGCACCCTCACGCCGCCGAGGACCGGCACCTACACCTTCAGTCTGACCAGCGACGACGGCAGCAGGCTGCTGATCGGCGGCAAGCAGGTCATCGACAACTGGCGCGACCAGGCCACCCACACCGAGACCGGCACGGTCACCCTCACCGCGGGCGAGCCGGTCCCGGTGGAGGTCGACTACTACCAGGGCACCGGCGGCGACGAGGTGCACCTCGGCTGGGAGACCCCCGGCAGCGACCTGGCCGGCCAGGCGGCCGACCTCGCCGCCAAATCGGACGTCGCGGTCGTCTACGCCAACGACTTCGAGTCCGAGGGCGGCGACCTCTCCTCCATCGACCTGCCGGGCGACCAGAACGCCCTGATCGAGGCGGTCGCGAAGGCCAACCCGAACACGGTCGTGGTGCTGAACACCGGCTCTGCGGTCACCATGCCCTGGCTCGACCGGGTCAAGGGCGTCATCGAGGCGTGGTACCCGGGCCAGGAGGCGGGCAACGCGATCGCCGCGCTGCTGTACGGCGACGTGAACCCGTCGGGCAGGCTTCCGGTGACCTTCCCCGCCTCGCTCGGCCAGGTGCCCGCCTCGACGCCCGCACAGTGGCCCGGCACCGGCGGCACCGTCCGGTACACGGAGGGCCTCGACGTCGGCTACAAGTACTACGACGCCACGGGCGAGACCCCGCTGTTCCCCTTCGGCTACGGCCTCTCCTACACCTCGTACCGCTTCTCGCACCTGCGGCTCGACACGGGCACGCTGCGCGAGAACGGCAAGGTCCTGGTCACCGCCGACGTCACCGACACCGGTGACCGCGCGGGCTCCGAGGTCGCCCAGCTCTACCTCACGGGACCGAAGGCGGCGGGCGAGCCGGAGAACCAGCTGCGGGGCTTCGCGAAGGTGGCGCTCAAGGCCCACCAGACCAAGCGGGTCGCCTTCGAGGTGAGTGCGCGGGACGCCTCGTACTGGAGCAGCGACGCCCAGGCGTGGACCCTCGCGCCCGGCGCCTACCGGGTGCATGTCGGCGACTCGTCGCGCAGCCTGCCCCTCAGCGGCGGCTTCCGGGTCCGCACGACGACGGGCCCGCGCTACACGAAGGTCTCGGCGCCCGCCCTGACCTCCGGGGGCGCCACCCTCACCGTGCGCACCACCTTCACCAACGGCTCGACGCAGCCCGTGCGCGGCGCCGCCACGAAGCTCACGGTGCCGGCCGGCTGGTCGGCCGCGCCCCGCGGCGCCACCGCGCACCCGCTCGTGAAGCCGGGGAAGTCGGTCTCGACGACCTGGTCCGTGCGCGTCCCCGCGGGGGCGGCGGGCGGCGCGGCGCGGCTGACCGGCGCCACCCGCTACCCGGGCTCGCCGCGCACCGCTCCGGGGGACGGGACGGCGACCGTGCAGGTCGCCCACCCCGACCTGGCGTCGGCCGCCACCGAGGTCGGCGTGACCGACGACGCCGACCCGGCGCCCGGCGGCTTCGGCGGCGCGGGCTACAGCTACTCGGCGCAGGCGCTCTCCGCCGCAGGGATCACCCCGGGCGGCCAGGTGCGCACCGCGGACGCCACCTTCACCTGGCCGGCTGTGGCGGCGGGCACGCCCGACGAGGTACCGGCCGCAGGGCAGGCGGTGGAGGTGCACGGCGCGGGCACGCGGCTGGCGTTCCTCGGCGCGGGCACCAACGGCACCCAGAGCGGGCAGGCCACCGTCACCTACACCGACGGCACCACGTCGACCGGCACGGTGACGCTGGCCGACTGGTATGCCGACCAGGCGGTCGAGGGCTGCGCGCTGGTCGCGACCACGGTGCACTGGAACAACCCGGCGAAGGACACGCTGCCGCACGACCACCGGGTCAGCCTGTACGCCTCGTCGGTGCCGCTGACCGCGGGCAAGCAGGTCGCCTATGTGACGCTCCCCGCCAACCCGGCGCTGCACGTCTTCGCGACCGCCGTCGGATGACGGCGCGCACGGGCCGGGGGCCGGTACCCGCGGCTGCGGATTCCGGCCCCCGGCCCGTGCGGCCCGCCGCGTCCCCTACGGGACGCGGGCGACGGCCGCGAAGATGCCGCTGCGCTCCGGCTCGGGGCGCGGCTCCTCCTTGTACCAGTCGGGCGCGGTGACCAGGCCGGGCTCGACCAGTTCGAGGCCGGTGAAGAACCGTTCGGTCTCGGCGCGGGTGCGGAAGCGCAGCGGGATCGTCCCCTTCTTGTACGCCTCCTTCACCGTGTCGACCAGCTCGGCCGGGTGGAAGTCGGTCGTGCCGTGCGAGAAGACCAGCAGGCTGCCCGGCGGCAGCGCGCCCACCAGGGTCCCGACGATCCCGTACGGGTCCTCCTCGTCCTGGATGAAGTGCATCAGCGCGATCAGCGAGAGCACCACGGGCCGGTCGAAGTCGAGGATCGTGCGGGCGTGCTCGATGATCGTGCCGGGGTCGCGCACGTCGGCCTGGATGTAGTCGGTCGTGCCCTCGGGCGTGGAGATGAGCAGCGCCTCCGCGTGCCGCAGCACGATCGGGTCGAAGTCCGTGTAGACGATCCGGGCGCGCGGGTTCACCTGCTGCACGATCTGGTGCAGGTTCGGCTGGGTCGGGATGCCCGTGCCGATGTCGAGGAACTGGTCGAAGCCCTCGCGCGCCGCCCAGGCGACCGCGCGGTGCATGAACGAGCGGTTCTGCCGCGCGGCCGCCTTGGAGTCCTCCGGCAGCTTGTCGCCGACCGCCTGGTCGACCAGGTAGTTGTCCTTGCCGCCGAGCAGCCAGTCGTAGACCCGCGCCGGATGGGGCTTGCTGGTGTCGATCCGTGGCTTGGGTGTGCCGTGGGACATGGAGGACTCCGGTGTACGAGGGCCGCCGCCGCGGGAATCGGCGGCCGGCCAGGGACTGCGGGGGGCGACACCTCCAAGAGTGCCGCACGCGGCCGGGACGTGGGACGCCGGGCGGCGCCCCCGCGCACCTCAGGGGCGCAGGACGGTGGCGAGGGTGCCGCGCACGGCCGCGCCGCCGGGGAGCGTCCAGCCCGCGGTGATCCGGCCGAGCACGGCCCCCGCGTCCGAGGCCTCCGGCGCGTCCGCGGGGCGCAGCATGCGGTGCACCCGCAGGACCGGGCCGCCGTCCGGCACGCGGACCTCGCTGTACCCGGGGCCTTCGGTCACGGCGAGCGGCGGGGTGCCGAAGGCGGCCTCGGGCAGCGCGGCGCCCGCGGGGTCGGCGGTGACGGTCGGGTCGGGGGTGTTGCTCTCGCGCTGCGCCTGCGGCTCGGCGGCACGGCGCGCCAGCGCGTACAGCCGCTCCACGAGCACCGGGTCGTGCACGCCGTCGTAGACCTGGCGCAGGCCGAGCACGCCGTGCTCCGAGGTGCCGACGAGGGCGTCCTGCGCGCCGTCGAGCGGCGCGTCGCGGTAGGCGAGCGGCACCTGGTAGGTGGTGGGCTCGGGCCCGGACACGTCGGTGACCAGCATGAACTCGATGCCGACCGCGCCCGCCCGATCGTCGAGCCGGTAGCCGCCCGCCCGCACGAGACCGGGCGTCCCGCCGCGGAACCACGGGCGGGACGGCAGCCAGGCGGCGAGCAGTTCCTCCTTGGAGGGGATCATCGTCGTGCGGTGGATCACGGCCATCTCAGGAGCCTCTCTCGTCGTCTCGCCGACGCCGGTCATCCTGCCAGGCGGGACGCCGGGCGTCCGCGCCGGCCGCGAGCAGGGGCCGGGCGTCCGCCTCGGCCGCGGGTACGGGCCGGGCCGCCCGCGCCGCCGCCCGTACGCCGACGCGCGGGAAGCGCCCGCACGGGGGATTCTGGGACACGCGCCCGGGGACACGGCGCCGCGCGGGGTACCCGGCCCGCCGTGCCCACCGCACGCACGGCCGCGCAGCGCGGCGTGCCCGGGTGCGTACGGCGAAGCGCGGCAGCGCACCGACGAGGCGGCAGTGGAGGCCCGGATGGCGGACGACGGAGCACGCGGCGGACGCGGGGGACACGGGAAGCGCGAGGGGCGCGAGGGGCGCCCGGGACACGAGGAGCGTGAGAAGGGTGAGAAGCGCGCGGGACACGAGGGGAGCGGCGGGCCCGGTGTGCACAAGGGCGCCCTGTGCCTGGTGACGGGCGCCAGCGGGTACATCGGCGGCCGGCTCGTCCCCGAGCTGCTCGCCGCCGGGTACCGGGTGCGGTGCCTCGCGCGCACCCCGGAGAAGCTGCGCGACCACCCCTGGGCCCGCCAGGTGGAGATCGCCAGGGGCGACGTGACCGACGAGGAGAGCGTGACCGCGGCGATGGACGGCGTCGAGGTCGCGTACTACCTGGTGCACGCGCTCGGCCAGGGCAGGCGCGACTTCGAGGAGACGGACCGGCGGGCCGCCCGCACCTTCGGGCGCAGCGCGCGGGCCGCGGGGGTGCGCCGCCTCGTCTACCTCGGCGGCCTCACCCCCGCGGGCGTTCCCGAGCGCGCGCTCTCGCCGCACCTGCGCTCGCGCGCCGAGGTCGGGCACATCCTGCTCGGCTCCGGGGTGCCGACCGCGGTGCTGCGGGCCGCGGTGATCATCGGCTCGGGCTCCGCCTCCTTCGAGATGCTGCGCTACCTCACCGAGCGGCTGCCGGTGATGGTGACGCCCAGCTGGATCAGCACCCGCATCCAGCCGATCGCCGTGCGGGACGTGCTGCGCTACCTGGTCGGCGCCGCCGCGCTGCCGGCCGACGTCAGCAGGGCGTTCGACATCGGCGGGCCCGACATCGTCACCTACCGGGACATGATGCGGCGCTACGCGCGGGTGGCGCGGCTGCCGCGGCGGCTCGTGGTGACCCTGCCGGTGCTCACGCCCCGGCTCTCCAGCCACTGGATCGGCCTGGTCACGCCCGTGCCCTCGGGCATCGCGAAGCCGCTGACGGAGTCGCTGCGGCACGAGGTGGTGTGCGCGGAGCACGACATCGCGCGGTACGTGCACGACCCCTCGGGCCACCCGTACGGCCTCGACCGGGCGATCGAGCTCGCGCTGCGGCGCGTGCAGGAGGCGCGCGTCGACACGCGCTGGTCGAACGCGGCGGTGCCGGGCGCGCCGAGCGACCCGCTGCCCACCGACCCCGACTGGGCGGGCGGCAGCCTCTACACGGACGAGCGCGAGGCGCCCGTCGAGGCGACGCGGGCGTCGCTGTGGCGGGTGATCGAGGGCATCGGCGGCGCGCACGGCTGGTACTCGATGTCGGCGGCCTGGGCCGTGCGCGGCCTGCTCGACCGGTTCGCCGGCGGGGTGGGGCTGCGGCGCGGGCGCCGCGACGACGAGCATCTGCGGGTCGGCGACTCGCTGGACTTCTGGCGCGTCAAGGAGATCGAGCGCGGCAGCCTGCTGCGGCTGCGCGCCGAGATGCGGATGCCGGGCCTCGCCTGGCTCGAGATGCGCGCGGACGAGGACGGCGCGGGCCGCACGGTCTACCGCCAGCGCGCCCTGTTCCACCCGCGCGGCTTCCTCGGGCAGGCGTACTGGTGGAGCGTCTACCCCTTCCACGCGGTGATCTTCGGTGGGATGCTCCGCAACATCGCGGCCGCCGCCCGCGACCTGGACGGCGCGGCCGCCGGCACGTCCCTGCGCCCCGCGCCCCGGGCCAGGCGCGCCGTCGGCGCGCTGCGCCGCCGCGCCTGGCACCCGGGCCCCGGGGTCCCGCCGGCCTGACCGGGGCGCGGGATCCGGGGCGCGGGCGTCACGAGGCCAGGCCGGGCGCGGGCGGGGACGGGGGCCCCGGGGGCCCGGGCTCAGCAGCGGCGGTCGCGGTGCCCCGGCTCGCCCGCCGGTACGACGTCCCGGTCCCTGAGGGTGATCGACAGGCTCGCTCCCCAGCGGCGGCAGCCTGCGGCGAAGGCGGCCGCCTCGTACTCCACGTCGAAGACGCGCCGGTGGTACGCGGAGGCGAAGTCCGCGCACTCGCCGTAGTGCGCACACTCCTCCACGACCGCGAAGTCGAAGCCGATGTCCCGGCGCAGGCCGAGCAGCTCACCGGTGTTCTTCTGCGCCACCGCGAGGTGGTCGCGGTGCCCGCGCGCCACCAGCAGCCGGGCGAAGGCGGCCGCGTCCGCCCGGCTCAGCAGCCCCTTCGAGCGCTGGTACGAGTCGAGGTTGTCCGGCTCCACGGCGTCGAACCCGGCCCGCGCGCAGCCGTCGATCCAGCCGCCGACGACGCCGAGCAGCTCGGTGCGGCGCGCGGGCGTCGAGATGTCGAGCAGCGGCTCGTCCCAGTCCTCGTCGACGACGAGCGCGCCCTGCGGGTCGTGGCCCGCGCGCAGCAGCAGCCCGGGGTGGTGCGCGCGCCACCAGGCGGCGGCCGCGGCGCCCGGCTGGGCCTGGAAGGCGTTGACGTAGCAGACCGAGTAGAGCCCGGCCGCCGGGCGCGCGGACCGGTCGCGCGAGACGGCGCGCACCCCGGCGGGCGGCGCGTACGCCCCGCCGAGCTGGTAGTCGAACGCGGCGTTCGCCGCCGGGAGGCGCACCCGCGCCGCGGGGGCCGCCGCCTTACCGGGCCGCGCCGAGCAGGCGGTGAGGACGGCGGCGAGCAGCGCGAGGACGGCGAGCACGGCGGGGGCGGCGGTGCGGGACCGCGCGGGGGCGGCGACCTGGGCGGGCATCCTGCCAGTCTCCCCGGACCCTGTGCGCCGGCTGTGCGCGCCCCCGCCCGGCGGGCGCACGACCTCGGCGGCGCACCCCCCGGCGGGAATACGCACATGGCGTCGGCTGCTGACAGAGCGTTAGAGTCACGGGTCACCGGCGCCGGGAGAGCGGCGTCACGACGGGCGAGGGACCGCGATGGACGACCGACACACCCCCGCAGCGCACGCCGGGGGCGCGCAGCCCGGCGGCCGTGCGACCGGCGCGGGACGGGCTGCGCCGACCCTGGCCCGTACCACCTGCGCGGCGGAGCCGGCGCCGCCCCGCTGAGCGCGGGAGACAGCCGGAACGAGAAGGGGGCGGCGGGCACCGCGCGGCGGGCACGACCGCTCCCGAGACTCCAGGACCTGGCCACCGGCACCACCCACAGCCCCGGCCGGGTGAAAGGAACACCACTCCGCCATGGCAGAGCCGCACGGCACCACCCCGCCCGCCCTCCTGCGACCACCCGCCCCGCCCGCCGCGGGCGCCAACGCCTCGGCCGCGATGGCCTTCGCCGCCTTCCGCGCGCTCTACGAGGGCCACTACGCCGCCTACGCCGCGGTGCGGCTCGGCAGTTCGGCCCTCGGCAGGCGCGCGGCCCGCGCCGCCTTCGCCGAACTCTCGGGCAGCTGGGCCCGGGTGCTGCGCTCCTCCTGCCTCGCCGCCACCGCCTGGGCGTGCCTGCGCCGCCATGTGGAGGCGCAGGCAGGGCGGCCGTTACCCGAGGGGGACGACGCCGCCCTGCTCGCCGGCCGCCTCGGCCTCGGCCGCGACCTCGTCACGGAACTGCTCGGCGACGCACAGGCCGGCATTCTGCACGCCCCCCTCGCGAGCGGCTGCTGAACCGCCCCCGGCGCGCGCCTCCCGGACCCGTCCGTTCCGCCCTACGATGAGCCTCCCGGGAGGCGCGCCCCGCCAGGCGGCGCCACCGGCCGCTGAGGGGGAGCTGGCATGCCCGGCACAGACGGACAGGACGACGGCGCAGCTCCAGGACCCGCGGCGGGTCCCGCAGGCGCCCCAGGACCCGACGACGGCACCGGCTTCGTGGACATCAGCGTCCCGAGCGTCGCCCGCATGTACGACGACCTCCTCGGCGGCCGCGACAACTTCCCCGTGGACCGCGCCGCCAACAAGGAGCTGCTCGCCCAGGTGCCGAGCATGCGCAACCTGGCCCTCCAGAACCGCCAGTTCCTGCGCCGCGTGGTGCGCGTGCTCGCCCGGGAGTACGGCGTACGGCAGTTCATCGACCACGGCTCGGGGCTGCCGACCCGGGACAACGTCCACGAGGTCGCCCAGCGGGTCGACCCGTCGTGCCGGGTCGTCTACATCGACAACGACCCCATCGTCCGCAACATCGGCGGCGCGATGCTGGAGCGCAACGAGAACACCGCCGTCCTCAGGGCCGACCTGCGCGACACCGCGGCCGTCTTCGGCGACCCGCAGGTGCGGCGGCTGATCGACCCGCGCGAGCCGGTCGCGGCGCTGTTCGTCTCCGTCCTGCACTGCATCCCCGAAGCGGACGACCCGAAGGGCCTGGTCGCCCGCGTGCGGGACCGGCTGCCCGACGGCAGCTTCCTGGTGGTGTGCCAGCTGGTCAGCGACGACCCCCGCATCCGCGACTTCGTCACCCGCTACATGGCCGAGCAGACGCACGGCGCCTGGGGCCGGGTGCGCGAGAAGGCCGACGTGCGCGGCTACTTCGAGGGCCTCGACATCCAGGCCCCCGGCCTCGTGGAGGTCTCCACCTGGCGCCCGGACGCCGACCGCGTGCCCGCGCAGGAGACCTTCGAGTGGGAGGAGTACGGGGGCCTCGGCCGCGTCGTGCGCTGAGCGCGCCGCGCCTTCGCGCCGCCCGGTCTTCTCAGCGGTGGCGCTCCAGCCGCTCCCGCAGCAGCGACGGCGTGCGGTCGAAGGGCTCGGCCGCGCCCGACAGGTTGTTGAGGATGCCGAGGTAGCGCTCCGTGCTCTCCGGCTTGTCCACGTACCGCGCGCTGTTCGCCTGCTCCAGGTAGACGAGGTCGGACAGCAGCGGCGAGGAGAAGCGCAGGTGCACGATCGGATGGCTGATCGCGCCCACCGCGCCCATGCTCAGCGGCGCCACCTGGATCTTCAGCGTGTACGGCAGCTCGTCGAGCAGCCGCACCAGGTGCTCGATCTGCCGGAACATCACGCCGGGGCCGCCCACGGGCCTGGTCAGCACGGTCTCGTCCATCACGGCGAGCAGCACGGGCGGCCCCTCGGCGCGCCGCAGCATCGCGAGCCTGCCTGCGTGCTGCCTGGCCCGCTCGGCGATCGACTCCGCGGACGCCGTGGGGTGGTGGGCGCTCAGCACCGTGCGCGCGTACTCCTCCGTCTGGAGCCAGCCGGGCACCAGGTGCGGCTCGTACGCGAGGATGCGCTGCGCGCCCGGCTCCACGGCGATCAGCTGCCTGGCCCAGCGGGCGACGGGCTCGCGGTAGGTCTGCCAGACCTCGGGCTTGCGGGACTCGGCGGCCAGCTCGCGCAGCCGCGTGCGCTCCCGCTCGTCGTCCACCGCGTACAGGTCGAGGAGCCGCTCCACGTCCTCGCAGGCCAGCGGGGTCTGCCCGCGCTCGATCCGGCTGAGCGTCGCGGGCGAGGTGCGCAGCCGGGCGGCGACCGGGGCTGCGGCCAGCGAGGCGCGCTTCCTGCACCGCCTGAAGTGCGCCCCCACCGCGAGCCGGTGGACCGCGGAGCCCCACTCGGGGCGGTGCGGGAAGTCGAGGATCGACGGCCCGGCTCCGGCCGGTGCTGCCATGGTGCGGCCCCCTTCTCCGTGCCCGGTACCCCGACCGGCGAAGCACCCCAGTATGGCAGCGCCGCCCGCGCAGCACCGGCCAACGGACGGATACGCGACGGAGGTTGCGCCGAAGAACCACTCCTCGGAGCCCTCCTCTCTGCAACGTGGCTACCAGTGGGCACGTTCTCAGCGACGGTCGTAGTGGAAGCGGCACGCCACGACGTGGATGGTGTCGTCCTCATCGATGCGGTACACCAGCCGGTGCTCGGAATCGATGCGTCGCGACCAGTAGCCGGAGAGGTCGTTCCGCAGTGGTTCGGGTTTGCCGATTCCCTCGTGACCATCGCGTTTGATGTCGGTGAGGAGTTGGTTGACGCGCCTCAGCAGTTTGCGATCGTTCGCCTGCCACCACAGGTAGTCGTCCCAGCCGTCATCGAGGAACAACACCTTCATACACCGCCGCGATTTGCCCCGTCGTTAAAGGTCGTCGGGTAGCAGCCGGAACGCCTTGTGGCCGGTCAGCGGTCGGATCATGCGGAAGTGGCGGTCAGTGGTGAACAGCACTTCGGTGCCGTACGCGGCCGCCAGAGCGACGTTCATGGCGTCCGTCATCCCGATGCCTTTTCCTCCGTCTGTGTCCGCGTAGCCCTCGGCGACGGCGATTGCCGCAGACAGGTGCGTGGCCACTGGAGGTACCTCGAACCGGCGGGTGAGCGTGTAGCGCTCGACGAACCGTGCTGCTGTCAGGGCCTTGCGGGCCCCGGAACGCGCGGAGATCAAGTAGTCCAGCTCGGCCAGAACCATGGGTGAGATGACGAGGTGGCTGATTGCCGCGAGTCCGTCCTTGTGTGCCTTGTGCTCCGTGAGGCGTGGATCGAGGAGCCGGTAGAGAGCATTGGTATCGGCAATAGCGATCACGAAGACGTTCCCATCCCCTTCAGCACGTCCTCGATCTCGCCGTTGGTGAGATCGAGGAGGCCGAGATCGGGAAGGTCGATCTCCCCCATCGGGTCGGTAGGGTAAGGAGGGACATCATCCCCGATGGGCACGACGCGTGCGACGGCGACGCCGTTCTTGGTGACGGTGACGGTCTCACCCTGGGCCGCCGCCGCAAGGATTTGGGACGACTTCTGATTAAACTCCCGAGCTGTGGTCTCCATGTAGTACATGTTACTACCCCCGTGTTGTCCTCGTCTCCGAGGCAGGAGGCCTCGCTGTGTTGAGCGTGGACGCGGCATGTCGTCAAGGTCTGACGGGGCCGACCCGGCGCACATGCCGACAGTCTCGGCACGGTCGCGTGGTCGACGGCCTGCGCATTCGGCGTGCTGGCTGTTGATCATGGGTAGATCTCTGTGCGTGGTGGAGATGGTTCTCTTCACTCACCCCCAAGGTCTGACAGCTCACGCTCATGCCTGGCTTTACATGGCAGAAAAGAGCTTCTTCGCGCTGCTGGAGAAGAATGACCTAAACCGCCGTGTCTGGGGCACACGTAAGGAGTTGCGGATCACGATCGTGACCTGGTTCGAGCTTACCCACCACCGGTGCCAGCGCCAGAGACGCCTGGGCTGATTGCCACCTGCCGAGTACGAATCCATCATGACCCGCCAGCAGCTCTCGCTGCATGAACCCCGCTGCCGCCTGATCATGCAGTAATCCCGTCGTCGCTGGTTGTGGCTACGTCGCTCGGCAAGAGGACGTGTAGGCGAGGCGCATGGTGGTAGCGGTTCTGTCCCCGCAGACAGCGGCGCTCGCGGCGGTGCAGTGCGTCGGCGCGGTACGTGGTGAGGTGGTGCCGCTCGGCGGTGCGCCACGCGTCGTCGCGGCTGGTCTCGTCCAAGTGGTCTTGGAGGTGGGGCGGCGGACCGGTGAGCGCTCAGCTCCTCCTTGTGGGTCTACCGTGTGTCCGGCGTATCTTCCGTCCCATGGACGAACAGTCGCGCGTGCGAAACGATGTGAGCGGAAATGTGGAGGGGCCTGTCGTACAGGCAGGGGTTGTTCACAATGTGGTGATGTCGTCTGGTGCGTACACGTACGGTCCTGAAGAGGCTCAGCACCGGGCTCGCATGATGGCGCGCGACAAAGCGATTTGGGGTGCTGAAGACGCGGAGCGAGCCGCAGCGGCGAGGCAACGAGCCAAGTTCCTTCGGCGGACGCGCATTCGTCTTCGAATCTGCGTGGTGTACGTCGTGCTCTTTGCTCTCGGGTACCCCCTGGCCACGCTGACGCGATGGGCACTCGTGTACGAGCTTTTGGGGGGCCTCTACGCTGCAATCTGCCTGGTCGGAGTCGTGGCCAACGGACTTTCCCTTTTCCGGTCCCGCCGCTGAGTCGTCCTGGCATGTCATCCGGTCAGTGGATGGCGAAACTCATGCGTGGCGCTGTGGATGACATGGCGCCGAGCGTCGACCGAGCGGTCGTCGCACTCGATCGGGGTGTCTTCGGCGCGCTCGGTGGCTTCGGGGTCCCGGCTGTCGGGCAGTTCACTGAGGGGCCCTGCGCGCGAACAGTCTGCCCGGCGGTGAGCGGCGAGGACGCGGAGCGGATGCCGCAGGTCACGTCGTCCTCCGTCTCCGCCGGGCACGTGCCTCAGTTCGTGGACCTGAAGATCTGCCTCATCTGCGGCGGCGGAGAGGCGGTCTTGAGTCCGCGCGACTTGATCGACCAGCACGGGAACGGGAGAGGGCCTGGAAGCCGAATACGCTCGGGTCACGGCCGTTCTTGATCGTTCGCGCCAGCACCTCGGTGATGGCATGTCGGCATATGAAAACGGGACAAAAGAGCCCCCCTGTCCGTTTTTCCGCAGTCAGGAGGGTCTTGATGGATGCCCCCAACGGGATTCGAACCCGTGCTACCGCCTTGAAAGGGCGGCGTCCTGGGCCACTAGACGATGAGGGCGAAGGGCCCGCCTGACGCCGGGCGGCGCTTCGGAGGACATCGGCAGCATAGGCGATGGCGCGGAACATCGCCAAAACGGTTTCCCGGTGGTCAGCGTCGCGCCGCGCGGCCCGTGCGGCGACAATGGCAGGGTGCTGGAGATGACGCGCGAGGAGTTCGAGGAGCTGGTCTCGGAGGCGCTCGACCGGGTCCCGCCGGAACTGACCCGGCTGATGGACAACGTCGCCGTCTTCGTCGAGGACGAGCCGCCGCCCTCCGACCGCGAACTGCTGGGGCTGTACGAGGGCACGCCGCTGACCGAGCGCGGCGAGTGGTACGCGGGCGTCCTGCCCGACCGCATCACGATCTACCGGGGCCCCACGCTCCGGTACTGCGAGACCCGCGCGGACGTGGTCAGGGAGACCGAGGTGACCGTGGTGCACGAGATCGCCCACCACTTCGGCATCGACGAGGAGCGGCTGCACGCGCTCGGGTACGGCTGAGCGGGCGGACCCCACCCATCCCGGCGGCCGCCGGGATGGGTGGGGTCCGTGAATGGGCGTGTCCCTGACGGGTGCGGGCCCGTTGGACAGGGGGACGTACCGCTCGCCCCGTGCGGGAGTCCGCCTGCCCGCCCCTGCCCCGGAGGTGCCCCGTGCGCCGTTCGCCCGCCCCGCCGTTGCCCTCGGCCCCTCTGCCGTCCCGGCCCGCCCGTCCCCGCAGGGCCGCCGTGTGGGTGGCCGCTTCGCTGGCCGTCGCCGCCTGTGCCGGCTGTATGAGCGTCGGCGACTCCGGGAGCGCCCCGGCGCCGGGACACTCCGTGGCGGGGCACGGCGCCGACGGCTCGAAGGGCGGTTCCGACGCCGGTACGGGTGTGCCGGGCGGGGCCGCGGGCCGCGGCGCGGGCCGGGGCGCCCACGGCGGCCGGGACGGCGGCAGCGGCGGCAAGGACGCGGACGGCAAGGACGGCAAGGGCGCGAAGGGCGAGGACGCGGCGGGCAAGGACGGCAAGGGCGCCTCGGCCGGGCCCAGTTCGCCAGGACGTCCGACGCCCGTGGTGACGGCGGACGGCCGCCCCGGCCGCCACGGCCACCGGCCGGGCGCGGCGGGCGGCTCGGGCGGCGCCCCCGCGGATCCGCCCGCGCCGCCGGCCGACCCGCCGGGCGGCGACCAGTCGGCACCGCCGCCCCCGCCGCCCGCCGGTGGCGGCGACGGCGGCACGGGCGGCGGCGAGCCGACCGGGCCGGCCGACCCGCCGTCCGCCTCGCCCGCGGCCGACGTCCGCACGGCGGCGCTCGGCCCGGGCGCCGGACCGGCCAAGGAGCCGTCCGCCTCACCGCAGTTGGGCCCGGCCTGAGCCCGGGCTGCCGGGCGCCCCCGCCCCGCGGGGCGGGGGCGGTGTGAGCAGCGTCGCCCCGCGCCGGTTTGCCTCAACCGGCGAAGACTGCGTATGGTAGTAGATCGTTTGATCATCCCCCGGCGCCGAAACAGAAGAGCGCCGTGTGGCGCGTACTCTCCCTTACCGTGGCTGACCGCATTGAGGCGGTCGAGAGGTGAAACACGGAGTTTGGGCGCGTGCCGAGACTCCGGAAGGTTTCGCATTTCGCATGTCCGTTTCCAGTACTGACCACGCCGTCATGCCCGAGAACCCTGAGAACCCCGAGAACGACGCCGCCCTCGCCGCGGTCGTCGACGAGAGCGGCGAGGGCACCGGCACCACCGCCCCCGAGACCACCTTCGGCGACCTGGGGCTGCCCGAGTCGATCGTGCGCAAGCTCGCGCAGAACGGGGTCACCGTCCCCTTCCCGATCCAGGCCGCGACCATCCCGGACGCGCTGGCGGGCAAGGACATCCTGGGCCGCGGCCGCACGGGCTCGGGCAAGACGCTCTCCTTCGGCCTGCCGCTGCTCGCCACCCTGGCCGGCGGCCACACCGACAAGAAGAAGCCGCGCGGTGTCATCCTCACCCCGACCCGCGAGCTCGCGATGCAGGTCGCCGACGCCCTCCAGCCGTACGGCGACGTGCTCGGCCTGAAGATGAAGGTCGTCTGCGGCGGCACGTCCATGGGCAACCAGATCTACGCCCTCGAACGCGGCGTCGACGTCCTCGTCGCCACGCCCGGCCGGCTGCGGGACCTCATCAACCGCGGCGCCTGCTCGCTCGAACAGGTCCAGGTCGCCGTCATCGACGAGGCCGACCAGATGTCGGACCTGGGCTTCCTGCCCGAGGTCACCGAGCTGCTCGACCTGGTCCCCTCGGGCGGCCGGCGCATGCTGTTCTCCGCCACGATGGAGAACGAGATCAACACCCTGGTCAAGCGCTACCTGACCGACCCGGTCAGCCACGAGGTGGACAGCGCCCAGGGCAACGTCACGACCATGTCCCACCACGTGCTCGTGGTGAAGCCCAAGGACAAGGCGCCCGTCACGGCCGCCATCGCCGCGCGCAAGGGCCGCACGATCATCTTCGTGCGGACCCAGCTCGGCGCCGACCGGATCGCCGAGCAGCTGCGCGAGTCCGGAGTCCAGGCGGACGCGCTGCACGGCGGCATGACGCAGGGCGCGCGCACCCGGACGCTGGCCGACTTCAAGGACGGCCGCGTCAACGCGCTGGTCGCCACCGACGTCGCCGCGCGCGGCATCCACGTCGACGGCATCGACCTGGTGCTCAACGTGGACCCGGCGGGCGACCACAAGGACTACCTGCACCGCTCGGGCCGCACGGCGCGCGCGGGCAAGTCCGGCGTCGTCGTCTCCCTCGCGCTGCCGCACCAGCGCCGCCAGATCTTCCGGCTGATGGAGGACGCGGGCGTCGACGCCTCCCGCCACATGGTGGGCGGCGCGGGCGCCTTCGACCCCGAGGTCGCCGAGATCACCGGCGCCAGGTCGCTGACCGAGGTGCAGGCCGACTCCGCGAACAACGCGGCCAAGCAGGCCGAGCGCGAGGTCGCCGACCTGACGAAGCAGCTGGAGCGCGCGCAGCGCCGCGCGACGGAGCTGCGCGAGGATGCGGGCCGCCTGGTGGCGCGCGCCGCCCGCGAGCGCGGTGAGGACCCGGAGGCCGCGGTCGCCGAGGTGCAGGCCGAGGCCGAGCGCGCGATCGAGGAGGCGGCGGCCAAGGCCGCTGCCGCCGAGGCCGAGCGCCAGCGCCAGCGGCGCGACGAGCGCGGCAACTTCGAGCGCCGTGACGACCGCGGCCCGCGCCGGGACGACCGGGGCGACCGCGGCGGCTTCCAGCGCAGGGACGACCGCGGTGACCGCGGCGGTTTCCAGCGCCGTGACGACCGGGGCGGCTTCCGCCGTGACGACCGGGGCGACCGCGGTGACCGTGGCGGTTTCCGCAGGGACGACCGCGACGACCGCGGTGGCTTCCAGCGCCGTGACGACCGTGACGACCGGGGCGGTTTCCAGCGCCGTGACGACCGCGGTGGTTTCCAGCGCCGTGACGACCGTGACGACCGGGGCGGCTTCAACCGCGACCGCGGTGAGCGCCGTGACGACCGCGGCGGCCGTTCGTTCGAGCGCCGCGACCACCGGGGCAGCGACCGCCCGTTCAACCGCGACCGGCAGAGCGACCGCCCGGCGGGCGGCGGCTACCGCGGCGGCTCGTCCGACCGTCCGTACGGCCGCCGCGACGACCACCGCGGTGGCGGCGCGGGCGCCGGCTCCTTCGGCCGCCGCGACGACAAGCCCCGCTGGAAGCGCGGCAGCTGACCCCTCGCGGGGCCCGGGCGACCCCGGGCCCGCTGAACACCACGGCGGCGGGCCCGCCCCACCTTCTCCGGTGGGGCGGGCCCGCCGCCGTCTTCGCCCCGCGCGGATACCCGATCGGCCCCAACGGCCGTGCGGGCTATGCTCGGTGTGCCCTGCGGGGCGCCCAGGGGCCGTTAGCTCAATTGGCAGAGCCGCGGACTTTTAATCCGTAGGTTGTGGGTTCGAGTCCCACACGGCCCACCCCTCCCACGCGCCCGCCGCCACCCCCAGGCGCCGCCCTCGGGTGCCTGCCCTCCGGGCCCCACCCCCCTCGCGGCGCCGCTCCAGAATCACAGAATGGTAATGATTTTCATATCTGGGCGATCGGCCTGGTTTTGAAAGTCATTCCCATTTAGCGTGGCGGGCATGAACGCCACAGCCTCCCGTATCGCCATCGGCGGCATAGCCGCCCTGGCCGCCGTCTCCCTCGCCGCCTGCTCGACCTCCTCGTCCGACAGCAAGGGCAGCAAGGGAGGGGACGGAACACCGGCGGCGGGAGGCGCCTCGGCGTCCACCGCTTCCGGCAAGACCATCCAGGTCGTCGCGGCCGAGAACTTCTGGGGCAGCATCGCCTCCCAGCTCGGTGGGGACCACGTCAAGGTCACCAGCATCATCGACAACCCCAACGCCGACCCGCACGACTACGAGCCGACCGCCGCCGACGCCCGCACCGTCGCAGGCGCGCAGTTCGCCATCGTCAACGGTGTCGGCTACGACTCCTGGGCCGGCAAGCTGCTCGCCGCCAACCCCGGCACGAGCCGCACCGACCTGGAGGTCGGCAAGCTCGTCGGCATCCCCGCAAACGGCAACCCGCACCGCTGGTACTCGCCGGACAACGTCCACCAGGTCATCGAGCAGATCACCGCCGACTACAAGAAGCTCGACCCGGCCGACTCCGCCGACTTCGACAAGCTCAAGAACACCTTCGAGGACACCACGCTCGCCCCGTACAACAAGGAGATCGCCGACATCAAGGCGACGTACAAGGGCACGCCGGTCGGCGCCTCCGAGTCGATCTTCGCGCCGCTCGCCGAGGGCCTCGGGCTCGACCTCGCCACCCCCGAGTCCTTCCTCGACGCGATCAGCGAGGGCACCGACCCCACCGCGAAGGACAAGTCCACGATCGACCGGCAGATCGCCGACAAGAAGATCAAGGTGTACGTCTACAACAGCCAGAACGCCACCCCCGACGTACAGGCCCAGGTCAAGGCGGCCAAGGCGAAGGGCATCCCGGTCGCCACCGTCACCGAGACCCTCACCCCGGCGGGCGCCTCCTTCCAGGACTGGCAGGTGCGCCAGCTCAAGGGCATCGCCGCGGCGCTCCACAAGGCGACCGGGAAATGACCGTGGCGCACGCCCCTGCCCGTACGGCGGAAGCGGCGCCGGGCGCCGCGGCCCCGGTGGTCGCGCTGCGCGGCGCGGGCGTCCGGGTCGGCGGCAGGACCCTGTGGTCCGGCGTCGACCTGGAGGTCGGCGCCGGGGAGTTCGTCGCCGTGCTCGGCCCGAACGGCGTCGGCAAGTCGACCCTCGTCAAGGTCCTGCTCGGCGTCGAGCAGCCGGCCGCGGGCGAGGTCCGCGTACTCGGCGCGCGGCCGGGCAGGGCGGGGGCGCGCGTCGGCTACCTCCCGCAGCGCCGCAGCTTCGACGCGTCCCTGCGGCTGCGCGGCACGGACGTCGTACGGCTCGGCTGGGACGGCGACCGGTGGGGCGTGCCCCTGCCGTTCCCGCTGCCCGGCCGGTGGGGCGCGCGCTCGCGCGGGGCGGCCGAGCGGGTCGCCGAGGTGATCGGGCTGGTCGGCGCCGAGGCGTACGCCGACCGGCCGATCGGTCAGTGCTCGGGCGGCGAGCAGCAGCGGCTGCTGATCGCGCAGGCCCTGGTGCGCCGCCCGGAACTCCTCGTGCTCGACGAGCCGCTCGACAGCCTCGACCTGCCCAACCAGGCGGCGGTCGCCGCGCTGATCGGCCGGATCTGCCGGGAGGAGGGCGTCGCGGTCGTCATGGTCGCGCACGACGTCAACCCCATCCTGTCCCGGCTCGACCGCGTGGTCTACCTCGCGGAGGGCGGCGCGGTGGCGGGCCGCCCCGCCGACGTCATCAACTCGGCGACGCTCTCCCGGCTCTACGGCACCTCCGTCGAGGTGCTGACCACGTCGGACGGCCGGCTCGTGGTCGTAGGACAGCCGGAGGCCCCGGCGCGCCACACCGACCGGCACGGGGACGCGCCGGCCGGGCAGGGCGCCGCTTCCGGCGCGGAGCAGGGGCGGGAGGGCCGCCGTGCCGACGGCTGACGCGCTCGCGCTCGCCGCGGGGGCGCTGCCCGCCTGGTCCTGGAACCCGGCGGCCGACCTGCGGGAGATGTGGGCGTTCCCCTTCATGGTCAACGCCTTCCGCGCCGGCACGGTCGTCGCGGTCGGCGCGGGCGTGCTGGGCTGGTTCATGGTGCTGCGGCGGCAGAGCTTCGCCGGGCACACCATCTCCACCGTCGGCTTCCCCGGCGCCGCCTGCGCGGCCCTGCTCGGCGTCTCGGCGACCTACGGCTACTTCGCCTTCTGCGTGGTGGCCGCGCTGGTCATCGCGGCCCTGCCGCGCTCGGGCCGGGCCGCGGTCGGCCACGAGTCCGCGGTCACCGGCACCGTGCAGGCGTTCCTGCTCGCCTGCGGGTTCCTCTTCACGACCCTGTACAAGGGGCTGCTCGGCGGGGTGACGTCCCTCCTGTTCGGCAGCTTCCTCGGCATCACGACGGGCCAGGTGTGGCTGCTCGGCGGCGTGACGGCGGCCGCGCTCCTCGCGCTGGCGGTCGTCGGCCGCCCGCTGCTGTTCGCCTCCGTCGACCCGGACGTGGCGGCAGGGCGCGGCGTCCCGGTGCGGCTGCTCTCCACGGTCTTCCTCGTCCTTTTGGGCGCGGCGACTGCGGGCGCCAGCCAGATCACCGGCACCCTGCTGGTCTTCGCGCTGCTGGTGATGCCGGGCGCCGCGGCGCAGGCGCTGAGCGCAAGGCCCGCCACGAGCCTCCTGCTCTCGGTGGTGATCGCCGTGGCCGTCACCTGGGCGGGCCTGATCGTCGCCTACTACTCGCCCTACCCGGTCGGGTTCTACGTGACGACGTTCGCGTTCGGCGTCTACGCGCTGGCGCGCGGCGGGCAGTACGTGCGCGGGCGGCTGCCCGCGCGGCCCGCGCTCACGGCCGGGGGTGCGGCATGACCGGGCACCCCGCGGCCGCGCTGCTCGCCGTGGGCGGCGGCCACGATTGGCTCGCCGTGGGCGGCGGCCACGGCTGGCTCGCCGCCTTCACCCACCCGTACTTCCTGCACGCCTTCCTCGCCGGCTCGGCCATCGCGCTCGCCGCGGGCCTCACCGGGTACTTCCTGGTGCTGCGCGCCCAGGTCTTCACCGGCGACGCGCTCAGCCACGTCGCGTTCACCGGCGCGCTCGCCGCGCTCGCCGGGGGATACGACCTGCGGCTCGGCCTGTTCGCGGGGACCGTCGCCGTCGCGCTGCTGATCGGCACGATCGGGCGCAAGGGCCGCGCGGACGACGTGGTCATCGGGTCGGTGTTCGCGTGGATCCTCGGGCTCGGCGCGTTCTTCCTCACCCTGTACACGGCGTCCCGCAGCGCGGCCAACGGCGGCGCAGGGGTGAACGTCCTCTTCGGCTCGATCTTCGGCCTGTCCGCGGGCCAGGCCCGTACCGCGGCCCTGATCGCCGCGGGCATCTGCGTCGCGCTGCTCGCCATCGCGCGCCCGCTGCTGTTCGCCTCGCTCGACGAGGCCGTCGCCGCGGCGCGCGGCGTGCCCGTGCGGATGCTGGGCTTCGGCTTCCTCGTGCTGGTCGGCGCGTGCGCTGCCGAGGCGACCCAGGCGGTCGGCGCGCTGCTGCTGCTCGGCCTGCTCGCGGCCCCTGCGGGCGCCGCGATGCGCCTGACCGACCGTCCGATGCGCGGCCTCGCCCTGTCCGCGGGACTCGGCCTCGGCGAGATGTGGGCAGGGCTCGCGCTGAGCTACGCCGTGCCGACGCTCCCCCCGAGCTTCGGGATCATGGCGGCGGCGACCCTGGTGTACGCGCTGACCTTCCTCAAGGGGGCGCGCGGCCGCGGGCGGTCCGTACAGCCCGCGCTCTGACGGCGGCGGCCGCGCCCCGCACCGGCCCGCGGGGCGCGGCTGCCGCTGCACCCGGTGTTCCGGGGTGGTAAGAGACGGGGGTGGAAAGAGAGCGAAAACGGGACGAGGGCTCCCGTACTCACGTTCTGGTCCTGTGGCAGACTGCGCCCATGCGAGCACTGGGGGGCACGGGTCATGAGTGAACCGCGCTCGGCCCCGACCATAGGACAGCTCGTCCTGAGCAGACAGCTGCGCGGTCTGCGCGAACGGGCCGGGATGACCCGCGACCAGGCGGCCAAGCTCCTGCATGTGACAGTGGCGACGATCCGCCGCATGGAGTCGGCCGAGGTCGCCCTCAAGATCCCCTACCTGCAGGTGCTGCTGCCCGCCTACGGGGTCGACCCGGCGGGCGTGACCTCCTTCCTTGAGATCACCGAGGAGGCCAACAAGCCCGGCTGGTGGCAGCGGTTCCACGACGTGCTGCCCGGCTGGTTCAGCGGATATGTCAGCCTGGAGGAGGCCGCGAAGACGATCCGCACGTACGAGCCGCACTTCGTGCCCGGCGTCCTCCAGACGGAGGAGTACACCCGCGAGATCCTGCGCACCGGCGCGGTGGGCCAGTTCGACCCCGAGCGCATCGAGCGCCACGTCGCGCTGCGCAAGCAGCGGCAGGCGCTGCTGACCAGGGAGAACCCGCCGACGTACTGGGCGGTGATCGACGAGACCGTGCTGCTGCGCCCCGTCGGCTCTGCCGCGCTGATGCGCGAGCAGATCGGCCGCCTGCTCGAACTGTCGGAGCTGCCGAACGTCACGCTCCAGCTGGCCGAGCTCTCGGCCGGCCACCACCCCGGCACGTACACCTCGTTCGTCCTGTTCCGCTTCGACGTGCCCGAGGTGCCGGACATCGTGTACGTCGAGTACCTGACCGGCGCCCTTTACCTGGACGAGGCGGCCGAGGTCGCCGAGTACAAGGAGGCCATGGACCGCATGGTCGCGCACGCCGAGTCCGCGAAGAAAACCCGGCAGATCCTCACGGACCTGTACAAGCAGTTCTGAGGCGCCCCAGGTCCTCGGCGCAGGGCCCCCGGCCCCGGTGCGGGGCCAACGCCCCACGGTCTCGGGCATGTCGCGTGGCGGGGGCCGACTATGCTTCGCGGTGCGGGCCGTTAGCTCAATTGGTCAGAGCAGCGGACTTTTAATCCGTTGGTTGTGGGTTCAAGTCCCACACGGCCTACGTCACGCCCCCGCGCCCGGCCCGCAGGACCGGCCGCGGGGGTTTTCGCGTGCCTGCGGGGGAGCGTGCGGCGGGAGTGGCGGCGTGGAAGTCCTGAGAATCACGGTGGGCAAAACGCCCAGGGGGCTGCGCGCGAGGCCGGTTCGTCGCAGGCTTGGGGCATGAGTGACGCACCGATCGTCGTACACCGGGCGTCCGGGACGGGCGGCCGGCGGGTCACGGTCCGCGGGCAGATCATGGGTCTCGCCCACTCGGACGGCGACCTGGTCGAGTTCCTGCGCCGGGCCGGGCTGCCGGACGCGGAGGACCTGCTCGACGACCCCTCGTGGGTGGAGTGGCAGGGCGGGCTCGGCCACGACTACGGCACGCGCTGACCTGCGCCCCTGCCGCGCCCCGCGGGCGGCGTGTGCTGCCTCACACGTGCGCGGGTCGCGCCTCCACGCTCCGCCGACTGTCAGTGGCGGCCCGTAGTCTTGGGCACATGTTCGCATCACCGTCCGGTGCCGTCGCCGATCCCGGTTCCCCGCGGTCTGCCGCCGACGTCAACGACCGCATCCGCGCTCTGTGGGCCGGGGCCGGCCGTGTTCTCACCCCCGCTGAGCAGGAGCGTTATCAGGAGCTGCTGGTCGAGTGGGCCGCCGCGGTCAAGGCCGACGTGGTCCCCGCCGCCTAGCGGCAGCCCCCGCGGGCGTCCGCCCGGGGCGAACGTGGCGCCGGGCGTGCTCCGGATGGCGTAGGGTGGTGTTCACCGACGCGGGGTGGAGCAGCTCGGTAGCTCGCTGGGCTCATAACCCAGAGGTCGCAGGTTCAAATCCTGTCCCCGCTACTTGTGGCCGAAGGCCCGGATTCCCCGGAATCCGGGCCTTCGGTGCGTTGGGGCCCCGGCCCGTACGGCCCCGCGGCGCGCTCCGGCGCTCCCCGGGCGGTACGCCAGTCGGTCGACGGCGATTCGCCGTCGCGTGCGATGGCGGCGAGCCTGGAGACAGCGCGGTACCGTCCGCAGCCTTGGCGAGGAGACCGGCAGAAAGAGACCACTGGTGGCGAAGACGGGGCGGGGTGAACGGCGCAGGCGGGGCGGCAGGGCGCCACGCGGCGTCCGGATCGCGCGCGACTGGGTCGCCCGGCGCGATGGCGAGCCCGCGCGGGGCGAGGTGGCGCCCACGCCCCGGCCCAGCAGATTCCGCTTCTGGCTGCCGCTCGTCGTGATCCTCGTCGGCGTGGTCTTCGACGCGGTGACGCCGACGCGCTTCACCGCGTCCCCGTTCTTCGCCGCGGCGCCCATGGTGGCGGCCCCGTTCTTCGGTCCCGTCGGGACTCTGGTGATCGCGCTGATCGCGATCGGCACCGAGGTGCTGCTGCGCATCGACGACGGCACGATCGGCCGGGTCGAGGCGGTGGGCGACCTGCTCACCGTGGTGGTCGTCTCGGCGCTCGCGCTCGGCATCAACCGCATCGTGCGCCGCAGCGGCGAGCGGCTGGCGTCCGCGCGCATCATCGCAGAGGCGGCGCAGCGCGCGGTGCTGCCGCAGCCCTCGGAGCAGATCGGCGGGCTGCACATCGCCGCGCGGTACGAGGCGGCGCAGGAGGACGCGTTCATCGGCGGCGACCTCTTCGCGGTGCAGGACACCCCGCACGGGGTCCGGCTGATCGTCGGGGACGTGCGCGGCAAGGGCATGGGCGCGGTCGAGACGGTCGCCGTGCTCGTCGGCGCCTTCCGGGAGGCGGCGGAGCAGGAGCGCACCCTCGAAGGCGTCGCGCACCGCCTTGACCGCGCGCTGACCAGGGAGGGCATCCGGCGCGCCGAGGCGGAGACGGCGGAGTCGTTCACGACGGCGGTGCTCGCGGAGATCCCGCGCGGCGAGGGCGTCGTGCGGCTGCTGAACCGCGGCCACCCCGAGCCGATGCTGCTGGAGGCCGCGGGCGTCGTGACGACGCTCGTACCGGGACAGTTCGCGCTGCCGCTCGGCATGGCGGAGCTGGCCTCCTGGCCCGACCGCGCCGACACCAGCCCGTACCCGCCGGGTTCGACGCTGCTGTTCTACACGGACGGCCTGTCGGAGGCGCGGGATCGCGACGGGGTCTTCTACGACCCGGCGCAGCGGCTGCGCGGCCGGATCTTCCCCGGCCCCGAGGAGCTGCTCGACGCGGTCGTGGGCGATGTGCGCGTGCACACCGGGGGCGGCAGCACGGACGACATGGCGCTGCTCGCTGTGAACCGGCCCACGGCGGGCCAGCCGGACCGGCGGCGGATCATGAGCGTCGTGCCGCCGCCGTGACCGCGGGGGCTTGTAACGCTGCGTGTCCAGGTGCGAGCACTCCGCACTGCTGGGGGCGGGCGCCGGGGGCGGCGGCTGTTGCCCGCTCGGGCGGCCGGGTGTGAGGGTGCCCGCTGAAGCGGGGTCAACTCGCCCGATTGCGGGGCCATCTGTCCTGGTTGATCCGCTGCGGAGTCGTTGACGATCATCTCGATCGGCTTGGAATAACGGCCGGATCTCTATTAACGTTCGATAACGCAGCGCGGTCGTCCCAGCCGTCGCCCACGGCGGCTCCGTGCTCGCGCGCCGAATTCCGCGAGGGAACCGGGGAACCAACCCTTGGGGTGAATCGGGCCTGACGCACCGCCTCTTCGGCGGTCCGCCCTGCCCGTAGGAGACCTTCCTGCTCCGAACCCGTCAGCTAACCCGGTAGGCGAGAAGGAAGGAAAGGAGCGCGCCCCCGTGGCGTCCAACAAGCCTGCCCCGGAAGCCCTGTCGGCCTCGGGCATACCCCACACCCCGTACGTCCCGCACGGCGTGTCCACCCCTCAGCCTTCCCCCGGCGCCCCGGCCGCACACGTCACCCGCACCGCCGCTTTCGACCCGCGGGGCGGGTACGGCGGTGGCTACGGCGACACGGGGTCGTTCCCCGCGTACGGGGACACCGGGGCGTTTCCCGCGATGAGCGACACCGGTTCCTTCCCTGCATACGGGAGCACGGGGTCGTTCGCCGAGTACGGGGACACGGGGTCGTTCGCCGCGGTGGGGGACGCGGGGTCCGGTGCCGCTCACGGGGGCACGGGCTCCTTCTCCGCCTTCGGCGACGCCGGTTCCTTCCGCGTGCGGGGCGGGGACGCGGGCGCGTTCGCGGCGTACGGGGAGGCCGGCGACACGGGCGCGTTCCCTGCCGTGGAGGACACCGCGGCCTTTCCCGCCTACGGGGACACGGGCTCCTTTCCCGCGACGGGCGACACCGCCGCCGCGGGCGTCGGTTCCTTCGAGAGACCCGAGGAGGCCGCAGAAGGCGGCGCGGCCTGGGGGCAGCCCGAGGGCTCGGCCACGGCCATCTCGCCGCTGCGGGGCAAGCACCGGGTGATCAAGCAGCGCAACGCGCTCGCCCGCAGCTCGACCGTGCTCGGCGTGGGCGTCATCGCCGCGGTCGGCGCGGGCGGCATCGCGGCAGCGCAGGGCAGGGCGCCGGTCGCGATATCCGTGCCGGACGCGATCACCGACCACCTGCCGCAGCGCGTAGCCTCGCTGCCGGTCGTCGACTCCCTGGTGGGCGAGGAGGCGCCCGCGCCGGCGGCCGTCCTCGCGAGCGCGCCGCTGACGAGCGCGGGCGTGACCACCGCCGACTACGCGCACGGCGCCACCGACGCGGGCGAGGCGCTGCGCGCCCGTATTCTCCAGCAGGCTTCGGCGCAGCGGCAGGCCGCGGACGACGCCCGGCAGGCGGCCGCCGAGGCCGAGGCCGTCGCCACGGCGCGCGCCGAGGCCGCGAAGCAGCAGGCGGCCGCGGCGAAGAAGGCCGACGAGGCCAAGAAGAAGGCGGCGACCGAGGCGGCCAAGAAGGCCGAGGCCGCCAGGCTCGCGAAGCTGGCCAAGAGCTACACGCTCCCCGTCACCTCGTACACGATCACCGGGCAGTTCGGGGACCCGGGCCCGATGTGGTCCTCCGGCTACCACACGGGCCTCGACTTCGCCGCGCCCACCGGCACGCCCGTCAAGGCCGTGCACGGCGGCACGGTCACCTCGGCGGGCTGGGCGGGCGCCTACGGCTACCGCACGGTCGTGAAGCTCGACGACGGCGAGGAGCTCTGGTACTGCCACCAGTCCTCGATGCTGGTGTCGGTCGGTCAGAAGGTCAGCACGGGCGACGTCATCGGACGGGTGGGCGCCACCGGCAACGTCACGGGCCCCCACCTGCATCTGGAGGTCCGCACGACGGGCGGCACGGCGATCGACCCGCGGCCCTGGCTCGAGGACCACGGACTCAAGCCCTGACGGGCGGGTGGCCCTGGCGGCCCGGCGGGCGCGGCCCGGACGCATGCGGTATGTCCGGGGACGGGCGCGGGTTGTTCAATGGGACGCATGACTGATCGACGCATTCTGGGCCCCTCCGACCTCTCCGTCTCCCCGCTCTGCCTCGGCGCCAACGTCTTCAGCTGGAGCGCCGACGAGCGGGCCACCTTCGACGTCCTCGACGCGTACACGGAGGGCGGCGGGAACTTCCTGGACACCGCGGACGGGTACGGGCGCACGGCGGACGGCAGCAAGGGCTTCGGTTCCGAGGCCCTGATCGGCAAGTGGCTGGCGGCGCGCGGCAACCGCGACGACGTGGTCGTCGCGACGAAGGTCGGCGCGCACCCCGAGTACAAGGGCCTCGCGCCCGACACCATCAAGGCGGCCGTCGAGGGCTCGCTGCGGCGCCTGGGCACCGACCGCATCGACCTGTACTACACGCACGTCGACGACGAGTCCGTGCCCGTAGAAGACATCGTCACCACGCTCGACCAGCTGGTGAAGGAGGGCAAGGTCCGCGCGCTCGGCGCCTCCAACATCAGCCCGGAGCGGCTGACCGCGTCGCTCGCCTTCGCCGAGCGTGAGGGGATCGCGCGCTATGCGGCGCTCCAGCCGCACTACAACCTGGTCTCCCGCGACACCTACGAGGGCCCGCTCCAGGACGTGGCGGCCGAGCACGGCCTCGGCGTGCTGCCGTACTTCGCCCTCGCCGCCGGCTTCCTGACCGGCAAGTACCGCCCGGGCACCGCCGTGGACAGCGTGCGGGCCGACCGCGCAGCCGGGTACCTGGAGAGCGAGCGCGGCCAGAGGGTGCTGGCCGCGCTCGACGAGGTCGCCGCCGCGCGCGGCGCGGCGCACGCGACCGTCGCGCTCGCCTGGCTCGCCCGGCGGCCCACGGTCGTCGCGCCGATCGCCTCGGCGCGCACCGTGGAGCAGCTCCCCGCGCTGCTCGCCGCCGGCGCCCTGCGGCTGACCGACGAGGAGATGACCCGCCTGACGGAGGCGTCCGCCTGACGGCGGCACGCTCCTGGGCGGCGCTCCCTGGGTCGTGTCTTCAAAAGCCCGTCTGGTCGGGGTGGTCCGGCACGCACTCCCCCAGCCTCCGGCCGGGGGGACCCCCACGCGGCGTTGTCGTCGATCGCCGACGCTCCGCGTCGACTCACTCCTCCGCCTTGCGATCGCACGCACCGGACCACCCCGACCCCGCCCTCCGGGC
>NZ_JBEYWC010000042.1:0-58747 GCF_040704505.1 Streptomyces sp. NPDC047002
TCAGACGCTGTTTCCCGTGTTTCCCCGTCTGATTCCCCGCCGGAAGGTGGGGCCCTGCTCCGTCTTTCCGGCCCTTTCGCTCGGCCGTTCCGACGAGTGAGACTTTAGCGGATTCAGGGGCTCCGACGCTAATCGGGGCTTCCCGTTCTTTCGAACTGGATTCCTGCTTTCCCGCTCCGTGGGAACGCACATGCCGAACAGGACGGCAGCGTGCCGTCTTGGTCTGAGAGGTTCCTGCGGAGTGGCTGTCCGGGTCCGACCTGGATCGGCGCTCACGTCGAACAGCCCGGAGTACGTTACGGATCGGGGTTGAGACTGTCAACTCCGGGGTAGCGCGCGTACCCTGGGCCCATGACCTCGTGTGTACGTACCCCTCGCACCTGCCAGTGGTGGGCCGCCTGACGGCGGCCGGTACACACACCCCACGGCCGCCGCCTCCGGCGGCCGTTTCTGTTTCTCCTCCCCCGGGACCCCCGGGGGCGCGGCCCGGCCGGTCGGGCGGCGGGCCCTCGTACGGAGAACAGGAGACGGCACATGACCACGATCTTCAGCGGGATCAAACCCACCGGGGACCTGACGCTCGGCAACTACCTGGGGGCGATCTCGCGGTGGGTCCGCGTCGACCAGCACCGGGCGGACGCCTTCTTCTCCGTTGTGGATCTGCACGCCCTCACCGTCGAGCACGAGCCGGCCAGGATCCGCAGGCTCAGCCGCCGGACCGCGACGCTGCTGCTGGCGGCGGGGCTCGACCCCCAGGTCTGCGCGCTGTTCGTGCAGAGCCACGTGGACGAGCACACCCGGCTGTCGTACCTGCTGGAGTGCGTGGCCACGGACGGGGAGCTGCGGCGCATGATCCAGTACCGGGAGAAGAGTGCGCGGGCGAGGGAGTCCGGTGAGGGCGTGCGGTTCTCGCTGCTGTCGTATCCGGCGCTGATGGCGGCGGACATCCTGGCGTACCGGACCGACGAGGTGCCGGTCGGCGAGGACCAGCGGCAGCACGTGGAGCTGACCCGCGATCTGGCGGTGCGGTTCAACCAGCGGTACGGGGAGACGTTCACGGTGCCGCGGGCCACCGCGCCCCCGGTGGCCGCGCGGGTCATGGACCTCCAGGACCCCACGGGCAAGATGGGCAAGTCGCATGCGGACGGGGCGGGGATCGTCTATCTGCTCGACGATCTCGACACCGTGCGCAGGAAGGTCATGCGGGCGGTGACCGACAGCGGGCGCGACGTCGTGTACGACAGGGCGGCGCGGCCGGGGGTGGCGAACCTGCTGGACATCCTGGCCGCGTGCCGCGCCGACCTGGCGGCGGGCGCGGGGGCCGGCGGCGGGGGCGGCGGGAGCGATCCGGCCGCGCTGGCCGCGTCGTACGACTCGTACGGGGCGCTCAAGCGGGACGTGGCGGATGCGGTGGTCGGGGTGCTGCGTCCGCTCCAGGAGCGGTACGCGCGGCTCGCTGCCGATCCGGGCGCCGTGGAAGCGGTGCTGCGGGCGGGCGCCGGCCGGGCGCGCGCGGTGGCGCGGCCCGTGGTGGACGCGGCGTACGCGGCGGTGGGGCTGCTGCCCGCGCGGTGAGTCCGCCGGGCCCGTGGGCCGGGGGGGGAGGGGGACACGGCCTCCTCCTTTCCCCCGGTTCCCCCCGGTTGCCCCCGGCGCGCACGGGTCAGCCGTTGCCGGTGGCGAGCGCGCGGCTGCGGTCTCTGGCCGCTTCGAGCGCGGCGATGAGGGCGGACCGCACGCCGTGGTCCTCCAGTTCGCGGATGGCGTTGATCGTGGTGCCCGCGGGCGAGGTGACGGCCTCGCGGAGCTTCACGGGGTGTTCGCCGCTGTCGCGGAGCATCACGGCGGCACCGATCGCGGACTGCACGATCAGGTCGTGGGCCTGGGCGCGAGGGACGCCGAGGAGGATGCCTGCGTCCGTCATGGCCTCGACGAGGAAGTAGAAGTAGGCGGGTCCCGAGCCCGAGAGGGCGGTGGCGGCGTCCTGCTGGGACTCGGGGACGCGGAGGGTCTTGCCGACGCCGCCGAAGATCTCCTCGGCGTGGGCGAGGTCTTCGGCGACGGCGTGGCTGCCCGCCGAGATGACGGACATGCCCTCGTCCACGACGACGGGGGTGTTGGGCATGACGCGCACGACGGCGACGCCCGCCGCGAGGCGCTCCTCGATGAAGGCGGTGGTGATGCCGGCCGCGGCGCTGATCACCAGGCGGTCCGCGGTGGTGTGGGGGGCGAGTTCGCCGAGGAGCGTGCCCATGTCCTGCGGCTTCACGGCGAGGATGAGGGTGTCGGCGCGCTTGGCCGCCTGGGCGTTGGTGACGTGCTCGACGCCGTAACGGTCGTGCAGTTCAGCGGCGCGCTCGGCCCTGCGGGTGGTGACGAGGAGGTGCTCGGGGCGCCAGCCCGCGCGCAGCATGCCGCTGAGCAGCGCCTCGCCGATCTTGCCCGTGCCGAGGACCGCGACGGTCCTGCTGGGGCGGGTCTGGTTCGTACCGGTCACTTCGGTCACCTCGCCGTGCGGTGGTGCATGGGTCTTCGTGCGGTCGTGTACGGGTGCGTACCGGGCCATCCTGGCGCATCCGCCGGCGGCCCGTTTTTCCCTGCGCACGAGCGGCGGGGGGTCAGGGACGGCGGGGGGCGGTGAGGGCGTAGGCGGGTTCGGGGGTGCGAGGGGTGGGGATGTGGCGGAGCTTGTCGGGGTTGAGGACGCCGTGGATGGTCCTGATGCGGCCCTCGCCCACGGTGAAGGAGTAGACGGCGAGGGGGCCGGCGGTGAGGTCGTAGAGGAGGGCTCCGGGTGCGCCGTTGACGTCGCGGGGGACGAGGCGCATGCGGTCGGGTTCGTAGCCGCGCAGGACGCGGGTCATGAACGTGGCGACCTTCTCGCCGCCGATCACCGGAAGACGGGCGGCGATGACCTTGCCGCCGCCGTCGGAGCGCAGGACCGCCTCGGGGTCGAGGACTTCGAGGAGGGCGTCGAAGTCGCCCGCCATGGCCGCCGTGAGGAAGGCGTCGACGGCCCGGCGGCTCTCGTCGCGGTCCACGGTGGTGCGGGGCGCCTCGTCGCGGACGCGGCGGCGGCCGCGTGAAGCGAGCTGCCGTACGGAGTCGGCGCTGCGGCCGACGGCCTCGGCGATCTCTGCGAAGGGCACGGAGAACACGTCGTGGAGGATGAAGGCGGTGCGCTCTGCGGGGGTGAGGCGTTCGAGCACGAACAGCATGGCCGTGCCGACGGACTCGTCGAGGGCGGCGCGCTCCTCGGGGCCCGGCTCGGTGACGAGGGGCTCGGGGAGCCAGGTGCCGACGTACGCCTCGCGGCGGGCGCGGGCCGAGGTGAGCTGGTCGTAGCAGATCCGGCTGACGACGGTGGTGAGGTACGCGCGGGGCGTGTGCGCCTCGCCGTCCGGCAGGCGCTGCCAGCGCAGCCAGGCGTCCTGCACGGCGTCGTCGGCGTCGGCGACGGATCCGGTGATGCGGTAGGCGATGCTCCACAGGCGCTCGCGCTCCCGCTCGAATACCGCTGGCTCGGCCACTGCTCGGCTCCCGGGTCTTCCGTCGTCGGCACGCTGGTGTGTCCGACGCCACCAGCTTTTCGTTCTTCGGGCCGCGCGTCCAAGTCCTCGGACGACTCGTGACCAGTGGTGGCCCTTATCACCCCAGGTCGGAACGGCCATCGCCGATTTTACTTGCATGCGCCGAATATTTCGCTCGTGGACTACCCTGGGAGGAGGGAAGAGACTGCACGAGAACGCGCGGCCACGCGCGCAGGACACGGAGGTCCCCATGACCGCGACCGACCCGGCGCTCACCGCTCTCGCCCAGGGCTGGTCCGCGCTGTCGCTGCTCCACGGCCAGATCGAGTCGCACATCGAGCGGCTGCTGCAGGCGGGGCACGGGCTGAGCGTGCGCGAGTACTCCCTGCTCAACACCCTCAGCAGGCAGCACGACGGCGACGGCGGCCACCTCCAGATGAAGCAGGTCGCCGACGCGGTGGTGCTGAGCCAGAGCGCGACGACGCGGCTGGTCAGCAGGTTGGAGGACCGGGGGCTGCTGTCGCGTTACCTGTGTCCCACGGACCGCAGGGGCATCTACACGGACGTCACGGCCGAGGGCCTCGCCCTGCTGGAGCGGGCCCGCCCGACCAACGACGCCGCGCTGCGGGACGCGCTGGCCGAGGCCGCGCGCAATCCGGCGCTCGCGCCGCTGGTGCGGGCGATCGAGGAGGCCGGTGTCCCGCTGGCGTCCGCGCCGCCGTCGGCCGTGGCGCGGGGGGCCGCCTGCGCGCCGGCCGCCGAGGGCGCCTCCTGACGCTGCTCCGGGCGGCGGGGCTCACGCGGGGCGCCTGGTGACCACCAGGTCGACCCGGCGGGGGCCGTTGTGTGCGGGGCTCAGCGGCGCTTGGTCCCGGGCTGCTTGGGGCGGCGGGCCGCCGTGCCGGGCCTGCCGCTGCGGGCCGCGCGGCGCTTCTCGTACGCGGCGACTGCGGCCTCGTACTCGCGGCGGCGCAGCCCCTCGCCGGGCGCCTCGGTGAGCGAGCGCACGAAGTAGGCGAGGAGCGAGCCGATGAAGCCGATCGCCTTCAGGCTGCGCAGGGACTCCTCGCGGGCGGGGTCGGCGGGCCTGGCGGAGAAGCCGTCCCAGGTCCTGCGGAACGCGACGAAGCTGCACACCGCGAACATCGCCACGACGAGCACGCCCACGAAGGGGCCGACGTCGGCGAGCGCGAGGCCGTCGTAGGCGAACCGCAGGACGGCGCAGGACGCGGCGGCCGCCAGCAGCGCGCCGGCGGCGACGGCTGCGCGGCGCAGGCCGTAGCCGCCGTCGTGGGCGAGCCAGGTGGTGCCGAAGAACCGCAGGGCCTCCGGCTCCGGGCCGCCGGGCGCGCCCTGCGCGGGCCGGCCGCCGCGGGTGGCCGCGCCGCTGCCGCGCTCCCGCCCGTCGGCCTGCCGCTCCTGGGTTTCCTGCCCCTCGGGGCTCCGCTGCTCGCTCACGGGTCGATTATCCCCCGGCGGGCCCGGCGACCGGGAGCGGCCGGGCCCCGCACGGCGAGGGGCCTCCGGGCCCCGGCCCGGCGCGACCGGTCAGCCCAGGCGGGACACGTCGCGGACGGCGCCGCGGTCCGCGCTCGTCGCCATCGCCGCGTAGGCGCGCAGCGCCGCCGACACCTTGCGGTCGCGGTCGCGCGGCGCGTACACGCCGCCGAGCGCCTCCCGGCGCGCGGCCAGCTCCTCGTCGCCGACGAGCAGTTCGATGGAGCGCGCCGGGATGTCGATGCGGATGCGGTCGCCGTCGTGCACCAGCGCGATCGCGCCGCCCGCTGCCGCCTCGGGCGAGACGTGCCCGATGGACAGGCCCGAAGTGCCGCCGGAGAAGCGGCCGTCGGTGATCAGCGCGCAGCTCTTGCCCAGGCCGCGGCCCTTCAGGTACGAGGTCGGGTAGAGCATCTCCTGCATGCCGGGGCCGCCCTTGGGGCCCTCGTAGCGGATGACGACGACGTCGCCCTCGGTGATCTCCTTGCGGAGGATCTTCTCTACGGCCTCCTCCTGCGACTCGCAGACCACCGCGGGGCCCTCGAACGTCCAGATCGACTCGTCCACGCCCGCGGTCTTCACCACGCAGCCGTCGACGGCGATGTTGCCGCGCAGCACGCCGAGGCCGCCGTCCTTGCTGTACGCGTGCGCCACGTCGCGGATGCAGCCGCCGGCCGCGTCCACGTCGAGCGACTCCCACCGCTCGGACTGCGAGAAGGCGCTCGCCGAGCGCGCGCAGCCGGGCGCGGCGTGCCACAGCTCGACAGCCTCTTCTGAGGGCGAGCCGCTGCGCACGTCCCAGGTCTCGAGCCACTCCTTGACGCCGGGCGAGTGGACCGTGTGCACGTCCTCGTTGAGCAGGCCGCCGCGGTAGAGCTCGCCGAGGATCGCGGGGATGCCGCCCGCCCTGTGCACGTCCTCCATGTAGTACGTGCCGCCGGGGGCGACGTTCGGCGCGACCTTGGCCAGGCAGGGCACGCGGCGCGAGACGGCGTCGATGTCGCCGAGGTCGTACTCGACGCCCGCCTCCTGCGCGGCGGCGAGCAGGTGCAGGATCGTGTTGGTCGAACCGCCCATGGCGATGTCGAGCGCCATCGCGTTCTCGAACGCGGCGTGCGTGGCGACGCTGCGCGGCAGCACCGAGGCGTCGTCCTGCTCGTAGTAGCGCTTGGCCAGCTCGACGACGGTGGCCCCCGCGCGCTCGTACAGGGCGCGGCGCGCGGTGTGGGTGGCGAGGACGGAGCCGTTGCCCGGGAGGGCGAGGCCGATCGCCTCGGTCAGGCAGTTCATCGAGTTGGCGGTGAACATGCCGGAACAGGAGCCGCAGGTCGGGCAGGCGTTCTCCTCGATGCGGAGCATGTCGGCGTCGGACACCGACTCGTTCACCGCGTCCGACATGGCGTTGATCAGGTCGAGCTTGCGGACCGTGCCGTCGACGAGCGTCGCGCGGCCGGCCTCCATGGGACCGCCCGAGACGAAGATCGTGGGGATGTTCAGCCGCATCGCGGCCATCAGCATGCCCGGCGTGATCTTGTCGCAGTTGGAGATGCAGACGAGGGCGTCCGCGCAGTGCGCCTCGACCATGTACTCGACGGAGTCCGCGATCAGGTCGCGCGAGGGCAGCGAGTACAGCATGCCGCCGTGGCCCATCGCGATGCCGTCGTCGACCGCGATCGTGTTGAACTCGCGGGGCACAGCGCCCGCGGCCTGCACCGCTTCCGAGACGATCCGGCCCACCGGCGCCAGGTGCGTGTGCCCGGGCACGAACTCGGTGAACGAGTTGGCGATGGCCACGATCGGCTTGCCGATGTCCTCGCTCGCTACGCCCGACGCCCGCATAAGGGCGCGCGCGCCCGCCATGTTGCGGCCGTGGGTGACTGTGCGGGACCTCAGCTCGGGCATCGTCGCTCGCTCCTTCAGCAGATGCGTACAGCACGAATGGCTGAGTCGAGCCTACGCTCCGCCTCCAAGATCCGGACACGTTGTCCGGAATGCGGGACGCGCGTTCGAGGACCGGACGCGGGCCGGGGGTCGTACGGGCTCCCGCCGGTCGTGCGGGTTCCTGTCGGTCCTACGGACTCCCGCCGGTCGTGCGGCTCCCGTCGCTCAGCCGCCCGTCAGGTGGTGCTGGAGGGCCGGCGCCACCCGGCGTACCAGCTCCTCGGCGTCCGCCCCCGCCAGCGGTTCGAGCCGCAGCACGTACCGCAGCAGCGCGATGCCGACCATCTGCGACGCCGCGAGTTCGGCGGCGAGCCGCGGGTCGGGTACGTCGAGTGCCTGCGCGATCGGTTCGAGCAGCCGGCCGAGCACGAAGGTGCGCAGCACGCCCGCGGCGGTCTCGTGCGTGAGCGCCGAGCGGACCACGGCGAGCAGCGGCGCCCTGCTGCCCTCGTCCTCCCACACGCCGACGAAGTAGCGCGCCAGCCGCTCCCCGATGGTGTCCCGGTCGCCCGCGAGGATGCCGCGCACGCCGGCCGCGGGCTCGAAGGAGACCTCGATGGCCGCGCCGAAGACCTCTTCCTTCGTGCCGAAGTAGTGGTGCACGAGGGCCGGGTCGACGCCCGCGGCCCTGGCGATGCCGCGCACGGACGTCCTGTCGTAGCCGTGGGCCGCGAACTCGCCGCGCGCCGCGTCGAGGATGCGTTCCCGCGCGCCGGGCCCCGCGTCGGCCACGGCCCGCGCGGGACGGCCACGGCCCCGCCGTGCGGGGGCGCCCGGGCCCGGCGCCGCGCCGGACTCCTTCACGCGGCGCCCCCCGCCCGTCCTGGGCGCCCGCCGCGCCCCGGCCTGCGGATGCGCCGCGCCTGCGCCGGCTCCTGCGCCCGGGCGGGGGGCGCCGCCGCGGGAGCCGGCACGGTGCCGGGCGGCGCGAGGTGGTGCCTGGCGAAGGCCAGCGCCTCCGCGAGGTCGGCCTCGCGCTCCGCGACCGACATCGCGCGGCGCGTGTTGACCTCGACCACCACATGGCCGTCGAAGCCGCTGCCGCGCAGGCCGCGCAGCAGCTCGGCGCAGGGCTGGTCGCCGCGCCCCGGCACCAGGTGCTCGTCCTTCGCCGAGCCCTTGCCGTCGGCGAGGTGGACGTGCCCGAGCCGCTCGCCCATGCGGTCGACCATCGCGAGGGTGTCCGTGCGCGCGGTGGCGGTGTGCGAGAGGTCGACGGTGAAGTGCCGGTAGTCGTCCTTGGTGACGTCCCAGTCGGGCGCGTACGCGAGCATCTCGCGGTCGCGGTAGCGCCACGGGTACATGTTCTCGACCGCGAACCTGACGTCCGTCTCCTCGGCCATCCGCCAGATTCCGGACACGAAGTCGCGCGCGTACTGGCGCTGCCAGCGGAACGGCGGGTGCACGACGACGGTGGAGGCGCCGAGCTTCTCTGCCGCCGCCCGCGCCCGCTGGAGCTTGGTCCACGGGTCGGAGGACCACACCCGCTGGGTGATCAGGAGACACGGCGCGTGGACCGCGAGGATCGGCACCTCGTGGAAGTCCGAGAGCCCGCGCAGCGCGTCGATGTCCTGGCTCACGGGGTCCGTCCAGACCATGACCTCGACGCCGTCGTAGCCGAGGCGCCCCGCGATCTCGAAGGCGGTCGCCGTGGTCTCCGGATAGACCGAGGCCGTGGACAGGGCGACCTTCGCAGCCGGAACGCGCATCGCTTGATCTGCCGCTGGATTAGCCACCCAAACAGGGTACGGGGCCGCCCGCGCTCCCCCGCCCGCCTGCGGGGGCCCGGCGGCCCGGCCTGTGCGGGCCCGCCCGTCAGGTCGCGGGCATCCGGTCGAGGCGGCGCAGGATGACGCCCTCGCGCAGCGCCCACGGGCAGATCTCCAGCACGTCCACGTCGAACAGGTCCATCGCCGCCTCCGCGACCAGCGCGCCGGCGAGCAGCTGCGGGGCCCGGCCGAGGGAGACGCCCGGCAGTCCCGCGCGCTGCTCCACGGTCATCTCCGCGAGCTTCGGCACCCACTCCTCCAGGGCGGCGCGGCTCAGCTGCCGCTGCACGTACACACCCTCGGCGGAGCGTGCCGCACCGCCGATGCGGGCGAGCTGGCGGAAGGTCTTGGAGGTGGCGACGGTGTGGTCGGGCCTGCCGAGGCGGCTGAACTCGCCGACCGTACGGGCGATCTCGGCGCGCACGTCGCGGCGCAGCACCCGCACGTCCAGGGCGTCGGGCGGGTCGCCGGGCAGCCGGCCCGCGGTGAGGCGGCCCGCGCCGAGCGGCAGCGAGACGGCCGCGTCGGGGGCCTCGTCCACGCCGTACGCGATCTCCAGCGAGCCGCCGCCGATGTCGAGGACGAGGAGGCGGCCCGCGGACCAGCCGAACCAGCGGCGGGCGGCGAGGAAGGTGAGTCTCGCCTCCTCCGCGCCGGTGAGTACCTGGAGGTCGGTGCCGGTCTCCGCGCGGACCCGGGCGAGCACGTGGTCGGCGTTGGTGGCCTCCCGCACGGCGGAGGTCGCGAAGGCGAGGACGTCCTCGCAGCCCTTCTCCTCGGCAGCCCGCACCGCGTCGGCGACGGTGGCGACGAGCCGGTCCACCCCCTCGGGGCCTATCGCCCCGTCGTCCTGGAGGAGTTCGGCGAGGCGCAGCTCCGCCTTGTGGGAATAGGCGGGCAGCGGCCTGGCGCCCCGGTGGGCGTCGACCGCGAGCAGATGCACGGTGTTCGAACCGACATCGAGGACTCCGAGTCTCATGGGCGGAACCGTACCCGCGGCCGCGGACTTACCCTTGGGCCCGTGCCTAAGACGAACAAGACGAAGCCGGGCAAAGCCGAGCAGGCGAAGGACCGGAAGAAGCCGAAGAAGCAGCGGGCCGGTGCGGCCGCGCTCGCTGTGCTGCCCGAGGAGGACGAGCACGGCGTCGACTTCGCGCGCGCCTGGGTGGAGTTCCCCGACCCGGCCGACGCCGAGCAGGTCTTCCGCTGCGACCTGACCTGGCTGACGTCCCGGTGGACGTGCATCTTCGGCAGCGGCTGCCAGGGCATCCAGGCGGGCCGCGCCGCCGACGGCTGCTGCACGCTGGGCGCGCACTTCTCCGACGCGGACGACGAGCGGCGGGTCGCCGGCCATGTGGCCCGGCTGACGCCGGAGATCTGGCAGTTCCACGACGAGGGCACACGGAACGGCTGGACGCAGGCGACGGACGACGATGGCGATGACGATGACGCCGTCGATGGGTTCGAGGACGCCGACGCGGACGACGACGACCTCGACGAGGCCGAAGCCGCCGACGACGCGGACGACGACGACCCGCACCGCCAGACCCGCGTCTTCCAGGGCTCCTGCATCTTCCAGAACCGGCCGGGCTTCGCGGGCGGCGCGGGCTGCGCCCTGCACATCCTCGCCCTGAAGGAGGGCAAGGAGCCGCTGGAGACCAAGCCGGACGTGTGCTGGCAGCTGCCGGTGCGCAGGACGTACGACTGGATCGACCGCCCCGACGACACCCGCGTCCTGCAGATCTCGATCGGCGAGTACGACCGGCGGGGCTGGGGCCCTGGCGGGCACGACCTGCACTGGTGGTGCACGTCGGCGGCCTCGGCGCACGGCGCGGGCGACCCGGTGTACGTGTCGTACCGCCCCGAGCTGACGGAGCTGATGGGCAAGGCGGCGTACGACGTCCTGACGGAGCTGTGCGAGCGCCGCCTGGCGAGCGAGCTGCCCCTGATGGCGCCGCACCCGGCGGACCCCGCGCGCAGCTGAGCCGGGGCGGCCCGGCCCGGCGTCGGCCGGGGCCCGCCGGGCCGCGGGTCAGCTCGCGGACGGCGCGGAGCCGCTCGGGTCGTCGCCGGTGGCGGGGGGCGAGGAGGGCGGGTCGGGGCTCGACCCGTCGGACGCGGGGGCCGTGGGGTCGCCGGTGCCCGGGCTGCCCGAGCCGCCCGAGCCGTCGCCGCTGCCGTCGGAGCCGGAGGGCGAGCCCGGGTCGGTGGGGCTCCCGCCGGGGCTGCTCGGGCCGCCGGAGCCGCCCGGGTCGCTCGGGCCCGTGGTCGTGCCGGGGCTGCCGGAGCCGCCCGGCTTTCCCGGGCCGCCACCGTGGTGGCCGCCGCTTCCGTGGCCGCCGTGGCGGCCCGAGGTCCCGGGCCGCGGGGAGCCGCCGCCCTGCGGGGTGTGCGGGTAGCCGTAGCCGTCCACGAGCACCACGGCGCCGGTCGGGTGGAGCGCGATCCTGGCGCGCCAGGGGCCCGCGGGCTCCCGCGCGTGGTCGACCGTGACGTACAGCGTCACCGACTGGCCCGCGGCGAGGGTGCCCGAGCTCCTGCTGAGGCTCAGCCAGCTCGCGCCGACGCTCGCCGACCAGCTGACGGGGGCGCCCGCGGCGGTGAGGGTGATCGTGGAGCGGCCCGCCGACGTGCGGGCCGTGACGTCGAGTGCCCCCGCGCCCGCGGCGCCTGCGCCGGACGTCGCCGTGCCGTGGCCGAGGACCTTGACGGAGACGTCCGAGCCCTCGGCGCCGCGGCCGCCGTCCGCGCCGGGCCCGTCGCTGGCGTTGCCCGCGTTCTCGTACCGCTCGTAGCCGCTGCCGTCGTGCGAGGAGGGCCCGCCGGGCTCGCCCGCACTGACGGAGGGGCCGCCGTGGCCCTCGCCGGTCTCCGGCGCGTTGCGGTACGCGGCCCACAGCGCGAACACCGGTGCCGCGATCACCGTGGCGACGACGGTCGTCGTCACCGCGCGGGCCCGCAGCCGGTCGCGGCGAGCCGCGCGGTCCTTGGCGTCGAGGGGGAAGCCGTCTCGGCCGAAGCGGGGCGCCGCGCCCCTGGCCCGTGGCGCGTGCAGCATCGCCGCGTAGGCCGCTGCCCGGTCGGCCTCGACGAGCGGCAGGACGGCGGGCGACCTGCGGGCCGGGCGCGGGGTGGCGCCGGGCCAGGGGCCCTGCGCCTCCACGCGCTCCGCGGTGCGGCGGCAGCGCGGGCAGTCGTCGACGTGCCGTACGAGCTCCTGGCGCAGCGCGGCCGAGAGCAGTACCCGGCTGTCGGCGGCGAGCCGTGCCACGGAGGGGCAGGCGCCCGTCTCGACCACGGCGAGCGCCGTGCGGGTCCGCTCGACCTCGACGGCGGCCCGTGACAGCAGGCTCCGCGCCGCCGCAGGCTCCATCGAGAGGACCGAGGCGACGCCGCGCGGACCGAGCTGGTGGCGCACCGCGAGTTCGAGCACCTCGCGCTGCTCCGGGGTGGTGCCCGCGGCCTCGGGCCAGGCGAGCAGGGCCAGTTCGCGGCGCCTGCGCTCGTCGGCTGCGTGGTCGGCGGGGACGGCGGGGGCGCCGCCCGGCCGCTCGGCCGCCGCGGCCTGGGCGTGCGCCCCGGCGCGGCCGCGGCGCCGGTCGTCGCGCCGTTGTGCGCGCTGCTCGGTGAGGGCGCGCAGGCACGCCCAGCGGGCGAGCGCGTAGAGCCACGCCTTGCGCTCGGGCTCACCGGTCGGCGAACGCCCGTACTGCCGCTCTGAGATGGCCAGCACCTCACCGAGCACCGCCGTCGCCGCCTCGTGGTCGCAGAGCACGGAGAGGCAGTAGGTGAACAGGCCGTCCAGATAGGGCTCGTAGCGCGCGGGCGGCCTCGGCGCCGCCACCCGGGGCGCACGGTGGGGCGCACGACGCGCGCCGTCGGTGTGCAGGGAGGTCTCGGGGCTGCTGCTCGTCACCTGGCGACGGTAGACAGAGGAAAGGACGCCCTTCCGGCCTCTTCAGCGCATTTAATCCGTACGGGTGAAGGAACCCACCGAAAGGGGACAAGAATCGTCACTTCACTTACGCCGACCCCCGCCCCACCCCACGTGTCCCACCCCCGAAAGCGCCCCGCGCGCGTCCCTCGTCCCTCCACGCGCCGCCCGTGCGCCAGGAGCGCGGCGTGCGGGACGCCGGGCTCCGCGTCGGGCGGCCGGAGATGGCCGGGCCGTTCCGCGCCGGCCGCCGCACCACCGCCGGGCGGGGTTGTCGGTGGGGCGCTATACGGTGAGCCGCATGGCCACCCGTACGAAGACCGCCAAGGACAGGCCGACCTATCGCTGCACGGAGTGCGGCTGGACGACCGCGAAGTGGCTCGGACGGTGTCCCGAGTGCCAGGCGTGGGGCACCGTCGAGGAGTACGGTGCGCCCGCCGTGCGCACGACGGCGGCCGGGCGGGTCACCGCGGCCGCCGTGCCGATCGGCGAGGTCGACGGCCGGCAGGCGACGGCGCGGCCCACGGGCGTGCCCGAGCTCGACCGGGTGCTCGGCGGCGGCCTCGTGCCGGGCGCCGTGGTGCTGCTCGCCGGCGAGCCGGGTGTCGGCAAGTCGACGCTGCTGCTCGACGTCGCGGCGAAGGCGGCGAGCCCCGCGCACCGCACCCTCTATGTGACGGGCGAGGAGTCGGCGAGCCAGGTGCGGCTGCGGGCCGACCGGATCGGCGCGCTCCACGACGACCTGTACCTCGCAGCGGAGACCGACCTGTCGGCGGTGCTCGGCCATCTCGACGCGGTGAAGCCGTCCCTGCTGGTCCTCGACTCGGTGCAGACGGTGGCGTCCCCGGAGATCGACGGCGCGCCCGGCGGCATGGCGCAGGTGCGGGAGGTCGCGGGCGCGCTGATCCGCGCGTCCAAGGAGCGCGGGATGGCGACGCTGCTCGTCGGCCATGTCACGAAGGACGGCGCGATCGCGGGACCGCGCCTGCTCGAACACCTGGTGGACGTGGTGCTGCAGTTCGAGGGCGACCGGCACGCCAGGCTGCGGCTGGTGCGCGGCGTGAAGAACAGGTACGGGACGACGGACGAGGTCGGCTGCTTCGAGCTGCACGACGAGGGCATCACGGGCCTCGCCGACCCGTCGGGCCTGTTCCTGACGCGGCGCGACGAGCCCGTGCCCGGCACGTGCCTGACGGTGACGCTCGAAGGCCGCCGCCCGCTGGTCGCGGAGGTGCAGGCGCTGACGGTCGACTCGCAGATCCCCTCGCCGCGCCGTACGACCTCCGGCCTCGAGACGTCCCGGGTGTCGATGATGCTCGCGGTCCTGGAGCAGCGCGGCCGCATCTCCGCGCTCGGCAAGCGGGACATCTACAGCGCGACGGTCGGCGGGGTCCGGCTCACCGAGCCCGCTGCCGACCTCGCGGTGGCGCTCGCGCTGGCGTCGGCCGCGAGCGACACCCCGCTGCCGAAGAACCTGGTGGCGATCGGCGAGGTGGGGCTCGCCGGCGAGGTCAGGCGGGTGACGGGCGTGCAGCGCAGGCTCGCGGAGGCCCACCGGCTGGGTTTCACGCACGCCCTCGTGCCGGGCGACCCCGGCAAGGTCCCGGCCGGTATGAAGGTCACGGAAGTCGCCGACATGGGCGACGCGCTGCGTGTCCTGCCGCGCCGGGCGCGCGCCCAGGCACCCCGGGACGAAGATGTGCGCCGGTAGACTTTGCCCTGGTCTCGCCCATCCGTACGAGCCGGAGGATCGCAATGGCAGCAGGCGACCGGGGGTCGGCACCCGGAAAGTCCGGTGCGGGCTCCGGCGTTCCCGGCGCTGAATCGCTCATGCGCTCCTCCCTGAGCGCGGTCGCGCCGGGCACGGCGCTGCGGGACGGCCTTGAGCGCATCCTGCGCGGCAACACCGGCGGTCTGATCGTGCTCGGCATGGACAGGACGGTCGAGGCGATGTGCACGGGCGGTTTCGTGCTGGACGTGGAGTTCACCTCCACGCGCCTGCGCGAGCTGTGCAAGCTCGACGGCGCGCTCATCCTCGACAAGGACATCACCAAGATCCTGCGGGCGGGCGTGCAGCTGGTGCCCGACGCGTCCATCCCGACGGAGGAGACCGGTACCCGCCACCGCACGGCGGACCGGGTCTCGAAGCAGTGCGGCTTCCCCGTGGTCTCCGTCTCGCAGTCGATGCGGCTGATCGCCCTGTACGTGAACGGCGAGCGTCGCGTGCTTGAGGAGTCCGCGGCGATCCTGTCCCGCGCCAACCAGGCGCTGGCCACCCTGGAGCGCTACAAGCTCAGGCTCGACGAGGTCGCCGGCACGCTGTCGGCGCTGGAGATCGAGGATCTGGTGACGGTCAGGGACGTCACGGCGGTCGCGCAGCGCCTCGAAATGGTGCGCAGGATCGCCACCGAGATCGCCGAGTACGTGGTGGAGCTCGGCACGGACGGCCGGCTGCTCGCGCTCCAGCTGGACGAGCTGATCGCGGGCGTCGAGCCCGAGCGCGAGCTCGTCGTGCGCGACTACGTGCCGGAGCCCACGGCGAAGCGCTCCCGCACGGTGCGCGAGGCGCTGGACGAGCTGAACACGCTCACCCACACCGAGCTGCTCGAACTGCCCGTGGTGGCGCGGGCGCTCGGCTACAGCGGCTCGCCCGAGACCCTCGACTCGGCGGTCTCGCCGCGCGGCTACCGCCTGCTGGCGAAGGTGCCGCGGCTGCCGGGCGCCATCATCGAGCGTCTCGTGGAGCACTTCGGCGGGCTGCAGAAGCTGCTGGCCGCGAGCGTCGACGACCTCCAGACGGTCGACGGCGTCGGCGAGGCGCGCGCCCGCAGCGTCCGCGAGGGCCTGTCGCGCCTCGCGGAGTCGTCCATCCTGGAGCGGTACGTCTGAGGGAGCGGTACGTCCGGCGCGCCGGGCGGGCGCTCCCGGAGCGCGAGCGCACCTGGAACTGACGGTGCGTCAGGCCCGTCAGTCCTGTTCCAGCCGCACCGACTTCTGGGACTGGGCCCGCGGGACGGTGGCGACGCCCGAGGTGATCTGCGCCAGGTAGGTGCCGGCGCCCGCCGCGGGCGGTGCGGCGGCCGAGCACTTGGTGGTGGAGTGCCTGCGGTCCCAGGTCAGGGTGCGCGTGACGGTGGCGTGCGCGGGGATCTCGAAGTACGCGTGCGCCGTCTTCGGGCAGTCCTTGGACGTCCAGATCTGGTCGTCGTCGGTGTCGGTGATCGTCAGGACCACGGCCTTCGGGCCCAGGTCGGCCTTGCAGTCGGTGCCGGAGCCGTTCGTCACCACCAGCTTGAACTGCGGCTTCTCGTCCGGCTCGTACGCCGCCTCGGTGCTGTCGAGCGCGACCTTCAGCGCACTGCGCGAGCAGGTCGGCAGCGCTGAGCCCACCGGCACCTGGCGGGCCGCCGCGCCGCCCGCCGCCGCGCCGCCCGCGGAGCCGCCGGTCCCGCCGGAGCCCGCGGCGCCGCCGCCGTCCCCGTTCTTCCCGGCGTCGTCGCCCGAGCCCGAGGAGCCCGCAGACCCCGATGAGCCCGAAGACCCCGCAGAGCCCGAGCCCGCGGAGGAGGAACCGGAGCCGCCCGACGCACCGTCAGAACCACCGCCGCCCGAGCTGTCGCGTCCGCCGGGCTCCTGGCTGATCGCGGGCCCCGAGCCGCTCGGGCCCGGTGTGATCGACGTCGCGGGCGCGGGTCCGCCGCCGCGGTCGTCGTGCTTCTTGGCGCCCCCGCCGCCTGCGGTGACGATCCAGGCGACCAGCACGGCGACCAGCACGATCAGGGCGGCGGCCACGGACCTCCGTCGCCAGTAGATCGAGGAGGGAAGCGGCCCGACAGGATTGCGCAGAGAACCCACGCGCCAAACTCTACGAGAGATCAGGGCCAACTCAGGCCCCACATGCCGCTCCTCCCGCAAGTTTTACGGATGATCATCACGGTGGCGTTGCCGCACGTCCGCACGGCGCGGCATGCGACCATCGGTGCTGTCATGACTGCCACAGAACAGAACCCCGCGGCGCTGCACGCCCCGGTCATCTCCTGGTTCGACACCCACGCCCGCGACCTGCCATGGCGCCGCCGGGAGGCCGGCGCCTGGGGGGTCATGGTCAGCGAGTTCATGCTCCAGCAGACCCCCGTGAGCCGTGTCCTGCCCGTGTACGAGCAGTGGCTGGCGCGCTGGCCGCGCCCCGCCGACCTGGCCGCCGAGGCGCCGGGCGAGGCGGTGCGCGCCTGGGGCAGGCTGGGCTACCCGCGCCGCGCGCTGCGCCTGCACGCGGCGGCCCGCGCCATGGCGGAGCGCTACGGCGGCGAGGTGCCGCGCGACCACGCGCAGCTGCTCGCGCTGCCGGGCGTCGGGGAGTACACGGCAGCGGCCGTCGCGTCGTTCGCGTACGGGCAGCGGCACGCGGTCCTCGACACCAACGTGCGCCGGGTGCTCGCCCGCGCCGTGACCGGTGTGCAGTACCCGCCCAACGCGACCACGGCGGCGGAGCGCAGGCTCGCCCGGGTGCTGCTGCCCGACGACGAGGCCACGGCCGCACGCTGGGCCGCCGCCTCCATGGAGCTCGGCGCGCTGGTGTGCACCGCCAAGAACGAGACGTGTGGGGCGTGCCCGCTCGCCGTCTCCTGCGCCTGGCGCCTCGCCGGCAAGCCCGCGCACGACGGGCCCGCCCGCCGCGGCCAGACCTATGCGGGCACCGACCGCCAGGTGCGCGGCAGGCTGCTCGCGCTGCTGCGCGAGGCCACGGACCCGGTCCCCCAGCAGCACCTCGACACCGCGTGGCACGAGCCCGTGCAGCGCGCCCGCGCTCTGGACGGGCTGGTCGCCGACGGCCTGGTCGAACCCCTCGAAGGGGGCCGCTACCGCCTCCCCCTCGGCTGACGCCCCGGCACGCACCGCGGGCCCTGCCGCCCGCCGACGCGCCCGATATGTCGTCCCGTTACACAACCGATGGACAGCCGTGCGTCCGCCTACGGGCGACGCGGACAGCCCCGTGACACGGGCTTCATAGGTTCTGTGGCGAACGCGCACAGCGCGCGGGGCAACACGGGGTCGGAGGCGGTCAGGCATGGCGTACGTCGGTGAGGTGCTCGAGTTCGAGGAGTACGTGCGGACCCGGCAGGACGCCCTGCTGCGCAGCGCCCGGCGTCTTGTGCCCGACCCCGTCGACGCGCAGGACCTGCTCCAGACCGCGCTGGCCCGCACGTACCGCCGCTGGGACGGCATCGCCGACAAGTCGCTCGCCGACGCGTACCTGCGCCGCGTCATGATCAACACACGGACCGAGTGGTGGCGGGCGCGCAAGCTCGAAGAGGTGCCCACCGAGGAGCTGCCCGAGGCGAGCGTCGAGGACGGCGCGGAGCAGCGCGCCGACCGTGCGCTGCTGATGGACGTGCTGTCGGTGCTCGCGCCGAAGCAGCGCAGCGTGGTCGTGCTGCGGCACTGGGAGCAGATGAGCACCGAGGAGACCGCTGCCGCGCTCGGCATGTCCCCGGGTACCGTGAAAAGCACACTGCACCGTGCCCTGGCCAGGCTCCGGGAGGAACTGGAGAGCCGGGAGGCCGACGCCAGGTCCTGGGAGCGTGCGGAGAGCCGGCGTACGGGCCGGTGCGAGGATCCTGACGAGGAGCGGGGGCGGCAGAGGTGCGTGGCCTGAGGTCCCACAGGCCGTCCCTGGACGGGGACGGCGGCGACGGCGACGGCAGGGGCAGATCCGCGGCGGTCGCGGGGCCGGCCCCCCGGCCGGGCCGTGCGCGCCGCCGCGCCGCCCGGGTGCTCGCGGCCGGCGGCTCCACGGCGGCCGGTCTCGCGGGCCTCGCCACCATCGGGCTGCTCGCCGGGGGCTGCTCCTCGGGCGGCACCGGCATGCGCGACGAGGGCCCCGCGGTGCCCGCGCCGGTCGAGCGCACCATGCCCACCCCGACCGAGACGCCGAAGCAGCGGCGCGCCGATGTCGACCCGGTGGCGCTGCTGCGGGCCGATCCGCAGGTCAGCGAGCGGGTCAAGCAGACGCTCAAGCCGTGCGGCTCGGACTCGTACCCGGTCAACACGTCGTACGGGAACCTCACGGGCGGCTCCCGGCCCGACATCGTGATCAACGTGACGACCTGCGCGGACTCCATCGGCATCGGCACGTACGTCTACCGCGCGACGGACGGCGCCCCTGCCTCCTCCGGCCTGGCGGCCACGGCCGCGGACGGCACGCCGCCCGCGGCCACCCCCTCGGCGGCGGACGGCGGCTTCCCCGCGGACACCCCGCCCCGGCAGGCCGAGCCGCTCCCCGGACGGTACGAGAACGTCTTCACCGCCGAGGAGCCCTCCGTCTACGCGACCATAGACAGGGGCGAACTGGTCGTGACGCAGCAGGTCTACGCGAAGGGTGACTCGGTCTCCAGCCCGTCCGGCGAGGACGTCGTGACGTACGACTGGTCGAAGTCGAAGTTCGCCGTGCGCTACCGGGTACGCAACACGTACAGCAAGTCCACGGACGGCGACGACGACCTGAGCGCGCCCGCGCCGGACGCCACCGCGTCCGCCTCCGAATAGCCGCACCGCCCGCCCGAGAGGCACCGCCCGCACCGCCCGCACCACCGCAGAGAGGCTGAGAGCAAGGGGATGGCCGACACCCATGTGCTGTTCGTCGAGGACGACGACGTCATCCGCGAGGCCACCCAGCTGGCGCTCGAACGCGACGGCTTCGCGGTGACCGCGGTGCCCGACGGGCTCTCGGGCCTTGCGGCGTTCCGCGCCGACCGGCCCGACATCGCGCTGCTCGACGTGATGGTGCCCGGCCTCGACGGGGTCAGCCTGTGCCGCCGCATCCGCGACGAGTCCACCGTCCCGGTGATCATGCTCTCGGCGCGCGCCGACTCCATCGACGTGGTCCTCGGCCTCGAAGCGGGCGCCGACGACTACGTCACCAAGCCGTTCGACGGCGCGGTGCTCGTCGCCCGCATCCGGGCGGTGCTGCGCCGCTTCGGCCACGCGGCGGGCGCGGGGCGCGGGGCGGCGGGCGAGCCTGCGGGCGAGCGCGGCGGCGGCCGCCCCGGGGTGCTGGCCTTCGGCGATCTCGCGGTCGACACGGAGGGCATGGAGGTGCGCAGGGCGGGCGCCCCGGTCGCGCTGACGCCGACCGAGATGCGGCTGCTGCTTGAGTTCTCCTCCTCGCCCGGCACGGTGCTCTCCCGCGACCGGCTGCTCGAACGCGTCTGGGAGTACGACTGGGGCGGCGACACCCGGGTGGTGGACGTGCACGTCCAGCGGCTGCGCGCCAAGATCGGCCAGGACCGCATCGAGACGGTGCGCGGCTTCGGCTACAAGCTGCGGGCGTGAGGGTACGAGGACGGCCATGCCCGTGACGAAGAGCCGCGCACGCGCCCCCCGCCCCGCCCGCCGCGCACGCGCCGGGTGCAGGCCGGCCCCATGAGGCGGCTCGCTCTGCGCACCGGCATCCGGTGGAAGATCAGCATCGCGATCGCCGCGGTCGGCGCCCTGATCGCGGTGGCGCTGAGCCTTGTCGTGCACAACGCCGCCCGGGTCTCGATGCTCGACAACGCCCGCGAGGTGCAGCTCTCGCAGACGCTGTTCGCCGAGCGGATGTACGACACCACCAAGGAGGCCAAGTTCGGCACGAAGATCAACGACCCGGGGCTGCCCGCGCAGCTGCGCGAGAAGACCAAGGAGGGGCGCAGGGCCACCCTGGTCGAGGGCGGCGGCGTGCCGGACATCTGGGCCGCGGTGCCGCTCGGCAACGGCACGGTCCTCTCCAGCCACAGCCGCCTCGCCGAGCGCTCCACCACCATCATCGAGGACCTGGACCGCGCCCTGCTGGTGGGCTCGGCCGCCGTGGTCGTCGGCGGCTCGGCGCTCGGGGTGCTGATCGGCGGGCAGATATCCCGCAGGCTGCGCAAGGCCGCGGCGGCTGCGGGCCGGGTCGCGCAGGGCAACACGGACGTGCGGGTGCGCACCGCCATAGGCGGGGTCGTACGGGACGAGACCGACGAGCTCGCGCGGGCCGTCGACGCGCTCACCGACGCGCTCGGCGAGCGCATCGAGGCGGAGCGCCGGGTCACGGCGGACATCGCGCACGAGCTGCGCACGCCCGTCACCGGCCTGCTCACGGCGGCCGAGCTGCTGCCGCCCGGGCGCCCGAGCGAGCTGGTGCGCGACCGGGCGCAGGCGATGCGCACGCTGGTGGAGGACGTGCTGGAGGTGGCGCGCCTCGACAGCGCGTCCGAGCGCGCCGAGCTCCAGGAGATCGCGCTCGGCGAGTTCGTGGAGCGGCGGGTGCGTGCGGTCGACCCCGAGGCCGAGGTGGCCGTCCTGCGCGAGTCGTGGGTGAGCACGGACCCGCGCAGGCTCGAACGCATCCTCGGCAATCTGCTGGCGAACGCGAGGAAGCACGGCGGCTCGCCGGTGGAGGTGAGCGTGGAGGAGCGGGTGGTACGGGTGCGGGACCACGGCCCCGGCTTCCCCGAGGCGCTGCTGCGGGAGGGGCCGAGCCGCTTCCGTACGGGCGCGTCCGACCGTGCGGGCCAGGGGCACGGCCTGGGCCTGACGATCGCGGCGGGCCAGGCCCGTGTCCTGGGCGCTCGCCTCACCTTCAGGAACGCGGGGGCGGACGGGACCGAGGGCGCGGTGGCCGTGCTGTGGCTGCCCGAGCACGCCCCGACGGCCACGGGCAGCTTCCCCGTGGTCACCCTCCCCGAGCGGTCCTGAGCGCGGGCGGCCGCACCGGGGCGCGCGGGTCGGCGCGCGCCTGACTGAACGTCAACTCACTGCGCCTGTAGGTGACTTGGCCCCCCTGTGCCAGACTGGGCCAATGGCATATTCCAAGCCTCCGGTCGACGTCAGCAGACCCCACCCTGCGCGTGTCCACGACTTCCTGCTGGGCGGCCGCGACAACTACCTGGCCGACCGCAGGGCAGCGGGAGAGCTTCCCGCGCGGGCGGCGAGGGCGGCCAGGCAGGACCGGGCCTTCATGCACCGCGCGGTGGGATGGCTGGCGAGCATCGGCATCGACCAGTACCTCGACGTCGGCAGCGGCATACCGACCGAGCCGAACCTCCACCAGATCGTCCAGCGCGTCAATCCGGCCTGCCGCGTCGTCTACACCGACCGGGACCCGCTCGTCCTGTGGCACGCGGCGGCCCACCTGATCAGCGCCCCGCAGGGCGCGACGGACTACCTCAGGGCCGACCTGCGCGACCCGGCGGCGCTGCTGGCACGCGCACGCGAGCTGCTGGACTTCGGGCGGCCCCTCGCGCTCTCGCTCATCGCCCTGCTGCATTTCCTGCCGGACCAGGACGACCCCCACGGCCTCGTGCGCGCCCTGGTGGGCGCCCTGCCGTCGGGCAGCTATGTCGCCCTCTCGCACGGCACCCCGCCCGCCGCGCCCAAGGCGGCGGACGGCGCGGAGGCGGCGCGCGCGGCCGCCTCGTACCGGCGCCACGTCATCCCGTACGGCCGCGCCCGCGCGGAGACCGGCCGCTTCTTCGCCGGGCTCGAACTGGTGGCACCCGGGCTCGTCGCCGCGCCGCTCTGGTACAAGAACACGCCGCCGCCCGAGGACGGGACGGCCGACAGCCTCGCCGGCGTGGCCCGCGTCCCGTAGTACTTCCCGACGCCCTTACTTGCCGCCCGGCTAGTACGTACAATGGGTGCGGACGACAGCGGGCCGGCCTTGCGCCGTCCGCACGAGCGAGAGACGAGAGCGCGCCATGGCCAGCACGGGCACCCAGCGCCGGGGAGACACCCGGCAGCGGATCCAGGACGTCGCCCTCGACCTGTTCGTCGAGCGCGGCTACGAGAAGACGTCCCTGCGGGAGATCGCCGAGCGGCTCGATGTCACCAAGGCGGCCCTGTACTACCACTTCAAGACCAAGGAAGACATCCTCGTCGGCCTGTTCGCCGACCGTGCGGAGCCGCTCGACGCGCTGATCGCGTGGGGCGAGGCCCAGCCGAACGCGCTGGAGACGAAGAAGGAGTTCCTGCGGCGCTACGTGGAGCAGCTCAAGGACTCGTCGCGGCTGTTCCGCTTCGTCCAGGAGAACCAGGCCGAGCTGCGGGACCTGCGCGTGGGCGAGACGTTCCGCTCGCGGGTCGAGGCGACGGTGGGCCTGCTGCTCACCCCGGACCCCTCGCTCGCGGACCGGGTGCGCATCACGACGGCACTGCTCTCGCTGCACGCGGGGATGTTCGCGCTGAAAGACGTCGAAGGAGACGACGAGGAGAAGTACGACGCTCTCCTCGAAGTCTCCTTCGACCTGCTGGCCGCGGCCCACGAAGGAGGCCGGGGCCAGGGCGCCTGACCGCCGCCCGGCGGGGGCTGCCGGGGCGGCGCGGCGGCTTCCCGGTCCGCACGGCCCGGGGGGAGGGGGCCGGTGGGGTCGGACCGGGTGGCTCGTCCCGCCGGGTCAGACCGTGACGCCGAGGCCGCGCAGGAACGTGACGGGGTTGATGGCGGAGCCGTAGTCCGGCGTGTTGCGGATCTCGAAGTGCAGGTGCGGCCCGGTGGTGTTGCCGGTGTTGCCGGACTTCGCGATCTCCTCGCCGGTCTTCACGTTCTCGCCGACGTGCACCTCGACCCTGGAGAGGTGCGCGTACTGCGAGTACTTGCCGTCGGAGTGCCGGATCACGATGGCGTTGCCGTACGCGTCGCCGTCGCCGGCGCCGTGCGGGCCCGCCTTGACGACCGTGCCGGTGTGCACGGCGTGGACGGCGGTGCCGATCGGTACGGCGTAGTCCTGGCCCGAGTGCTTGTGGACCCAGTGGCTGCCGGAGTCGTCGAAGCCCGCGGTCAGCTTGTAGTGCGTGACGGGGTCGATCCAGGACGCGGCCTTCTTCGCCGCGGCGACCTTCACGGCCTTCGCCTTCGCGGCCTTGGCCTGCTCGGCGTGTGCGGCCTTCGCCTGGGCGTCGGCCTGGTGGTGGACGGCGGCGGCCGCCACCGCGGCGGTCTGGTGGGTGCCTGCGGGAGCCTGGGCGCCCGCGTCGCCGGTCGCGGCGAACGCGGCCCCGGCCCCTGCCACCATCGACACCCCGAGTCCTGCGGCCACGACGGCGACGCGACCACGACGGACGGCGGTGAGCGGGGTGCGGGACTTCGAGCGCTGCGACATACGGAAAACCTCCGGGCATGAACGGACCCGGCGCTCCTGCACCGGGCTTGCCACACCTTGGTAACCCGGCCGGCCATCCCGCCCCAAATGCCTCATCTACGACATCGACTCGTAGGCGGGGTGGGGTCGAAAGTCCCTTGACGGCAGCGGACAAGCCGCTTTCCTCGGTACTTATCGCAGCAAAACGGTCAATTGAATTGTCACCTACCCGGTATTCCGACGAGGCGGCGTAGTAGGCCGCGAACGGCCTGTGCGGCTTGTCACGCCCACCGGGCCGGACGCCCGTCCGTTTCAGGACCAACGCCCTCCCCCCAAGGGCCCTTTGAAGCCCCCCGCGCGCCCTGCCCCGCGCCCGCCCCGCGAGGGCCTCTGGGCGCCCGCGGGCGCGGGTGCCGCCCGCTGAGGGCCCGCGGGGCGAGGAGCCGCCCAGAGCCGACGGGGCCACTGGCCCCGGGCCCCCGGGCGAGGGGGTCGGCCGCAGCGGGGCCCGTACGCCCCCGTACGACGCGCTGGGGCCGTCCGCACGGCTCACGCCCGCCCGGGACCGCGCGCGGGCCCGGGCGGCGCCCGTGCGCCGAGGGGCGCTCACGGGCCACCCAGCCCCCGGGGCAGGCGGGCAGGGAAAAGGGCCGGGCCCCGGACCGTGTGGTCCGGGGCCCGGCCCCAGGGGTGCGTGCGCGGCTACGCGCGAACGCTCACGCTTCCTTCGTCAGGTTCGGGCCGCCGCCCGCCGCCTGCTCGATGGGGGGAGCGTCCGGCAGCGCCGACTTCTCCTCACCACGGAAGGTGAACTTCCGGTCGTCGCCCTCGCCCTCCGTGTCCACGACCACGATGTGGCCGGGGCGCAGCTCGCCGAAGAGGATCTTCTCCGACAGGGCGTCCTCGACCTCGCGCTGGATGGTCCTGCGCAGCGGCCGTGCACCCATCACGGGGTCGTAGCCCTTGTCGGCGAGCAGCTGCTTGGCGGCCTGGCTGAGCTCGATGCCCATGTCCCGGTCCTTGAGCCGCTCGTCCATCTCGCGGACCCTGAGGTCCACGATCTCCAGGATGTCCTCCTGGGTGAGCTGCGGGAAGACGATGACCTCGTCGACACGGTTGAGGAACTCGGGGCGGAAGTGCTGCTTCAGCTCCTCGCTGACCTTCGCCTTCATCCGCTCGTAGTTCGTCTTCGTGTCGCCCTGCGCCGCGAAGCCCAGGTTGAAGCCCTTCGAGATGTCCCGCGTGCCGAGGTTGGTCGTCATGATGATGACCGTGTTCTTGAAGTCCACGACCCGGCCCTGGGAGTCGGTCAGGCGACCGTCCTCCAGGATCTGCAACAGGGAGTTGAAGATGTCCGGGTGGGCCTTCTCGACCTCGTCGAAGAGGACCACGGAGAACGGCTTCCTGCGCACCTTCTCGGTGAGCTGGCCGCCCTCCTCGTAGCCGACGTATCCGGGGGGCGAGCCGAAGAGGCGGGAGACCGTGTGCTTCTCGCTGAACTCCGACATGTCGAGCGAGATGAGCGCGTCCTCGTCGCCGAAGAGGAACTCGGCGAGCGCCTTGGACAGCTCGGTCTTACCGACACCGGACGGGCCCGCGAAGATGAACGAGCCGCCGGGGCGCTTCGGGTCCTTCAGGCCGGCCCGCGTGCGCCGGATCGCCCGGGAGAGCGCCTTGACGGCGTCCACCTGGCCGATGACGCGCTTGTGCAGCTCGTCCTCCATGCGCAGCAGCCGCGAGGACTCCTCCTCGGTCAGCTTGAAGACCGGGATGCCCGTGGCGGTGGCCAGGACCTCGGCGATCAGGTCCTCGTCGACCTCGGCGACGACGTCCATGTCGCCGGCCTTCCACTCCTTCTCCCGCTTGGTCTTCGCCGCGAGCAGCTGCTTCTCCTTGTCACGGAGCGAAGCCGCCTTCTCGAAGTCCTGGGAGTCGATCGCCGACTCCTTCTCCCTGCGCACGCCGGCGATCTTCTCGTCGAACTCGCGCAGGTCCGGCGGCGCGGTCATCCGGCGGATGCGCATCCGGGAGCCGGCCTCGTCGATCAGGTCGATCGCCTTGTCCGGCAGGAAGCGGTCCGAGATGTAGCGGTCGGCCAGGGTGGCGGCGGCGACCAGCGCCGAGTCGGTGATGGAGACGCGGTGGTGCGCCTCGTACCGGTCGCGCAGACCCTTGAGGATCTCGATGGTGTGCGGCAGCGAGGGCTCGGCGACCTGGATGGGCTGGAAGCGGCGCTCCAGGGCCGCGTCCTTCTCCAGGTACTTCCGGTACTCCTCAAGCGTCGTCGCGCCGATGGTCTGGAGCTCACCGCGGGCCAGCATCGGCTTGAGGATGCTGGCGGCGTCGATCGCGCCCTCGGCGGCGCCCGCACCCACCAGGGTGTGGAGCTCGTCGATGAACAGGATGATGTCGCCGCGGGTGCGGATCTCCTTGAGGACCTTCTTCAGGCGCTCCTCGAAGTCACCGCGGTAGCGGGAGCCCGCGACCAGCGCGCCGAGGTCCAGGGTGTAGAGGTGCTTGTCCTTGAGGGTCTCGGGCACCTCGCCCTTGACGATGGCCTGCGCGAGGCCCTCGACGACGGCGGTCTTGCCGACGCCGGGCTCGCCGATGAGCACCGGGTTGTTCTTGGTGCGGCGGGACAGCACCTGCATGACCCGCTCGATCTCCTTCTCGCGCCCGATGACCGGGTCGAGCTTGGACTCGCGGGCCGCCTGGGTGAGGTTGCGGCCGAACTGGTCGAGGACGAGCGACGTGGAGGGCGTGCCCTCCTGCGGGCCGCCTGCGGTGGCGGACTCCTTCGTCTGGTAGCCGGAGAGCAGCTGGATGACCTGCTGCCGCACCCGGTTGAGATCGGCGCCCAGCTTCACGAGGACCTGGGCGGCGACGCCCTCGCCCTCGCGGATCAGGCCGAGCAGGATGTGCTCGGTGCCGATGTAGTTGTGGCCCAGCTGAAGGGCCTCGCGGAGCGAGAGCTCCAGGACCTTCTTCGCACGGGGGGTGAAGGGGATGTGGCCGGACGGGGCCTGCTGGCCCTGGCCGATGATCTCCTCGACCTGCTGGCGGACCGCCTCGAGCGAAATCCCGAGGCTCTCCAGGGCCTTAGCGGCGACACCCTCACCCTCGTGGATCAGGCCCAGGAGGATGTGCTCGGTGCCGATGTAGTTGTGGTTGAGCATCCGGGCTTCTTCCTGTGCCAGGACGACAACCCGCCGCGCGCGGTCGGTGAACCTCTCGAACATCGTTATCGCTCCTCAGAGCGGTCAGGCAGTAAAAGGGGTCGGTCCCCTCTCTGTCCTTCCGCAGCTTAGTCCCGCAAGCGGGGACCGCTCGGGTCCATCCCCGCATCCGCGGGGACCAGCGTTCCTCATGAACGACTGACGAACGCTCCAACCCGATGGTGCGAGACGATGTTCCCCCAGGCCAAGCAGATACCGCCGCCATCAGTACGCCCATGGCGAACGGGAGATGCCGGGCCCGCGTGGCGCCCCTCCCCACAAGGGAAGTCTTACCCGCCCGTACCGACAGTCCATGCCGGAGAGCCCCCTCCCCTCAGCTACGGGCGAACACCGGCGCGGCCGGCGCTCGAACGCCGTGCCACACAGGGTGAGTGCGGGCGAACCCGCCGTAACCGGTACGACTGCCCGGCCGTTGGCCGTTCATGGCGACCATCCTGCCCGGCCCCCGCGGCCCCCTCCCCCACGGCCCCGCGCAGGGGCGCGCCCAGGACCCGGCGCGGGGTCCTGGGGCGGACGCGGCCGCCACCCCCGAGCGGATCGCCGCGTACTACGCGGAGGTGCTCGGCTGGCCCGTGGTGCGCGGCGGGCACCGAGGCGGGGTGGCGCTGGCGACGGGCGTCGCGTTCGACGCGCTCGAACTGCCGGCGCAGGCGGGGCGCACGGTGGTCGACCGGCTGGACCGGCTGCGCGGCCCGGGGTCCGACGCCCCTGCGCGCCCCGTGTCGGGACCGGTGGCGATCAGCGCCGACCGGGCCAGGATGTGGCTGCTGCTCGCGCCCGGCAGCGCGGACGAGGTGCCGGGGCTGCTCGACTGGCTGGAGTGGGGCGGTATCGACCTGGATCTCGACGCCCTCGGTGCGGGGCGGAGCCTTCCCGCGCCCCTGCCTCCGCGGTGGCCCGTACGCGCCGCGCAGGGGGCCGCCGTGTGGCTGCGGCCCCCAGGACCGGCGCGGTGTACGCCGTCCGGACTGCCGACGCTGCGGTTGTGCGGTGGCACCGGCGCAGTGGAGACCGGCACCGGGGGCAGCGGTGGGGATGCCCCCGATCTCGTACGGCTCCTGGACGCGGCGGCAGCGGAGTGCCACCGGGTCCGTCTCGCTCGCGGACTCGCACGCGGAATTGCCGCGGGCGCGGGTGCGAATCGTCAGCCGTTGGCCTTCTCGTAGGCCTCGCGGATCTCCGCGGGAACGCGGCCCCTGTCGTTCACGCTGTAGCCGTTGTCCTTGGCCCACTTGCGGATTTCCGCGGTGTCCTTGTTGCCGCCGGTGACGGCGCGCCCCTTGCCGCGTCCCGCCGCGCCGCGGCCGCCGGTGCGGCGCCCGCTCTTGGTGTACGGGTCGAGGAGGCCGCGCAGCTTCTCGGCATTGGCGGTCGTGAGGTCGATCTCGTACGTCTTGCCGTCGAGCGCGAACGTGACGGTCTCGTCCGCCTCGCCCCCGTCGAGGTCGTCGACAAGAAGGACCTGAACCTTCTGTGCCACCGGTTTTCCTTTCCTCGAAAATGCGGTACGCGGAAAGGAAACCCCTTTTCTCTGGAAAACACAAACCCCCGGGAGAGGTTCAGTGGCCCGGCAAACGGGAAACGCACGCGATTCGGACATCTTCCCACGCTCCGCCGGACATCTTCGCGGGTGCCTTCCGGTGCGTCACAGGTGCAGAAGCATGCGGCTGTTGCCCAGGGTGTTCGGCTTCACCCGTTCGAGACCGAGGAACTCGGCCACGCCCTCGTCATAGGAACGCAGCAGCTCTCTGTACACATCTCCGTCGACAGGTGTCCCATCGATCTCCACGAACCCGTGCCTGGTGAAGAAGTCGACTTCGAAGGTCAGGCAGAAAACCCGGCTGACGCCGAGCTCGCGCGCCGCTTCCAGCAGCTTCGCCAGCAAGGTGTGCCCTACTCCCGCGCCCTTCGCCGAAGGGTCCACGGCGAGAGTGCGCACTTCCGCGAGGTCTTCCCACAGGGGGTGGAGGGCGCCGCAGCCGATGACCTCGCCGTCGGCCGCGCGTTGTGCGACCCAGAACTCCTGGATGTCCTCGTAAAGCGTCACAGGGGCTTTGTCGAGGAGGATGCCGGCGCCCGCGTAACGGCCCACGAGACGGCGCAGCGCCGCGACGTCGCGCGTCCTGGCGCGCCGCACGGTGACGCCATTACGGCTCTCGGGATCGGGGTCGGGATCGTCCTGGAGGAGGTGCCGCGGGGAAGACATGAACGGGACGCTATCGCCCCTGCCCCTAAGCGGCACCGGCACCCCGTCAGTCGTCGGAGCGCGGCGGCGCGGAAGCCGGTGCGGAAGACCGCGCGGAAGGCGGTGCGGAAGGCGGCGGTTCTCCGGGAGCGCCCGCGGCCCCTTCGGCGTTCCGCGCCGACTCGTCCCCGCCGCCCTGAACGATACGGACGGCGTCTTCGAGCGACTGCCGTTGCTCGGGCGACATCATGCCGAAGAAGGCGACGAGCGCCGCGGCCCGGTTGTCGCTCTTGGACCACGCTTCGTTCATGAGGGCCGCCGCGTAGGCGGCGCGCGTCGACACCGCCCTATATCGATAGGCGCGGCCCTCGACTTCCCTGCGCACCCAGCCCTTCTGATGGAGATTGTCCATTACCGTCATCACGGTCGTGTACGCGATGGAGCGTTCACGCTGGAGGTCTTCGAGTACTTCCCTGACGGTGACCGGGCGGTTCCATTGCCAGACGCGCGTCATCACGGCGTCTTCGAGGTCTCCCAATTGACGGGGCACGCGCCCTACCCTAGTCCGCAATGCCCGAAAGGTCGCATATTTGGGCAGCGAAAAGGGCGCACGGCCACGGGTGCCGTGCGCCCTTCGACGCGGGGTGCGGCGGCCTGGGCCGCCGGGCGCGGCAGCGGCGCGTCAGGCGCCGCGCGCCTCCGGGTCGGCGGCGCGGGCGGCGGCAGCGGCCTCGGCGCGCGCGATGGCGGCGTCGACGGCCGCGTCCTCCTTGCCCTTGTTCGGCCCGCCCTGGGTCTTGATGATCAGCCGTACGAGGAAGACGAAGAAGGCCGCCATCACCACGGGGGGCACGAGCGCGGATACGTAGTCCATGCCGTCCAGACTAGCTACCCGGCGGCGCGCTCCCTCGGCGGGGGCGGCGGGGTGGACGGCGCCGGCTTCCTGCGCGGCGGGAAGACCTCGGAGGGCTTCGGCACCGGCCGCCCGCCGGGCGACTTGGCGGGCGCGGGCTTGCGCGGGCCCGGCTTGTCCTTGCCGTCGCCCGGCGCCGCGCCGACCAGCGTCAGCAGGCGGGTGCGCTGCGCGGGGGGCGCGGCGGCAGCGGCGGGGCGGCCGGCGAGCCGCTCCCGTACGGAGCGCTCGGCGACCCGCCCGCAGCGTTCGAGCAGCGCGGCGGCGACGGCGTTGCCGCGCAGGGCGCGCAGCGCCGCGAGGTCGTCGGGGACGGGCACGTAGGCGGCCGCGAGGGCGTCCTGGAGGAGCTCCAGGTAGCCGGCGGCCGAGCCGGGCAGCGCGGCCCGGTAGCGGGCCAGGTCGGCGAGGAGGAACGCGCGCAGCCGGCCTGCCTCCCTGGCGGCCTCGTCCACGGACTCGGCCAGCGAGAGGCAGGCCCGGACGTCCTCGTCCGAGATCTGGGCGGGGTGCAGGACGGCGGCCAGGGCGCTTCGGAGCACTCGCAGCTCGTCCGCACCGAACGCCATGCCGCCTCGGGGTCCGTATGGCGTGGGCATGGACCGACCTTACGCGCCAAGCCGGACAAATCACGCGAAATAGCCACGCGTCGGGAATGGCGTCCCGGGGCGCGGCCCGGCCGGAGCCACCTGCGGGAGCTACCTGCGGGAGACGTTGCGCTCGTAGACGAGGCGCAGGCCGATCAGGGTGAGCCAGGGCTCGTGCTCGTCGATGGCGGCGGCTTCGCCGAGGACCATCGGGGCGAGGCCGCCGGTGGCGATGACCGTGACGTCGTCCGGGTCCTCCGCCAGCTCGCGCGCCATGCGGGCGACGACGCCGTCGACCTGGCCCGCGAAGCCGTAGACGATGCCCGCCTGCATGGCCTCCACGGTGTTCTTGCCGATCACGCTGCGCGGCCTCGCCAGCTCGATCTTGCGCAGCTGCGCGCCCTTGACGCCCAGCGCCTCGACCGAGATCTCGATGCCGGGCGCGATCACCCCGCCCGCGTACTCGCCGCGCGCGCTGACCGCGTCGAACGTCGTCGCCGTGCCGAAGTCGACCACGATCGCCGGGCCGCCGTAGAGGTCGACGGCGGCGACCGCGTTGATGATGCGGTCGGCGCCGACCTCCTTGGGGTTGTCCATCAGGATCGGCACGCCCGTCTTGATGCCGGGCTCGACCAGCACCGCGGGCACGTCCCCGTAGTAGCGGCGCGTCACCTCGCGCAACTCGTGCAGGACCGAGGGCACCGTCGAGCAGATCGCGATGCCCTCGATGCCCTCCCCCAGCTCGACGCCGAGCAGCGGGTGCATGCCCATCAGGCCCTGGAGCAGCACCGCGAGCTCGTCCGCCGTGCGGCGCGCGTCCGTGGAGATACGCCAGTGCTCGACGATCTCCTCGCCGTCGAAGAGGCCGAGCACCGTGTGGGTGTTGCCGACGTCGATGGTCAGCAGCATCAGGCGCCCGTCTCTTTCTCGTCGGCGTGGTCGGCCGCGTCGGCGTGGTCGGTCGCGCCGGTCTCGTCGGCCTCGCCGGTCTCGTCGGCCTCGCGCAGGTCGAGGCCGATGTCGAGGATGCGCGAGGAGTGCGTGAGCGCGCCCACCGCGAGGAAGTCGACGCCGGTCTCCGCGTACGCCCGCGCGTTGTCGAGGGCGAGGCGGCCCGACGACTCCAGGAGCGCGCGGCCGCCCACGATGCCGACGGCCTCCGAGGTCTCCTCGGGGGTGAAATTGTCGAGCAGGATCAGGTCGGCGCCCGCGTCGAGCACGTCGCGCAGCTGGTGCAGCGTGTCGACCTCCACCTCGATGGCGAGGTCGGGGAACTGCCCCCGCACGGCGGCGAACGCCTCCGCCACCCCGCCGGCCGCCACCACGTGGTTGTCCTTGACCAGCGCCGCGTCCGAGAGGGACATGCGGTGGTTGACGCCGCCGCCGCAGCGCACCGCGTACTTCTCCAGCGCCCGCAGCCCCGGCGTGGTCTTGCGGGTGTCGCGGACCTTCGCCCCGGTGCCTTCGAGCGCGTCGGCCCAGCGGCGGGTCGCGGTCGCGATGCCGGAGAGCCTGCACAGGATGTTGAGCGCGCTGCGCTCGGCGGTCAGCAGGTCGCGGGCGCGGCCGGTGACGCTGAGCAGCTTCTGCCCGGCCGCCACCCGGTCGCCGTCCGCCACATGCCGCTCGACCTCGAAGTCGTCGGCGCAGACCACGCAGAGCACGGCCTCGGCCACGTGCAGGCCCGCCACCACGCCGTCCTCGCGTGCGGTGAAGTCGCCGGTGGCCACGGCCTTCTCCGGCACGGTCGCGACCGTTGTCACGTCGACCCCGCCGTCCAGGTCCTCCTGGACCGCGACGTGCGCCACGTCCTCGACCTGTACGGGGTCGAGCCCCAGGTCGGCGAGGAGCGCGGCGAGCGCGGGGTCGAGCCCGCACTCCAGGTCCTCGGGCTCCGCGCAGGCGCAGCCGTCGGGGCCGCAGCTGTCGGCCGCGGGCGCCCCGATGTGGATCAGCGGCACGGCCACCGGCTCGGGACGCGGGGTGTCTTCTGGCGTGCTCACGTGGCTGCTCCCTGGGAACGGTCCTGCTCGGGGCGTGGTGTGCTGCCGGGCCCCCGGTCGAGGGCCTCGGTGTCGGTGGCGGCGACCGTGAGCGACGCGTCAGGGCCGAGGCCGAGAACGAGGTGGCGGCGCCAGCGGTCGTCGTCGCGGTCGGGGAAGTCCTCCCGCCAGTGGCAGCCGCGCGTCTCCTCGCGCAGCCGCGCGGCGGCGACCAGCGCGCGGGCGACGGCGAGGAGGTTGGTGGTCTCCCACGCCTCCACCCCAGGCTCCGCCGCCTTCGCGGGCCGCGCCGCGTCGGGCCGTACGAGGTCGGGCCGTACCGCGTCGGGCCGTACGGGATCCGGCCGTACGGGGCCCGGCTGCACCGCGTCGAGCGCCTCGGCCGCCCCGCGCAGGCCCTCGGCGGACCTGAGGACCCCTGCGCCCGCCGACATGATCCGCTGGATGCGGACACGGGCCGCGGGGTCGACGAGCGGGACCACAGCGGCGGAGCCCTCGCCCTGCGGGGCGTGGGCGGGCGCGGCCCCTGCGCGGTGCGCGGCCGCCACGTCGTCGGCGATCCGCTCGGCGAAGACCAGCCCTTCGAGCAGCGAGTTCGACGCGAGGCGGTTCGCGCCGTGCACGCCCGTGCAGGCGACCTCGCCGCACGCGTACAGGCCGGGGACGCCGGTGCGCCCGCGCAGGTCGGTGCGTACGCCGCCGGAGGCGTAGTGCGCGGCGGGCGCCACCGGGACCGGCTCGGACACCGGGTCGATGCCGTGCGCCCGGCAGGCCGCGAGGATCGTCGGGAAGCGGGTCTCCCACATGGCGCGGCCGAAGTGGCGCGCGTCCAGGTACATGTGCTCGGCGCCCCGCTCCCGCATCCTGCGCATGATCGCCTTGGCGACGATGTCGCGCGGCGCCAGCTCGGCCAGCTCGTGCTGCCCCAGCATGAAGCGGACGCCCGCGGCGTCGACGAGGTGCGCGCCCTCGCCCCGTACCGCCTCGGAGACCAGCGGCTGGCGACCCTCGGCGCCGGCGCCGAGGAACAGCACCGTCGGGTGGAACTGGACGAACTCGATGTCGGACACCTCGGCGCCCGCACGCAGCGCGAGCGCGACGCCGTCACCCGTCGACACGGCCGGGTTGGTCGTCGCGGCGAACACCTGGCCCATGCCGCCGGTCGCCAGGACGACGGCGGGCGCGAGGACCGCGCCCACCCCGTCGTGCAGGCCCTCGCCCATGACGTGCAGGGTGACGCCTGCGGTGCGGCCCGCGGCGTCCTTGAGGAGGTCGAGCACGAGCGCGTTCTCGACCGTGCGCACCGCGGCCTCCCGCACCGCTGCGCCGAGCGCGCGGGCCACCTCCACGCCCGTCGCGTCACCGCCCGCGTGCGCGATACGGCGCCTGTGGTGGCCGCCCTCGCGGGTGAGCTGGAGCGCGCCGTCCGCCGTCCTGTCGAACTCGGCGCCCGCCTCGATCAGCCGCCGCACGGCCGGCGCACCCTCGGTGACCAGCGCCCGCACGGCCTCCTCGTCGCACAGTCCCGCGCCCGCGACGAGCGTGTCGTCGAGGTGCTGCCCCGGGGTGTCGCCCTCGCCGAGCGCGGCGGCGATGCCGCCCTGCGCCCAGCGCGTGGAGCCGTCGTCGAGGCGCGCCTTCGTCACGACGACCGTGCGCAGCCCGGCTGCGGTGCAGCGCAGCGCGGCCGTGAGACCGGCGACGCCGGAACCCACCACGACGACGTCGGCGCCGATCGACCAGCCGGGCGCGGGGGCAGCGAGTCCGAGCCCTCCGGATGCGGTGTTCATCTGCCGGTCGCTCCGAAGGTCAGGGGGATGTTGTCGATCAGCCGGGTCGAGCCGACCCGCGCCGCGACGGCGAGCACCGCCTCGCCCGTGAAGTCGTCGGGCACCTCGGTGAAGTCGGCGGGGTCGACCAGCGCCAGGTAGTCGAGGTACAGCGGCGGGTCGGCGCGCTCGCCCACGTCGAGCACGGCGAGCGCGGCGGCCCGTACGGCGTCGGCACCGGTGGAGGCGGCGGCCCCGCCGGACCCCGCGGCGCGGGCGACGGCGTGCGCGTCCGCCGCGAGGCGCGCCTCGCCGAGCGCGGAGAGCCCGGCGGCGCGGGCGTCCGAGCCGGGCGCGGACGCGGCGCGCGCCCGCAGCGCGTGCTGCGCCGCGAGCCGGTCGCGCGCCGCGAACAGCGCCCTGGACAGCAGCAGCGCGGTGCGCCGGTCGGCCGGGGTGAGGTAGCGGTTGCGGCTGGAGAGCGCGAGGCCGTCGTCCTCCCGTACGGTCGGCACGCCGACGATCTCGACGGGGAAGTTCAGGTCGCGGACCATGCGGCGGATCAGCGCGAGCTGCTGGGCGTCCTTCTGGCCGAAGAACGCGGCGTCGGGCGCGGTCAGGTGGAGCAGCTTGGCGACGACGGTGAGCATCCCGTCGAAGTGGCCGGGGCGGCTTGCGCCTTCGAGGCGGCCGCCCATGGGGCCCGCCGCGATGGTGACCTGCGGGTCGCCGCCCGGGTACACCTCGTCGACCGCGGGCGCGAACACCGTGTCGGCGCCCGCGTCGCGCGCCGTGCGCAGGTCGGCTTCGAGGGTGCGCGGATAGCGGTCGAGGTCCTCGCCCGCGCCGAACTGGAGCGGGTTGACGAAGACCGTCGCCACCACGAAGCCGGCCCGCCCCACATGGGCGCGGGCCGCGCGGATCAGGCTCGCGTGCCCCTCGTGCAGGGCGCCCATCGTCATGACGGCCGCGACGCGGGCCCCCGGGCCGCGGCGCTTCAGCAGCCGGTCGAGGTCGTCGCCGCTGAACGCGGGCTCGAAGGCGCCGTCGCCCGCTTGCGGCGTCGCGGATGTCGCGGATGCCCCTGGCGTCCCGGATGTTCCTGGCGTCCTGGGCGTCCCGGGTGTACCGGCCGTCCCGGGTATCCCGCCGGAGGCGCCGCGCGCCGTCCCCTCGCCGCTCACGACGCGCCCCCGTCCCCGGTGCCACTGCCGCCGCCCGTACCGCCGTTGCCCGTACCGCCGCCGCCCGTGCCGCCGTTGCCCGTGCCGCCGCCGCCCGTGCCGCTCCCGCCGCTGCCGGAGAGGACGCCGAGCAGGTCCTCGGCCAGCTCGGCCTTGAGCAGGCCGTTGGCGAGGGCGCGGTCCGCCGTCGTACGGGCCAGGGCCAGATAGCCGGCGACCGCGCCGGGCGCGTGCTCCCGCAGCTGCGCGACGTGCGCGGCGACCGTGCCCGCGTCGCCGCGGGCGACCGGTCCTGTCAGCGCGGCGTCACCGGAGCGCAGGGCGTTGTCGAGGGCGGCGCCGAGCAGCGGACCCAGCATCTTGTCGGGCGCGGCGACGCCCGCGGTGCGCAGCAGGTCCATCGACTGGGCGACCAGTGTGACCAGGTAGTTCGAGCCGATGGCGAGCGCCGCGTGGTACAGCGGCCTGGCCTCTTCCGCGATCCACTCGGGCTCGGCGCCCATCTCGATGACGAGCGCCTGGGCCGCGAGCCGCAGCTCCTCGGGCGCCGTCACGCCGAACGAGCAGCCCGCGAGCCGCTGCACGTCCACCGACGTGCCGGTGAACGTCATCGCCGGATGCAGCGCGAGCGGCAGCGCGCCCGCGCGCAGCGCCGGGTCGAGCACCCGGGCCCCGTACCGCCCCGAGGTGTGCACGAGCAGCTGCCCCGGCCGCACGGCCCCGGTCTCGGCGAGGCCCTCGACGAGGCGCGGCAGCGCGTCGTCCGGCACCGTCAGCAGGACCAGCTCGGCGCGGGCCAGGACCTCGTCCGGGGTGACGAGCGGCACGCCGGGCAGCAGCTCGGCTGCGCGCCGCCGCGAGGCGTCGGAGACCCCGGACACGGCGACCGGGCGGTGTCCCGCGAGGGCGAGGGACGCGGCGAGCGCGGGGCCCACCCGCCCTGCGCCGACGACACCGACCGTCAGCCGGGCAGGCCGGTCCCTGGGATCGAGGGGTTCCTTGGGTGGTGTGGGATTCACGCGGCGGGGCCTTCCGTTCCAGTCCTCGGTGGGTACCGGACGTTTTCCGCCATGCTACGCCAGCGCGCCCCGCCGCCCCCTGCCTGTGGAAAACCCTTGGCCGGGTCACGGCAGCCGGGCGATGATGCGCCCCATGGAACACGCGAACGAGCAGGCGGGACCGGCAGGTCCCGGTGACGGGGAGGCGTTCGCAGCGCGCAGGCGCGCCGCCTTCCGCGGTGCCGGGCGTACGCTGCGCGACGGGCACGGCGCGACGCTGCGCGACCGCCTCGGGCGGCTCGCGGCCGACGCGGCCGCCGTCCACGACCTCGACGAGCCGGTCGACCGCTACGGGAACGGCGTCGTGGCCGCGCTCGAACGGCGCGTCGCCGACCTGCTCGGCTTCCCCGCCGCCGCGTTCTTCCCCACCGGCACCATGGCGCAGCAGGTCGCGCTGCGCTGCTGGGCCGAGCGCACCGGCAACCCCGTCGTGGCGCTGCACCCGCTCGCCCACCCTGAAATGCACGAGGAGGGCGCGCTCGGCGCGGTGAGCGGGCTGCGGACCGCGCACCCGACGCGCGAGCCCCGGCTGCCGACCGCGGACGAGGTGCGGGACCTCGGGGAGCCCTTCGGCACGCTGATGCTGGAACTCCCGCTGCGCGAAGCCGGGTTCGTACTGCCGACCTGGGACGAGCTGACGGCCGTCGTCGCCGCGGCGCGCGAGCGGGACGCCGTGGTGCACTTCGACGGCGCGCGCCTGTGGGAGGCCACCACCCGCATGGGCAGGCCGCTCGCCGAGGTCGCGGGCCTCGCGGACAGCGTCTACGTGTCGTTCTACAAGTCACTCGGCGGGCTCTCGGGCGCGGCGCTCGCCGGCCCCGACGACCTGATCGCCGAGGCGGTCTCCTGGCGGCACCGCTACGGCGGCAACCTCTACGAGCAGTTCCCCGCCGCCCTGTCCGCGCTGGCCGGCCTCGCGGACGTGCTGCCGCGGCTGCCGCTGCACGTCGCGCACGCGCGCGTGGTGGCCGCAGCGGTGGCCGAGGCGTTCGCTGCGGCGCCCGGCTTCCCCTTCTTCCGGGTGCACCCCGACCCGCCGCACACCCAGGAGTTCCAGGTGTGGCTGCCGTTCGCGCCCGAGGTGCTCGCCGAGGCCGCGGTCGCGCAGGCCGAGGAGACCGGGGCGGTGCTGTTCACCCAGTCGTGGCAGGCCGGGGCCGTGCCCGGCCTCGCGTGCACGGAGGTCTCCCTCGGCGAGCCCGCCCTCGCCTGGTCGGCGGACGAGGTGCGCGAGGCCGCCGCGGAGTTCGCCCGCAGGGCGGTCGCACTGGCGGCGGGCGCGTAGGTCAGGCCGCGCGGTCTCCCGGCCCCACGGACCGGGCCAGGTCAGGCCGCGCCGCCGCCCGCGCGCACCAGGCCCGTCTCGTACGCGAGGACGACGACCTGGACGCGGTCGCGCAGGCCGAGCTTGGTGAGGATGCGGCCCACGTGGGTCTTGACCGTCGCCTCGGAGACGAAGAGGCGGCCCGCGATCTCGCCGTTCGACAGGCCCTGCGCGACCAGCAGCAGCACCTCGCGCTCCCGCTCCGTGAGCCGCTCCAGGTCCTTGTGCCGGGGCTCGGGGGCGCCGCTCGGCAGCATCGGCGAGAACCGGTCGAGCAGCCGGCGCGTGGTGGAGGGCGCCACGACCGCGTCGCCGCTGTGCACGGACCTGATCGCGCTCAGCAGCTCGGCGGGCGGCACGTCCTTCAGCATGAAGCCGCTCGCGCCCGCCTTGAGCCCGGAGAACGCGTACTCGTCCAGGTCGAAGGTGGTGAGGATCAGCACCTTCGGCGCCTCGGGCCCTCCGGCGCGGATGCGGCGGGTGGCCTCCACGCCGTCGAGCCGCGGCATGCGCACGTCCATCAGCACCACGTCCGCCTCGGTGGTGCGCAGGAGTTCGAGCGCCTCCGCGCCGTCCCCCGCCTCCGCGACGACCTCCATGTCGGGCTGCGCCGCGAGCACCATGCGGAAGCCCGTGCGCAGCAGCGCCTGGTCGTCCACGAGCATCACGCGGATCGGTGCGTTCGGCATCTGCGGTGTCCCCATCTTCTCGGTGCGGTCGGTGCGGTCGGTGCGTTCTGCGGTCCCTGCCGGTACGTGCCGCACCGGTCAGCCCGCCGGTCTCAGCGGCAGCAGGGCGCTGATGCGGAACCCGCCGCCCGGGCGCGGACCGGCGTCCAGGGTGCCGCCGACCATGCCGACGCGCTCGCGCATGCCGATCAGGCCCTGCCCGTGCCCGTCCGCGCCCCTGTCCTCCTGGAGCTCGGCGGGGGCGCCCTTGCCGTCGTCCTCGACGAGCAGCCCGAGCCCGTCGTCGAAGTAGACGAGCCGCACGCTGGCGCCGACGTCGGGCCCGCCGTGCTTGCGGCTGTTGGTCAGCGCCTCCTGCACGATCCGGTACGCGGTGAGCTCGACGCCGCTCGGCAGCGGGCGCGGTGTTCCCTCGACCGTGAAGTCCACGGCGATGCCGGCCTTCCTGACCTGCTCGACCAGCACCTCGATCTGCTCGACGTCGGGCTGCGGCACGTATTCGCTGTTCTCCTGGCCGTCGCCGGTGCGCAGCACACCCAGCAGGCGGCGCATCTCGGCGAGCGCCTGCCTGCCCGTGCCCGAGATGGTCTCCAGCGCCTGCTTGGCCTGGTCCGGGGCCCCGTCGAGGACGTAGGCCGCGCCGTCCGCCTGGACCACCATCACGGAGACGTTGTGTGCGACGACGTCGTGCAGCTCCCGCGCGATCCTGGCGCGCTCGGCCGCCACGGCGACCTTCGCCTGCGCCTCCCGCTCCTTCTCCAGCCGGGTCGCGCGCTCGACGAGCTGGTCGAAGTAGGCGCGGCGGGTGCGTATCGAGTCGCCGAGCACCCAGGCGAGCACGAACGGCACGGTCAGCACCAGTGTGAAGAAGAACCGGCCCGCCGTGCTGACGTCCGCCATCGGCCAGCGCACCTGCGCGACGGGCGCGGCCAGCACCCCGCCGACGAGCGCGAGCACGGAGGCCCAGCGCCTGCCGCCCTGCGCGGCCACCGTGTAGATCGCGACGAGCAGCGCGAAGTCCGGGACGCTCGGCCGCACGTCGAGGGCCGTCTGGGAGAGGCCGAGCACGGCGGCGAGCACCAGCATCGCGTCGGGAACGACCCTGCGCAGCGCGACCACCACACCGAACAGCACGGAGAGCGCGATCGCGACGAGCCGCCCCGCCACCCCGTGCCCCACTTCGACCGCCCACAGCAGCGAGACCCCGAGGAGCGCGGCAGCCCAGAAGCTGTCGACGCCCGTGGGGTGTCTGCGGAGGAAGTCGTAGAGGCGCTGCACGTGACCCAGCGTAGGGAGGCGGACAAGGCGAGGGGGTCAACCGGAGGGGCGATCCGGTCGGCGGAAGCGTACTCCCCAAGGTGGACACTTGGCCCGTGGCGAACGAGACGGCGGGCGGCGAAGCGCGGGGCTGGCGGGCCGCAGCGGAATCCGCGCTGTACGGCAGGGACGGCTTCTACCTGCGCTCACGGCCCGCCGCGCACTTCCGCACCTCGGTGCACGCCTCGCCGCTGTTCGCGGGCGCGGTGGCGCGGCTGCTCGCCGCGACGGCCGAGGCGCTCGGCGCCGGCGCGGTGGACTTCGTGGACATGGCGGCCGGGCGCGGGGAGCTGGCGGCCGCCGTCGCGGGGGCGTGCGGGGAGACGGGTCCCGCCGTGCGGGCGTACGCCGTGGAGCGCGCGGCCCCGCCGCCGGGACTCGATCCGCGGGTCGCCTGGTGCCCGCGGCCGCCGTCAGGCGCGACGGGGCTGCTGTTCGCCAACGAGTGGCTGGACAACGTGCCCGTGGACGTGGCGGAGGTCGGCGAGGACGGCGTGCCGCGGTACGTGCGGGTGCGCCAGGACGGCGCCGAGGAGCCCGGCGACCCGGTCACGGGCGAGGACGCCGCCTGGCTCGCCAGGTGGTGGCCGCTCGCGGGCGCGGAGCCCGGCACCCGCGCGGAGATCGGCGGGCCGAGGGACGCGGCCTGGCGGGAGGCGGCCGGCTCGCTCGCCCGCGGCCTCGCGGTCGCCGTCGACTACGGGCACACGCGGGCGGCCCGCCCGCCCTTCGGCACCCTGACCGGCTTCAGGGAGGGCCGCGAGGTGCGCCCCGTACCCGACGGGAGCTGCGACCTGACCGCGCACGTCGCGCTCGACTCGCTCGCGCCCCGCGCGGTCCGCGTGCCGCAGCGGACCGCGCTGCGCGCGCTCGGCGTCACCGGCGCCCGGCCGCCGCTCGCCCTCGCGGGCACCGACCCGGCCGGGTACGTACGGGCGCTGGCGCGCGCGGGCGAGGCGGCCGAGCTGACGGCGGACGGCGGCCTCGGCGGCTTCACCTGGGTGCTCCAGCCCGTCGGCCTCGACCTCGCCGCGCTCGACGCGCTGGTGCCCGGCCTGACCGGGCGGGGCTGAGCCCGGCTGCCCGGGGCCCGGGGGCCGCCGGGGCCGCCCGGCGCCTCTGCGAGACTGGGCCCATGACGGAAAGCACCGGCGCCACCACGACGACCGTCGGGATCGGCGGGGCGGCCGAGAGCACCGACATGGTGCTCAACATCGGGCCCCAGCACCCCTCCACGCACGGGGTGCTGCGGCTGCGGCTCGTCCTCGACGGCGAGGTGATCAGGGCGGCTGAGCCGGTCATCGGCTACATGCACCGCGGCGCGGAGAAACTCTTCGAGGCGCGCGACTACCGGCAGATCGTGATGCTCGCCAACCGGCACGACTGGCTGTCCGCCTTCTCCAACGAGCTCGGCGTCGTGGCAGCGGTCGAGCGGATGCTCGGCATGGAGGTGCCCGAGCGCGCGGTGTGGGCGCGCACCCTGCTCGCGGAGCTGAACAGGGTGCTCAACCACCTGATGTTCCTCGGCTCCTATCCGCTGGAGCTCGGCGGCATCACGCCCGTCTTCCACGCCTTCAGGGAGCGCGAGGAGCTCCAGAACGTGATGGAGGAGGTCTCGGGCGGCCGCATGCACTACATGTTCAACCGCGTCGGCGGCCTCAAGGAGGACCTGCCCGCGGGGTGGACGCGCCGGGCGCGGCACGCGGTCGGGGCCGTGCGGTCGCGGATGGACGTCTTCGACCGGCTCGTGCTCGGCAACGAGATCTTCCGCGGCCGCACCCGGGGCGTCGGCGTCCTCACGCAGGACACCGTGCACGCCTACGGCGTCACCGGGCCCATCGCCCGCGCCTCCGGCGTCGACTTCGACCTGCGCCGCGACGAGCCGTACCTCGCGTACGGCGAACTCGCCGACGTGCTCAGGGTGGTGACCCGGCAGGAGGGCGACTGTCTCGCCCGCTTCGAGTGCCTGCTCGAACAGACCCACAACGCGCTCGCCCTCGCCGACGCCTGCCTCGACCGGCTCGACGACCTGCCGCAGGGGCCCGTCAACCAGCGGCTTCCGAAGGTGCTCAAGGCGCCAGAGGGCCACACGTACGCCTGGACGGAGAACCCGCTCGGCGTCAACGGCTACTACCTGGTGTCCAAGGGCGAGAAGACGCCCTACCGGCTGAAGCTGCGCTCGGCGTCCTTCAACAACATCCAGGCGCTCACCGAGCTGCTGCCCGGCACCCAGGTCGCCGACATGGTGGCGATCCTGGGGTCCCTCTTCTTCGTGGTCGGAGACATCGACAAGTAGGACCGCGCAAGGCCGCAAGAGGGCCTGGCAGAGCGGGGGCGGGGGCGGTCAGGATCCCAGCGCGCTGCGCAGGCCGCCCATTTCGAGCTGCTCGGTGTCGTCGTGCTCGGTCAGGTCGATGACCTCGCTGCCGTCCGCCGGGTCCGCGGGCCCGCCGTCGGCGCCGTCGGCGCCCTCCGCGGCATCGGCGCCGCGCGCCGCACGGCCGCCGTCGCGCGAGCCCGCCTCCGCCGACCCCGGGTGGTCGCGGCCGCCGTCCCGGTCGGCCTCGGCGGTCCTGCCGCCGTGCTGGGTGCCGAAGAAGTCGAATCCGCTGCCGCCAGGTCGCTGTTCCGGCCGGTGCCCGGTGCGCCGCGCGTACGGCACGATCGCCGACGGCGTCGCCGCCCTGCGCGCGGGCAGCGCGGGGCGCGGCCCACCGGCCGCGTCCTGCGGCTGGGCGTCCTGCGGCTGCATGTCCTGCGCCGGCTCCCGTGTCGCCGCTGCCGCCGCCGGCTGCTCACCCGGGCCGGCGGGCCCCTCGGACGCGCCACGCGGCGCCTCCTGCCGGGCGCCGTCGTCCGCGGGGCGCGGGGCCGCCTCCACCGCGCGCCGCGCGCGGGGCGCGGGCAGCGCGGCCTGCCGGGCGCCGTTGGCGGCCAGTTCGTCCAGGGCCTTGCTCGCCATCAGATACGCCGAGGGGCTCGGCGCGCCGCCCGCGGCGAGCGCCCTCGGCTCGGCCGACGCCCCGATCGCCAGCCTGCGGCGCCCTTCGAGCGCGCTGGCGCGCTCCGTCTCCGCCGTCGCGTACCGCCGCAGCAGGGCCGCGTGCTCGCCGCGCAGCCTGGCCAGTTCGACCCGCTTGGAGCGCAGCTTGTTCTCCAGGCGGCTGCGGATCTCCCGCGCCTCGTCGACGTCGGACTCCAGCTCGGCGACGCGCTCATCGGTCTTCCACTGGTCGCTCTCGCGCGCCCGCGTCAGACCGGCGACCCTGCGGCCCGCCTCCCGGTCCCAACTCCGCATCATGCAGGCCGCGGTGACGGCGGCCGCGCCGGCGAGTGCGGTGACGCCCCGCAGCACGAGCGGATCGGCGACGGCCCAGACGCCGCCCGCGCACGCGACGGCGAGCACGGCGACGGCGGCAGGCGGCAGGAGTTTGTGGAGGGGCGGGGAGTGGCGGTGGCGTCCATGCGGCATGGCGCGAAATTTACCGCGCCGATGGGCCGAACGGGTGGCACGGACGGCAAGTTTGCCCCGGCGTTTTCGGGACCTTCACCGGGGCCCTGTCGAACCCGTACGGGCGCGCGCGCCGCGCGGGGCCCGTACCCAGGCCCGTACCCGCGCCCGCGCACTCAGCCGATCCGCTGCCCCAGCCACACCAGGGCGGGCGGGATCTCCCGCTTCCAGGTGTGGTAGTTGTGGCCGCCGCTCGGCAGGACGATCGAGGACACCCGCGCAGGCGCCTTCACCGCCCTGATGAACTCCCGGGTCGCGGGGAGGTTCGTCTCGCCGTGCAGGGTGCTCGTCACCAGCATCGAGGTGGCGGGCGGTGTGCGGTGGCGCAGCAGCCACATCAGGTCGGCGTCGTGGCGCAGCGCCTCGTCGCCGTGGAACAGGTCGCCCGTGGTGGGGTCCTCGGCCGCGCGGTAGTACGCGGCGAGCCCGACGGCGGCGCCGAAGTCCTCCGGGTGGTGCATCGCGATCTTCAGCGCGCAGTAGCCGCCGGTGGAGTCCCCGATGATCCCCCAGTGCGTCAGCCCTGGACCCACCCGGTAGGAGTGCGTGACGACGTCGGGGACGTCCTTCGCGAGATACGTCTCGGTGCGCGGCCCGCGCGGCACGTCGACGCACTCGGTGTCGCGCGGCGGCGCCACGGTCGGCCGCAGCATCACCAGCACCATCGGCTCCATGCGGTGCGCCGCTGCCTGGGCCCTGGCGATCGCCGGGTAGTCGAGCCGGGAGACCAGCGCCTGCGCCGCGCCCGGGTAGCCCGTCAGCACGATCGCGGCGGGGAACAGCCGGTGCCGGTACGCCGGCTGGAAGTACTGCGGCGGCAGGTACACGTACGCGGAGCTGACGAGGTGGCTGCGCGGCCCCGCGATCGCGGTCTGCCGCACCAGGCCGACGCGCGCCGCGTCCGAGCCGTGCGGCAGCCCGGCGTCGACGGGCCGCTGCGAGTCGGTGACGGCGCCCGTGGGGTCGGTGTCGTGCACCAGCACGGTGCCCGTCCCGGTCTCGCGCCCGAGCAGGTCGTCCCACGACGCGTAGAACAGGAAGGACCGGTTCACGACGAGGGCGACGGCGGCGAACACCGCGACCTGCGTGGCGAGGAGCAGCCCCGCACGCCCCGCGACCTGGCGCACGCCGGGGCGCGCGAGGCGCGGCCAGCGCCACACCGTGAGCACGAACAGGGCGGCGGCCGCGGCGACCGCGACGGCCAGAACTTTGTGGCTGGTCAGACCCATGGTCTCGGCTCTCCTCCTCGGTGAACTTCCCCGGCGACTGAACCCGCCCGCTCAAAGCCCCGTCATAGGAAGCGCAGGCCGGTCCGTCCGCCGCTTTGCGGCCCAGGACCGAGCAGCACGACCACCGGACGAACCTTGGGAAGCGATGGCTGTGCCGGTAGATGGGGACACATCAGGATCGGTTCCACGGAAGGCGGCCGACGCCGCCGGGCCGGCCGGCCGCGCAGGCACCGCTCTGCGGGCCTCGGGCGGCGGAGCCACGCACCGCTGGGCGCCGTGGCCCGCGCCCCGTACGGTGCCGTCGCTCATCGGCACGGCCTGCACCCTGATCGCGCTGGTCAACATCGCGTCCGGGGTCTTCCCCCGGTTCCGGCACAGCCGGATGCACGCGCTCGCCGAGGTCCTGCCCGGCGCGCTCGGGCCATTCGCCGCGGCGCTCGCGGTCAGCGTCGGTGTGCTGCTCCTCTTCCTGGCGCACGGCCTCAAGCGGCGCAAGCGGCGGGCCTGGCGCGCCGCCGTGGTGCTGCTGCCCGCGGGCGCCGCGGGCGAGCTGGTCTACCGGCACTCCCCGCTCGGCGCGCTGCTCTCGCTGCTGCTGCTCGCGCCGCTGATCGCGCACCGCGCGCAGTTCGCCGCGCTGCCCGACCCGCGCGGCAGATGGACGCCCCTGACCAACTTCCTGCTGATGGGCGCGGCCTCGGTCGGCATCGGGCTGATCGTGGTCAGCGCGCACCCGCACCGCACGGTCGGCAGCCCCGGCTTCACCGCCCGCCTCGCCCACGTGCTGTCCGGCCTGGTCGGCGTCGAGGGCCCGGTCGCCTACCGCGGCCCGGCCGACAGTGTCGTCGCGTACACCCTCGGCTCGCTCGGCCTCGTCACCGCCCTGAGCACGGTCTATCTGGCGCTGCGGCCCGAGCGGCCCGCGGCGCGGCTCGACCAGGAGGACGAGCGGCGGCTGCGGGAGCTGCTCGCCCGGCACGGCGGGCGCGACTCGCTCGGCCACTTCGCGCTCAGGCGGGACAAGGGCGTCGTCTTCTCGCCCAGCGGCAAGGCCGCCGTCTGCTACCGCGTCGTCTCCGCCGTGATGCTCGCGAGCGGCGACCCGATCGGGGACGTGGAGGCGTGGCCCGGCGCGATCGAGCGGTTCATGGAGACCGCGGAGGCGCACTCGTGGATCCCCGCCGTGATGGGGTGCAGCGAGACAGGCGGCGAGGTGTGGACCCGCGAGACCGGCCTCGACGCGCTGGAGCTCGGCGACGAGGCCGTGGTCGAGGTGGCCGGCTTCTCCCTGGGCGGGCGCGCGATGCGCAACGTACGGCAGATGGTCAAGCGCGTGGAGCGCGCCGGGTACGAGACCCGGGTGCGCCGCGTACGGGACGTGCCGGAGGCCGAGCTCGAACGGATCAGGCGCGCGGCCGCCGACTGGCGCGGCGGCGGCACCGAGCGCGGCTTCTCCATGGCGCTCGGCCGGATCGGCGACCCGGCGGACGGCGAGGCGGTGCTCGCCACCGCGCACCGGGCCGAGCCGGGTCGCCCGGACGGTGGAGCCGACGGCCCGCACGGCGACCTCAAGGGCGTCCTGCACTTCGTCCCGTGGGGTGCGGACGGGATCTCCCTCGACCTGATGCGCCGCGACCGGGCCGCGGACCCGGGCCTCAACGAGCTGCTGATCGTGGCGACCCTCGGCGCGGCGGAGGCGCTCGGGGTGCGGCGCGCCTCGCTGAACTTCGCGATGTTCAGGTCCGTGCTCGCCCGGGGCGAGCGGCTCGGCGCGGGCCCGGTGCTGCGCGGCTGGCGCGCCACCCTGGTGTTCCTGTCCCGGTGGTTCCAGATCGAGTCGCTGTACCGCTTCAACGCGAAGTTCCAGCCGCGCTGGGAGCCGCGCTTCCTGATCTTCCGCCGCGGCCGCGACCTGCCGAGGATCGGCTTCGCCGCGATGCAGGCCGAGGGCTTCCTCACCCTGCCGCTGCGCGCCGCGGCAGCCGGGCCGTGCGCCCATCCGGCCCCGCCCGACGACGACACCCCGCGGCCCCCGGCCCCCCGGACGCCCGCCCGCACCGGCGGCGCCCCCCGCCCCTGAGCCGCACCCGCCCGCGGGAGCTGCGCGGTGCCGGGGCGCGCGAGCCCGGCGTGACCCGGACGAGAGGCCCTAGGGTGGGTTCATGAGCACCACGACGACGCGGGGACGTGGCACGGTCCGGGGGCTGCCCGAATGGGACCGGTGCGCGGTCATGGGTGTCGTCAACGTGACGCCCGACTCCTTCTCGGACGGCGGGCGGTTCTTCGACACCACCGCCGCCGTCAAGCACGGGCTCGACCTGGTCGCGCAGGGCGCCGACCTGGTGGATGTCGGCGGCGAGTCGACCCGTCCCGGCGCCAGCAGGGTGGACGAGGACGAGGAGCTGCGGCGGGTGCTGCCCGTCGTGCGGGGCCTGGTCTCCGAGGGCGTCGTCGTCTCCGTCGACACCATGCGGGCGGGCGTCGCCGAGCGCGCCGTGGAGGCGGGGGCCGTCCTCGTCAACGACGTGAGCGGCGGCCTCGCCGACCCGGCGATGGTGCCCGTGGTCGCGGCGGCCGCCGTCCCGTTCGTCGTCATGCACTGGCGGGGCTTCAGCGCCGACATGAACGCACGCGCCGTGTACGGGGACGTGGCAGCGGAGGTCGTCGCCGAGCTGCGCCGGCGGATGGACGCGGTGGTCGAGGGGGGGATCAGCCCCGAGCTCCTCGTCGTCGACCCCGGGCTCGGCTTCGCCAAGCGCGCCGAGCACGACCTCGAACTCATGGCCCGCCAGGACGAGCTGCGGGCGCTCGGCAGGCCGCTGCTGGTCGCCGCGTCCCGCAAGCGGTTCCTCGGCCGGGTGCTCGCCGGCGACGAGGGCGCGCCGCCGCCCGCGCGCGAGCGCGACGCGGCCACCGCCGCGGTCTCCGCGATCGCCGCGGCACGCGGCGCCTGGGCGGTCCGGGTGCACGCCGTACGGGCCACGGCCGACGCCGTGCGGGTCGCCCGCGCCATCGAGGGCGCGGGCCCGCCCCCCGCGCGCACCACGGCGAGAGGCACCAGGTGAGCGAGGGCCGCGGGGCGCCGCCCACCGACCGCGAGCAGGTGGAGCGCGCCAACACCGACTTCTACGAGGCGATGGAGCGCGGCGACCTGGAGGCGCTGTCCGCGCTGTGGCTCGGCGAGGGCGACGACGGGGCCGACGGCGCAGAGGACGTGACGCCGTCCTGCGTCCACCCGGGCTGGCCGCTGCTGACCGGCCGCGGCGAGGTGCTCCGCTCGTACGCGCTGATCATGGCGAACACCGAGTACATCCAGTTCTTCCTGACCGACGTCACGATCGCGGTGGCGGGCCGTACGGCCCTGGTCACGTGCACGGAGAACATCCTCAGCGGCGCCCCCGCGGAGGAGGGCTCGGAGCTCGGCCCGCTGGTGGGCCAGCTGGTCGTCGCGACCAATGTGTTCCGCCGCGCGGACGGCGGCTGGAAGCTGTGGTCGCACCACGCGTCACCCGTCCTGGCGGAGAGCGACGAGGACGACGAGGGGCCCGAGGAGGAACCATCCTCCTGAGTGGGCGGCCGCCCCAAAGGGATTGGCCGCACTGAGCACGGGGTAGGGGCGCCGCTACCCCCGGCTACCGCGGGCCCCGCGAGCGGGAGCTGTCCGTGCCCGACGGTAGATTCGAACGTGGGTGCCCGGCCCGCCCGCACGCGGCCGGTCCCCGCCGACCGACGACAGCAGGAGTGATTCGCGTGGATCGTGTCGCGCTGCGCGGCCTCAGGGCCCGCGGGCACCACGGTGTCTTCCCCCGTGAGCGGGAGGAGGGCCAGACCTTCATCGTGGACGTGGTGCTCGGTCTCGACACCCGCCCTGCCGCGGCGGAGGACGATCTGGCGAAGACCGTGCACTACGGCATCGTCGCCGAGGAGGTCGTCGCCGTCGTCACGGGCGACCCGGTCGACCTCGTCGAGACGCTGGCCGAGCGCATCGCGCAGCAGTGCCTGAAGCACGACGGCGTGCACGAGGTGGAGGTGACGGTCCACAAGCCGGACGCGCCCATCACCGTGCCCTTCGACGACGTGACCATCACCATCACCCGGAGCCGAGTATGAGCACGCACGACACGCAGGGCACGGGTCCTGCGGCCAGCGACCCGACCGTGCAGCCGGTGCCCGCCGCGGTCATCGCGCAGGTCGACGCGGCCGACATGACCCTCTCCAACCCGAAGCGCGCGGTGATCGCGCTCGGCTCCAACCTGGGCAACCGCCTGGAGACCCTGCAAGGCGCGGTGGACGCCCTCGAGGACACCCCCGGCGTCCGGGTCAAGGCGGTCTCCCCCGTCTACGAGACAGAGCCGTGGGGCGTGGAGCCCGGCACCCAGCCCTCGTACTTCAACGCGGTGGTGGTGGTGAAGACCACCCTGCCGCCGGCGTCGCTGCTGGAGCGCGGCCAGGCCATCGAGGAGGCCTTCGACCGGGTGCGCGAGGAGCGCTGGGGGCCGCGCACGATCGACGTCGACATCCTCTCGTACGGGGACGTCGTCTCGGACGACCCGGTGCTGACGCTGCCGCACCCGCGGGCCCACCAGCGGGCCTTCGTCCTCGCGCCGTGGCGCGACGTGGACCCGGAGGCCGTCGTGCCGGGGCAGGGCGCCGTGACGGAGCTGCTGACGGGCGTCGGGCAGGACGGCGTCATGGCCCGTGTCGACCTGGAACTCCGTCTGCCGGAATAGTCGTTAGGCTCGGCAGGGACCTGGCGGCACATTTCTGAAGGGCGGCTCTCCGGGTGAGGCAGTTGCGGATCGGCGTCCTCGCCGGGCTCCTGGTGGCGGTCGGCGTACTCGCGTGGGGCGGGGCGCGCCTGTGGGACTCGTTCGGCACGCTGCCGAGCGTCCCCGCGGGCGCGCCCATCGTGCTGGCGGCGATCGCGGTGATCCTGCTGGCGACCGCCCTGTCGATCAGGGCGCGGCTGCGCGCCCAGCGTGAGCGGCGCCCCGAGGCGAAGGGCGTCGACCCGCTGGTCGCCGCCCGCGCGGTCGTCTTCGGCCAGGCGGCGGCGCTGGTCGCCGCGCTGGTCGCGGGGATGTACGGGGGCACGGGCGTCTTCCTGCTGACCCAGCTGTCCATCCCCGCCCGGCGCGACCAGGCGATCTACGCCGGCTTCTCGCTGCTTGCGGGCATCGGGGTCATCGCCGCCGCCGTCTTCCTCGAACGGGTCTGCAAGCTGCCTGACGACCCCGAAGGCACCGGCGGCGACGGCGACCGCTCCACCGGCAGCCGCGCCTGACCCGGCGCGCCGGGGGCGCGCCCCCGGGGGCCCGTACGCACGGCGGCGCGGTTCCGTACGGTGGCGCTGCGGGCTCAGTGCGACAGGATCAGGCTCATGGCCTCGGCCCGCGTCGTGGCGTCCCGCAGCTGGCCGCGCACGGCCGACGTGATGGTCTTCGAGCCGGGCTTGCGGATGCCGCGCACCGACATGCACATGTGCTCGGCCTCGATCACCACGATCGCGCCGCGCGCCTCCAGGATGCGCACCAGGGAGTCCGCGACCTGCGTGGTGAGGCGCTCCTGGACCTGCGGCCGGCGGGCGTAGACGTCCACGAGACGGGCCAGCTTCGACAGGCCCGTGATCTTGCCGCTGACCGCGGGGATGTAGCCGACGTGCGCGACGCCGTGGAACGGCAGCAGGTGGTGCTCGCACAGCGAGACGATCTCGATGTCCTTGACCAGCACCATCTCGTCGTGGCCGAGGTCGAACGTCGTCGTCAGGACATCCTCGGGCTCCTGCCACAGGCCCGCGAGGATCTCCTTGTACGCGCGCGCGACCCGTCCCGGCGTGGCCCGCAGCCCCTCGCGGTCCGGGTCCTCGCCTATCGCGACGAGCAGCTCCCGCACCGCGTTCTCGGCGCGCTTCTCGTCGAACTCGCCGACCGGGCCCTCGCCGTCCAGCGTCACCGGGTCCGTCATGTGTTGCCTCGATCCTCTTGCACGTGGTTCACGTGGTTCACATGCGCGCTTCTGGGTTTTCCGCACATGAAGAATGCCGCGCCCCTCAGGCTAGGCCGCATGACCTGAAACCTGGGGGGCGCGGCAGACATTCCGGACCGGACGTGTCCGGTCCCACATCCCTCACCCGCCTGCGGGCGTCACCCGTTGTCGGGGCGCTCCTCGGGGACCTGCTCCGCCGGGGCGTCGGTGCCCTTTGTCAGCGAGGCGGCCCCGTTGCCGTTGGCGCCCGAGGCGCCGTTGGTGAGCGCGAGCTCCTTCGGCGAGAGCACCGGCGGCCTCGTCGACGGCGTGCGCCGCGCCGAGCCCGTCCACGCGGGCCGCATGGGCCGCTTGACGACGGTGGAGAAGATCTGCGCGATCTCCTCCTTGCCGAGGGTCTCCTTCTCCAGCAGCGCGAGCACGAGGTTGTCGAGGACGTCCCGGTTCTCCACCAGGATCTCCCACGCCTCGTTGTGCGCCGTCTCGATGAGCTTCTTGACCTCTTCGTCGACGAGCGCCGCGACCTCTTCCGAGTAGTCGCGCTGGTGACCCATCTCACGGCCGAGGAAGGGCTCGCTGTTGTCGCCGCCGAACTTGATGGCGCCGAGCCGCTCCGTCATGCCGTACTGCGTGACCATCGCCTTGGCCGTGGAGGTGGCCTTCTCGATGTCGTTGGCCGCGCCGGTGGTCGGGTCGTGGAAGACCAGCTCCTCCGCGGCGCGCCCGCCCAGCATGTACGCGAGCTGGTCGAGCATCTCGTTGCGCGTGGTGGAGTACTTGTCCTCGTCGGGCAGGACCATCGTGTAGCCGAGAGCCCGGCCTCTGGAGAGGATCGTGATCTTGTGGACCGGGTCGGAGTTCGGGGAGGCCGCCGCGACCAGGGCGTGTCCGCCCTCGTGGTACGCGGTGATCTTCTTCTCCTTCTCGGACATGATCCGGGTCCGCTTCTGCGGGCCCGCCACGACGCGGTCGATCGCCTCGTCCAGGAAGTGGTTGTCGATCAGCTTCTTGTCCGAGCGCGCCGTCAGCAGCGCCGCCTCGTTCAGCACGTTCGCCAGGTCGGCGCCGGTGAAGCCGGGCGTGCGGCGGGCGACGGCGCCGAGGTCGACGTCGGGCGTGACCGGCTTGCCCTTCTGGTGGACCTTGAGGATCTCCAGACGGCCCTGCATGTCGGGCCGGTCGACGGCGATCTGCCGGTCGAAGCGGCCGGGGCGCAGCAGCGCGGGGTCGAGGATGTCGGGCCTGTTGGTGGCGGCGATCAGGATGACGCCGCCCTTCACGTCGAAGCCGTCCATCTCCACGAGCAGCTGGTTCAGCGTCTGCTCGCGCTCGTCGTGCCCGCCGCCGAGGCCCGCGCCGCGGTGGCGGCCCACGGCGTCGATCTCGTCGACGAAGACGATCGCCGGGGCGTTCGCCTTGGCCTGCTCGAACAGGTCGCGCACCCGGGAGGCACCGACACCGACGAACATCTCCACGAAGTCGGAGCCCGAGATCGAGTAGAACGGCACGCCCGCCTCGCCCGCGACGGCGCGCGCGAGGAGCGTCTTGCCCGTGCCCGGCGGGCCGTACAGCAGCACGCCCTTGGGGATCTTGGCGCCCACGGCCTGGAACTTCGACGGCTCCTGGAGGAACTCCTTGATCTCCTGGAGCTCCTCGACGGCCTCGTCGGAACCGGCGACGTCGGAGAACGTCGTCTTCGGGGTGTCCTTGGTGATGAGCTTCGCCTTGGACTTCCCGAACTGCATGACGCGCGAGCCGCCGCCCTGCATCTGGTTCATCAGGAAGAGGAACACCACGACCAGCAGCACGAACGGCAGCAGCGAGAGCACCACCGAGAGGAACGGGCTCTGCTTCGACGGCGAGACCGTGTACCCCTTGTCGATCTGGCCGGCGTTGAACTTCTGCTGGAGCTCCTTGGCCAGCGTGGAGCCCTGGCTCCCGATGTAGCTGGCCTGGATCTTGTCGCTGCCCGCGACCTTCTGGCCGTTCTTGAGATCGACCTTGATGACTTGATCGTCGCCAGTGGTCAGCTTGACCTGATCGGCCTGGTTCTTGTCGATCGCCTGGACGACCTGGCCGGTGTCCACCGTCTTGTAGCCGCCTCCCGTGGAGACGACATTCATCAACACGACCACGGCGAGGACGGCCAGCACGATCCACATGACCGGCCCACGGAAGTATCGCTTCACGTCCATCCATACGAGGCGGTGACGCCCCGTCCCTCCTGCCCGTAGGTAAATGCTGCTGTGAGAAAAGACTGTTCTTCGGACGGTACCCCAGCGTCGGCGCCAGCGGCCGCACGGTGCTGGTGGCGAACCCGTCCTCCCCTGCTCCAACGCGGGGACGGCTGGAGTGGTTCCCGGCTCAACAATGATGTGTCCGCATCACTGCCCCCGGGGAGCCGACGCGACCGGGACGGAATGCTCCGCCCCTGGTCAGCCGCCGTAGACATGCGGCGCGAGCGTCCCCACGAAGGGCATGTTGCGGTACTTCTCAGCGTAGTCGAGCCCGTATCCGACGACGAAGGCGTTCGGAATGTCGAACCCGATCCACTTCACGTCGATGGCGACCTTTGCGGCATCCGGCTTACGCAGCAGGGTGCAGACCTCAAGCGAGGCGGGCTCGCGCGAGCCGAGGTTCGACAGCAGCCAGGACAGGGTCAGGCCCGAGTCGATGATGTCCTCGACGATCAGGACGTGCTTGCCCTTGATGTCGGTGTCCAGGTCCTTGAGGATGCGCACCACACCCGAGGACTGGGTGCCCGCGCCGTAGGAGGAGACGGCCATCCAGTCCATCGTGACCGGGGTGGACAGCGCGCGGGCCAGGTCCGCCATCACCATCACGGCGCCCTTGAGCACTCCGACCAGGAGAAGGTCCTTGCCCGCGTACTCCGCGTCGATCTTCGCGGCCAGCTCGGCGAGCTTCGCGTCGATCTCTTCCTTGGTGATGAGCACCGACTGGAGGTCGGTGCCCAGGTCCGTCTGATCCACCACAATCACTTTCGTCGTCCGGCGTCCGCTGGCCGGCCTGATCAGCCCTGCCGGATGACCAGTCTGCCACCCTGCCTCAGCGCCTCGACGCGCCCGGGGAGGTTGATGCCCGACTGCCCGCGCCAGCCCGTGATCAGGCGGTCCACCTCCTCGATGTGCCGCGCGAACAGCGAACCCGCGGGCGCGCCCGCGGTGATGGCCGCCTTGCGCAGCACCCTGCGGCGCACGGCGGGCGGCAGCGCGAACAGCTTCTCGACCTCCAACTGCCCCGCGTCGTCGCGGACGGTGGACTCCGCGTCGGCCGCCCACGCGTCCAGCGCGTCGGCGTCGTCCCTGGAGAGCTGCGCCGTACGGGCGAGGGCTTCGACGACCCCCTTGCCGAGGGCCTTCTCCAGGGCCGGCAGGCCCTCCTGGCGCAGCCGCGAACGGGTGTAGGCGGGGTCCGCGTTGTGCGGGTCGTCCCAGACGGGGATGGACTGGGCGAGGCAGGCCGTACGGACGGTCTGGCGGTCGAGCTGGAGGAAGGGGCGGCGGTAGCGGCGCCCGGCGCCTGAGACGGCGGCCATGCCCGAAAGGGAGCGGATGCCGGAGCCGCGCGCGAGGCCGAGCAGGACGGTCTCGGCCTGGTCGTCGCGGGTGTGGGCGAGGAGGACGGCGGCGGCGCCATGGCGCTCGGCCGCGGAGTCGAGGGCGCCGTAGCGCGCGTCGCGGGCGGCGGCCTCGGGGCCGCCGTCGCGGCCGACGGAGACGGCGACGGACTCGACGGGGTCGAGGCCGAGGGCGGTGAGGCGGGCGACGACCTCGGCCGCGCGGATGTCGGAACCGGCCTGGAGGCCGTGGTCGACGGTGACGCCGCCGGCCCTGACGCCGAGCTTGGGCGCTTCGAAGGCGAGGGCGGAGGCGAGGCCCATGGAGTCGGCGCCGCCCGAGCAGGCGACCAGCACGAGGGGGGCGCGACGGTCGCCGGGGCCGGTCCTGCGGGAGGCGGCGGGCACGGCACCCCCGGAGTGCGCGGCGTGCGCGGCGCGTGCGGAGTGCGCGGGATGTTCGGTGAGGATGTCGTGGAGAACGCGGCGGACCGCCAGGCGTATCGCCGCGACCGCAGGATGGGGACCCATGTCCGGTGCCCTTCATGAAATGTGTCTACGGGGGGGTGACTCGGTCGTGATGAAATGTGTCTACGGGGGGGGTGACTCGGTCGTGTCCCCGGCGGGGCCGGGGCGGGTTCGTCACTGAGAGTGCGTCGATGGTGACAGAACCGAGGCAATACCCGAGCATCGCACGCCCAGCCAGTGCTTACGCTCCCTCGGACGGGTGATACCCGAGGCGTGCATCTGCCACGCGTGCGCCCGCACGCGCCCCCGCCGCTGCCGGGCCGACGGCCGCGAGGGCCCGGCCTCCCCCCGGGCGGGGCGCGCCCTACTGCGCCCTGTGCACCCGCGCGACCCACTCGGCGGGTGCGGCGATCTCGGCCTTGGTGGGCAGCGTGTTCGGCGAGGTCCAGACGCGGTTGAAGCCGTCCATGCCGACCTCGTCCACCACGGCGCGCACGAACCGCTCGCCGTCGCGGTACTGCCGCAGCTTCGCGTCGAGGCCGAGGAGCCTGCGCAGCGCCTGGTCGAGGCGGCTCGCGCCGCGCGCCCTGCGCTGCTGGAACTTCTCCCTGATCTCGGCGACGCTCGGCACGACCTGCGGACCCACGCCGTCCATCACATAGTCGGCGTGGCCTTCGAGCAGCGACATCACGGCCGTGAGGCGGCCGAGCACCTCGCGCTGGCGCGGCGTCTGCACCAGCTCCACGATGCTGGGCGCCTCCTCCTCGGCTCCTTCGGTCTCCTCCTGGCGGTTGCCCACCACGGACTGGGCCGCCTTGGTGAGCCGCTCCAGCATCGTCGCGGGGTCGACGTCGGTCTCGCCGAGGAAGGACTGGATCTCGCCCTTCAGATGGTCCTTCAGCCACGGTACGCCGGTGAACTGGGTGCGGTGGGTCTCCTCGTGGAGCGTCACCCAGAGCCTGAAGTCGTGCGGCTCGACGTCGAGTTCGCGCTCGACGTGCACGATGTTGGGCGCGACGAGCAGCAGCCGGCCGCCGCCGTCCTCGCCCGCGGGCAGCTCGCGCCCGGCCGTCGCGAACGTCTCGTACTGGCCGAGGACGCGGGAGGCCATGAAGGACAGCAGCATGCCCAGCTCGACGCCCGTGACCTTGCCGCCCACCGCGCCGAACACGGCGCCGCCCGGCGTGCCCGACCTGCGCTCGCGCACCTTCTCGAAGAGGGGCTTCAGCAGCTCGCGGAAGCCCTCCACATTGGCCTTCACCCAGCCGGGCCTGTCCACCACGAGCACGGGCGTGTCCGCGGGCTCGTGCCCGTCCTGGACCATCCGCGTGTAGCCGCGCACGTGCTCCTCGGCCGCCTTCGCGTGCCGGCGCAGCTCGGCGACGATCTCCCGCGCCTCGTCCCTGGTGACCTCGGGACCCGGGCGCATGAGCCGGTTCGCGGTCGCCACCGCGAGATTCCAGTCGACCATCTCGGCACCACCGATGCTCGTCATGTCGTCAACCGTACGGGGTGACGGCCGCGTGCGGCGGGGTTCGGGTGCCCGGATTCGTCCCTGGCATCCGCCCCGGGGAGCGCGGGCCGCGCCGTCGGGGCCCTCCCGTAGGGGGCCGGTACCGCCGCGCCCGCCCTCACGGGAGGAGCGCGGCCGACGCCTGGTCGAGGGCCTGCTCCGCCTCGGTGGGCGAGGCGGTCGCGTCGGCCATGAAGGCAAAGGCGAGCAGCCTGCCGTTGGCGTCGACCACCGTGCCCGCCAGCGTGTTGACGCCCGTCAGGGTGCCCGTCTTGGCACGGATCAGGCCCTCGGCCGGGGCCTGCCCCGGGCCGGTGTAGCGGTCGACGAGCGTGCCGGTGAACCCCGCGACGGGCAGCCCGGTCAGGACGGGGCGCAGCTCCGGGTGGTCCGGGTCGCCGTCGCGTGTCAGCAGCGAGGTCAGCAGGCCCGCCGTGACCTTGTCCTTGCGGTTGAGGCCGCTGCCGTCGGTGAGCACGGTCCCGGCGAGCGGCATGCCGAGCTTCGTCAGGCGCTGCTTCACGGCCTTCGCGCCGCCGGCGAAGCTCGCGGGCAGGTGCTCGGCGAGCGCGGTCTGGCGCGCCATGGCCTCCGCGATGTCGTTGTCGCTCTCGGTCAGGGCGCGCTCGATCAGGTCGGAGACGGGCGCCGACCAGCTGACGGCGAGGCGCCGCGCGCCCTTCGGCGCCTTCGCGGGGGCCGCCGCCTTGGTGGCGGTGATCCCGCGGGCGCGCAGCTGCCGTACGAACTCCTCGGCCGCCGCGCCCGCCGGGTCGCCGCTGCGGGGCGCGGGCCCGCTCGTGGTCTTGTCGAGGCGGCCCTCGTTGAGCGTGAGGGCCACCACGGGCGCGATGTTGTCGTTGGGTCCGATCGGGTGCTGCCGCGGCCCCGAGTAGAGGGAGACGTCGTAGCCGAGCGCGACCTTCCTCACGCCCTTCGCCTTGAGGGCGCGCGCGGTGGAGTCGGCGAGCCTGCCGAGCGCCTGCGCGTCGAGGCTGGGGTCGCCGCCGCCCACCAGGGTGATGTGCCGGTCGCCGCGGCCCGCCACGACGGTGGTGGGGATGCGGTGGCCGGGGCCGAGGGCGGAGAGCGCGGCCGTCATCGTCGCGAGCTTCACCGTGGACGCCGGGGTCATGGGCCGGGCCGCGTTCTTCCCGTACAGCTGCCTGCCGCTCTCGACGTCCACGACGGAGGCCGCTGTGACCTTGCCGAGCGCGGGCCGGCCGAGCAGCGGGCCGAGGGTCTTCGCGAGGTTCATGGGGGCCTCGCCCGCCTCCGCGCGGGTGCCGGTGTGGCTGCCGCGGCCCGAGGTGCCGGCGTCGTGCGCCGAGTCGGCGGTGGTGCCGCTGTTGTTGCTCGCGTCGCTGTCGCCGCTGCCACCGCTGTCATCGCTGCCACCGCTGTCATCGGGATCGCCGCCGAGTGCGGTCAGGACGGGGCCCGCGCTCGGCGCCGGCTTGGGGGCGCGTGCGGGGGCCGGTGCGCCGGGGTGCGCGCCGGACCCCGTACGGTCCTGCCCCGCCGCCCAGGTCTTCTCGGCCGTGCGCTGTCCGCCGTCCCAGGGGCCCGCGATCGCGATCGCGCCGGCGGCGACGGCCAGCCCGAGGACGGCGGAACCCGCCGTGACCTGCCAGGCTTTCTGATCCAGCACGGCTGACCAGCCCCTTTCGCGATCACATGACCTCGTGGGGGACACTTAATCACTGCGCCGCGCGGTGCGCTCGCTGCCCCTGTCCGGGCGGAGGACGCCGACGGACCGCAGCGTCACGCCCACCGCCACACGTGTTGATCTTGGAGGAACCACCCGTGGAGTTCGACGTCACCATCGAGATCCCCAAGGGGTCGCGGAACAAGTACGAGGTGGACCACGAGACCGGCCGGATCCGCCTCGACCGTCGTCTCTTCACCTCGACCACCTACCCGGCCGACTACGGCTTCGTCGACAACACCCTCGGCGAGGACGGCGACCCGCTGGACGCGCTGGTCCTGCTGGACGAGCCGACGTTCCCCGGCGTCCTGGTGGACTGCCGCGCCGTCGGCATGTTCAAGATGACGGACGAGGCAGGCGGCGACGACAAGCTGCTGTGCGTGCAGGCGTCCGACCCGCGCATGGCGCACGTGAAGGACATCAAGGACGTCCCGGACCACGTCCTGGCGCAGATCAAGCACTTCTTCGAGGTGTACAAGGCGCTGGAGCCCGGCAAGTCGGTCCAGGGCTCCGACTGGGTGGGCCGCGCCGAGGCCGAGGCCGAGATCGAGGCCTCCCGCAAGCGCCTGGAGGCGCAGGGCGGTTCGCACCACTGATCGCGCGCCGGAGCGCACGCGGCACACGTCCCGCGGCGCTCCGGCAACGGAGTGAGCACCACCCCAGCGGGCGGCGCGCCTGTCAGCTCGCCCCTGCGGTAGGGGACGTCCTGAAACAGCAGCCG